>JBAVIH010000602.1:0-13671 GCA_049686695.1 Bryobacteraceae bacterium | reverse complement strand
CGGCGGCGGCTTCCAGGTCGCGCACGTCGCCACCGGCAATGCCGGAAAGCCCGGCCAGGCCGCTCGCCTGCGCCAGTTGGCGGCGCACTTCCTCCACCGTCCAGCCGCGGCGCTCCATCATGTAGAGCACGGCGAACACGTCCACGTCGCCGGAGCGCGTCGAGTTCTCCAATCCCGATTGCGGCGAAAATCCCATCGTGGTGTCGATCGAATGCCCGTCGACGATGGCGCAGATGGATGAGCTGCCGCCCAGGTGGCAACTCACCAGTTTCGGATTGCGGCCCAGCATCTCGCGCACGCGGCCGGCGATGAACTGGTGCGAGGCGCCGTGAAACCCGTACCTGACGACGCCCTCCTCGCGCCAGTCGGCGGGGACGCCGTAGAGACGCGCGTGCTCGGGCATGGTCGCATGAAACTCGGGCTCGAAGGCGCACACGATGGGCAGGCCGGGCATGGCTTTCTCGAACCCCTCGATGGCGGCCAGGTAGATCGCGTTGTGGAGAGCCGCCGCCGCCAGGTAGCGCCGCATGGCCGCCAGCACGCTCGCATCCACCAGGAACGTTCCGCGGTAATCCGGCCCGCCGTGCACGGCTTTGAGCCCGATGGCATCGATCGGGATGCCCGCGGTGGCGATTTGCGCGAGCGCGCCCGAGTAGTCCGTCACGCGCTCCAGTTTGCCCTTGGCCAGCACCGCTTCGCCGGGCATTTCGAGAATCTGATACTTGAGCGACGTCGAGCCGAGATTCGGGATGAGCAGGTTCATTCAATTCCAGTTTAAGGCAAGCTAAAGCGTGCCCTGCCCGCCGCGTCGTAAGATAGGATTTCGCACGAAAGGAATCATTCCCTTGACCGCCACAACTACACTCGACGACCTGTGCATCAACACCATCCGCATCCTTGCCGCGGACGCGATTCAGAATGCGAACTCGGGGCACCCCGGCCTTCCGATGGGCGCGGCCGCGATGGCTTTCACGCTGTGGACGCAGTTCCTCAAGCACAACCCCCACGATCCGAACTGGTTCGATCGCGACCGCTTCATTCTTTCCGCCGGCCACGGCTCCATGTTGCTGTACAGCCTGCTGCATCTGACCGGCTACGACCTGCCGCTCGATGAGCTGAAGCGCTTCCGCAGGCTGGGCAGCAAGACGCCGGGCCATCCCGAGCGCGGCCACACGGCCGGCGTGGAAGTGGCCACCGGTCCGCTGGGCCAGGGTTTCGGCAACGGCGTCGGGATGGCGATCGCCGAGGCGTGGCTGGCGGCGCGCTTCAACCGCCCGGGACACAGCATCATCGACCATCGCGTCTACGCCATTTGCGGCGATGGCGACCTGATGGAAGGCATCACCCAGGAAGCCGCATCGCTGGCCGGCCACCTGAAGCTGGGCAAGCTGATTTACCTTTACGACAACAACCGCATTTCGCTGGGCGGCGCGACGGGCTTGATCTTCACCGAAGACGTCGCCAAGCGTTTCGACGCGTATGGCTGGCACACGCGCCCGGTGACGGATGGCAACGACACGGCCGAAATCGCCGCCGCCATTGCCGAAGCGCAGGCCGACAGCCGGCCCTCGCTGATCCTGGTGCGCACGCACATCGGCTACGGCAGCCCCAAGAAGCAGGACAGCTTCGCCTCGCACGGCGCGCCCCTGGGCGAAGACGAATTGCTGGCCACCAAGAAGGCGCTTGGTTGGCCGACCACGGACAAGTTTTTCATCCCGCCCGAAGCGCTCGCACAGTTCCGCACGGCCGTGGACCGGGGCGCCAAAGCGCAGCAGGGCTGGCAGAGCCGCTTCGAGGCCTATCGCAACGATTACCCCGCCGAGGCGGCCCAACTTGAAATGATGATCGCCGGCAAGCTGCCCGAGGACTGGGCGGCCGGTCTGCCGAAATGGAAGCCGGGCGATAAGGCCATCGCCACCCGCGTGGCCGGCGGGCTGGCTTTGAACGCGCTGGCGCAGCGCATCCCCAACCTGATGGGCGGCTCGGCCGATCTCAATCCATCCACCGAAACGGCGCTCAAAGGGCTGGGCGACTTCCAGCCGCCCGAGGAAGAAGGCCCCGGCACGCAGGGCGCGGTGGGCGGCGAGTGGGGTTACGGCGGACGCAACGTGGCTTTCGGGGTGCGCGAGCACGCCATGGGCGCGGCGGTCAACGGCATGGCGGCGCACGGCGGCGTGCTGCCGTTCAGCGCCACCTTCATGGTGTTTTCCGATTACATGAAGCCGTCCATTCGCCTCGGCGCGCTGAGCCAGTTGCGCGTGATCTACGTTTTCACCCACGACAGCATCGGCGTGGGGGAGGACGGCCCCACGCATGAGCCGGTGGAACAAATGGCCGGCCTGCGCGCGATACCGGGTCTCACCCTGCTACGGCCCGCCGATCCCACCGAGACCGCCGAAGCCTGGGCTTTCGCGGTCGCGCACAACGGCCCGTCGCTGATTGTGTTGACGCGGCAAACCGTGCCGCACCTGGACCGGAGCAACGCCAAGGATGCCGATGCGGCGCGCGGCGGCTACATTCTGGCGGAGGCCGCGGACGGCGCGCCGGACGTGATCCTGATCGGCACCGGATCGGAAGTGGCGCTGTGCGTCCAGGCCCGCGAGAAACTGGCGGTCCAAGGGGTGCGGGCGCGTGTGGTGAGCCTGCCGAGCTGGGAGCTCTTCGAGAAGCAGGAAGCGGCGTATCGCGAGAGCGTGCTGCCCAAGGCGATCCGCAAGCGGGTGACCGTCGAGGCCGGCGCCACGCTCGGCTGGAGCCGCTACGCCGGGGACGAAGGCGTGATCATCGGCCTGGATCGCTTCGGCGGGTCCGCGACCGGCGTCGAGTTGCTACAGCACTTCGGCTTTACGGCGGACCGCGTCACCGCCGCCGCGTTGGGCCTGCTCGGCCGCGGCTGAGGCGGGTGGGATAGGCGATCGGTTTGTGCCTGTCATCCGCTTGCCGGCGACAGGCCACAAAGGCGATGGCCTGTCCACGGTAGGGCTTCGCGGCGGAAACTCAGCTATCCTGAAACTCTGGAGCCACAGTGAGCCGCATTGTTCTTGCCTTCCGCTCGTTTTTCAACATCTTGTTTTCAGGGACGCTGTCCGACGGCGTGCTGAACGGGTTACATTTGACGCGGCGCGCCGCCGCCGCGTCAAAGTCCTCCGCCGCGCCCAAGGCCGCACCCGCCGCGGCACCCGCCGTCCGCGTATCGGATGGCGCTTTGCAGCTTCTCGCCATTCTGCAACGCGATGCGCGCCTGGTGGATTTCCTGATGGAAGACATCGCCGCGTATTCCGACGACCAGATTGGCGCCGCCGTCCGCGAGTTGCACGACCAGTGCCGCGATTCGCTGCGGCGCGCAGTCGCGCTGGAACCGGTGATCGATGGTGTCGAGGGAACCTTCGCCAAAGCGCCTTCCGCCGATTCGAGCGTCGTCAAGTTCATCGGCAACGTGCCCGCCAAGCCGCCCTCGGGCGGCATCCTGCGGCACAAGGGTTGGAAAGCGGTGAAAATCGATCTACCCGCCCAGGCCGGCAAAGACGCCACCGTGATCGCACCCGCCGAAATCGAGATCGAATAGGGCTGTCTTCACCAGGAGTGATACTATAGATCATGGCTGGTGCCGTTCGGAAAGTCGTCGACGAGCGGCTTTACGTATCCCAGCGGGAGGGAGGCGGCGTGATGCGTCGCGAAATCTGGTCCGATGCCCAGGGCACGGTTGTGCGATACAACCTCGCTTATGTCAATTCGCTGATCTATGCAGGCGACAATGGCCGGGTGCTCGGCTATGACGTCGCCCACGGAAGTCATCATCGCCACTACCTGGGTGAGGTGAGCGAGGTTGTGTTTGACCGTTTCGAGCGGATCGAAGCGCGGTTCTATCGGGAATGGACGGCGCTGGCGAAAGGAAGGAAGCGTGCGGAAAACTGAGATTCGGGTGGAGAGCCCGGAAGCCTTCTTGGAGCGCGGCCGGAAGACTGCCCGGCTGGCCGATCGCGGCGAGCGTATCCCGGCCAGCCGGGTAATCGCCTTCGAAGATGCGGAGTCGCTGCTGAGTGTCTTGACGGAGAAGCGCGTAACGCTGCTCAAGCTGGTTCAGGAGAACCCGGGGTCGATCACCGTACTGGCTGGCAGGTTGGGGCGGGACCGAAGCGCAGTGACCCGCGATGTGCAACTTCTGGAGCGGTTTGGCGTGATCCAGGTCACCGAGAAGACGTTGCCGGGCCACGGCCGGCAGAAGTGGATCTCGCCCGTCGCGCGCGCGATTCAACTGACGGCGGAGTTGTGAAGCTCCGATAGCATCCCATGAAAGTCGGTATAGATCTCGGCACCACGAACTCGGCGCTGGCGTGGATCGACGAGCGCGAGGCGGAGGATCGCGATTTTCCGCCGGTCCACGTCTTCGAGACGCCGCAATTGATCGCCGCCGGACGGACGGAAGCGCGCCGCACGCTGCCCTCGTTCCTCTTCCTCGAAGAGGGCCAACCGGTGGGCGTCTATGCGCGCGAGCAAGGGGCGCTGGTGCCGACGCGGCTGGTGCACTCGGCGAAATCCTGGCTATCCAATCCGGACGTCGACCGCACGGCGAAAATCCTTCCCTGGGATTCGCAGGAAACCGGCCGCGTGCTTTCTCCGGTGGAAGTGTCGGCGCGCTTCCTGGCCAAATTCCGCGAGGAATGGGACCGGGCGCAGAGCGTGCCGCTGGCCGCGCAGGATATCGTCCTCACCGTGCCCGCCTCGTTCGACGAAGAGGCGCGCGAGTTGACCGTGATGGCGGCGCGGGACGCCGGAATGGAGCGCCTGACGCTGCTCGAGGAGCCGGCCGCAGCTTTTTATTCCTGGATCGCGAACAACCTGGCGCAGTCGCGGAAGAAGCTTTTCGACGGGCAGACGGTGCTGGTCTGCGACGTCGGCGGCGGCACCAGCGACTTCAGCCTGATTCGCGTTTCGCGCTCGGGCGACCTGATCAACTTCACGCGCACCGCGGTCGGGAAGCACCTCCTCCTGGGAGGCGACAACCTGGATCTGACGCTGGCCTGGCTGGTGGAGACCAAGCTTGGCGCAAAGCTCTCCATCCGCCAGCGCAGCGGCCTGCGGCGCCAGTGCTCGGCCGCCAAGGAGAAGCTGCTGAACGATCCCGATTTGCCGTCGGTCGAGATCACCGTGCTCGGGTCCGGCTCGTCGCTGATCGGCAAAACGCTGCGTAGCGAAATCCGGCGCGAGGAGGCGCTGGAACTGGCCCTCGAGGGGTTTCTGCCCTTCACCGAACGCGGCGAGGCGCCCAAAGAGGAGGCCCGCAGCCTGTTCCGCGAGCTCGGCCTGCCTTACGTTTCCGATGCCGCCGTCACCCGTCACTTGAACGCGTTCCTGGAGCCGCTCGGGGCGCCGCCGGACGCCATCCTCTTCAATGGCGGCTTCTTCATTCCGGGCATATTGCGGGAGCGCGTGGCGGACGTGGTGGGACGCTGGTACGGCCGGCGTCCGGAGATATTCGAGAACAGCGAGCTGGATCTGGCGGTGGCGCGCGGCGCGGCGTATTACTCCTACGTACGCTCGACCGGCAGCGGCGTGCTGGTGCGAGGCGGTTTGCCGCGCACCTATTACATCGCGCTGGGCGAGCCGCGCGACGGCAAATTCTCCGCCGTGACCCTGGTGCCGCGCGGCGCCGAGGAAGGAACCGCCATCGAGATCGATAACGATACGCTGCAGTTGGTCGCCAATCGGCCGGTCTCGTTTCGTTTGTACAGCTCGCTCACTCGCAGCGACGACCGGCTGGGCGACGTTGTCGAATTCGCCACCCAAGACGCCGAGCTCCATCGCCACGCGCCGCTCCACGCGGTGATCCGCTTCGGCAAAAAAGCCGAGGAGCGGTTGATCCCGGTCAAGCTGGGCGCGCGGCTCACCGAAATCGGCACGTTGGAGACCTGGTGCGAATCGAAGGTCAGCGACAATCGTTGGAGCCTGGAATTCCAGCTCCGCAAGCAGGCCGTCGAGCAACCGGTGGAACGGAGGGCCGCCGCGGTGGTCAGCGAGCAGGCGTTGCAATCTTCGCTGGCGCTGATCGAGGAAGTCTTTGCCCCCAGTGCCAAGTCGCCGATTCCGCCCGAGGAATTGCCGGCGCGCCTGGAGCAGGCCATGGGGCTGGGCAGGAATTCGTGGCCGCTTTCCGCTATCCGCCCGATGGCCGACGCTTTTCTCGCCGCCGCCGCGGGCCGCAAGAAGAGCCCGGCATTCGAGATCCGCTGGTTGAATTTGGCCGGCTTCTGCCTGCGCCCCGGCTTCGGCTACCCGGGCGACGATTTCCGCATCGAACAGGCACGCCGTCTCTATTCGGGCGGCATCGCGTACGCGAACCAGGTGCAGTGTGAGATCGATTGGTGGATCTTCTGGGGCCGCGTGGCCGGAGGCCTCAACCGTAATCAGCAGGCCGATGTGTACCAGCGCTTGTCGGGTTTCCTGCTGCCGCGCGGTAACAAGAAACCGCAGCGCATCAACGCGGCGCTGCTGCGCGAGATGTGGCGCACGGCCGCCAGCCTGGAATTGTTGCCGCTGGGCGCCAAAACCGAGCTGGGCGACGCACTCGTCAAGCGCATCAAGGCGGGCGACTACAAAGAGAGCGAGCTGTGGTGCGTCTCGCGGCTGGGCGCGCGCCAGCTCTTTTACGGCCCCATCAACCTGGCGGTGCCGCCGGCCGCGGCGACGCGCTGGGCGGAAGCGATGCTCCACATCGCGGCGGCAGGCGACGCGCTGGCGGCATTGGCCCGCCGCACCGACGACCCCACACGCGACCTGCCGGCGGCCATCCGCCAAACCATCAGGGGCAAGCTGGAGGCGATGCCCCACGCCGCGCGTTTGCTGGCGGTGCTCGACGGGGAAGCCGAAGACGACCGCGCCTTGGGCCGCATCTTCGGCGAAGAGCTGCCCTCGGGCCTGGTGCTGGCGAAAGGGTAGAGCTTATTCACGGCCAGAGCAGCGCTTCCGCGCACGACGGCGCGGGGCGAAGGCCACGCCGCGCGCTGAAGCAGAGCATGCCCTCGGTTCGCAGTGCGCAGCGATGGGCCGCGCACTGAGCCTCGATCAGACCGGGATAAAGGGGATGCGCCGGCGGCAGAGTTTCCAGCGATTCGGCGACGGCATTCAGGATCACGGTCAACTCGTCGTTGAACTCGTGAGCGGCGGCGGCTACCACGGCCGTGGCGCGGTCGGTTTTGGTATTTCTTTCCACGTCCGCATGTTAAGCGCAGCGAGCGCCACGCGCGCTGCGCGTCAGGCGGCAAGGCACTCAAAACACGGGACTTGTTAGTCTGCGATAGCGTGTGACTGGGGTAGGACGGGCGATCGGTTTGGGTCGTCCGTTGGGTTGTTGCGCTTGGCGGGGCATGATGACATAAACCGATGTCCTACTTTGGGGCGGGGGGAGTAGAACTGCCGGGCTTCGCCCGGCTGCGCCGAGTGAACAATCGGCGCGCAGGTTGGCAACCTGCCCCAAACATAATTCAGACGGCTTCCTATTTTTGGGAGCTAGCCGTTGGGGAGTAGGGCGTTGACGGATTCTCCGCGTTCAGCGGAGGCGGCGGCGCCTTCTCGCGCCAAAACCCCACGTTGGCCAGCAGCGCCAGGAGGGAGCGCGATGGCGGCGCGATTTCGCAGCCGAGCAGCCGGGCCGCCAGCAACTCGGTTTCTCTGTGCAAGGGCAGACGGGGGTCGAGAAGCCGCCCGTCGCTATAGGCGGATTCGATTTCCGCCGAACAATCGGAGATAGTCCGGACAGCGCTTCGCCCGGTGGCCTTTTCGAAGGCGTGGATCGCGTTGGTTTGATGGCGCGTGGCGCGATTCCATAGAAGGTGGACGTGTTCCGCGGTCAGACCCGCTTCGGATAGCCTGCAAAGAGCCCGGCGCGCCTCGATCATTTCCATCAGATTCGGAGTCGCCACCAGAACGACGTCCCGAGTTTCCTGGATGACTTCCATGGCCAGCATGGTTGGCACGCCGAGATCCACGACCACCAGCGGATAGAGGTTGCGGGCAAAACGCACGACGTGGCGTATCCGTTCGGCCGCCGGCATTTCGGTGCAGCCCTTGCTGCCGGGAGGATTGAGCAGGTCCACGCCGAATCTGGTTTCCGATACGATGCCGCTCCAGAATTTGCGGTCGAGGCGATGCAGATTGGTGGCGGCGTCGGCCAGCGTGAATTGGGGCTTGGTCTGGAACAGGTTGGCGGTGGAGGATGCGTTGGCATCCAGATCGACGAGCAGGATCTTCTCGCCGGGCTGCTTCCGCGCGGCCTGCTCGCGAATGTGTATGGCAAAGTGGGCGGCGACGGTGGTGGCGCCGACACCGCCTTTGGCGCCCAATATGCCGATGGCTCTGCCCGCTGTCTGGCTTGCCTCCGAACCTTTGTGGTTCCCTTTGTGGCGGGCCACGGCGTAGCGGATCACGCGGGTCAGCGCGGCGGTCGTCACCTTGCCTTTGATCAGGTAGTCCTGCGCGCCTTGCTCGACCGCGGACAAGGCCAATTGCTCGTTGCCGGCCGCGGTCATGATCACAATCGGAATGTCGCGGGTGTGCAGGCGCAGGGTCTCGAAGGTTTTCAAACCATAGCTATCCTGAAGGTTCAGTTCGGACACGATGATGTCGAAGCCGCGGCGGGCAAGCACATCCAACGCCTCCAACAGAGAACCGGCTCGCCAGGTGCTGAAGACATGGCTCTCATCGGCCAGCATGTTCAGAGTGCCGACGGCATCGCCGGGGAAATCTATCACGAGGACTTGGAGTTCTTGTTCCACGGTGGTCAACGCTCGTTTCATCCATCGGCGGGATGGGCGAAAACTTTAGATCGGGACCCGGAAATGGCCTGGAGATGCCGTCCGGATCGAGAGTTGACGATCGGCGCGAGGGCGCGACCGGGGGCGTCCGCCCCACGGTCAGCCCAAGCCGGCGAAATTCACCAGCTCGATGTTGTGGCGATTGAGCGCGTGGCGCACCTCGGGCGAGATCAAGGCGGCAAGCTCGCGCTGGCGGCTTTCCTTGAGACGCGTGGGCGCGTTGCGGAGGGCTTCGCCCAGATGCCCCGGATGGCACATCAACTCGGTGGACCCTTCGGGCAGCACGGCGGCCAGCGCGATCAGCTCGGCGGAACCCAGGCGGCCGGTCATCTGGAAACCGGCGAAATGATCGACGGTGCGGCAGCCGTGCGCCGCCAGCACGCGATGAAAGCGGCCCCGCAACAAGCCGAGCGCGCCGCTCGCGAGGCGCGTCAGACGCGGCGCGCCGCCCAGGCCGTGCATCGGAAAATCGAACGGCCGGCGCACCCAGGGAACGCCGAAATCGCGCGCGACGCGCGCCACCGCCAGGAGCACCGGCGGCGCCAGATGGGTGTGCTTGTGGGTGTCGAGATGGGTGGGCCGGATGCCGGACGCGATCACCCGCTGCATCTGCGCCGCCAGTTCGTCATAGAGGCGGATCCGGCGGCTGGCCAGCGCCCGCAGCAGTTGCGCCACCGTGGCCGGGAACGGAGCGCCCGTTACCAGCGAGCGGCCGCCGATCAACACCAGGTGGCAGCCTACATCGAGCGACGGAGTTTCGCGCGCCAGCCGCACGGCATCGTCAAACGCGCCGCCGTTGGCCATCAGCGTGGTGGCCGTGAGGATGCCGCGGCGGTGCGCTTCCACGATTCCGGAGTTGACGTCCGGCGTGAATCCGAAATCGTCCGCGTTCACCACCAGTTGGCGGCGCGCGCTCAAAACAGGCCCAGCCGGACGGACAGGAACCGTTTGGGATTGGCGTGCATATCCTTGGCCAGCGCCTGGAATTCGCGGGTCGCGCTGGTGAGCGCGTCGTAGAGCTGCGGGTTCACGGCCAACTGGCCGAGGGTGCCCTGGCCGGAGTTGATCTTGTCCACGGTTACGTTGAACTTGGCCACCAGCTCGTCCATGTGGGTGTAAAGCTGGTCGTCTTTCACCAGCTTGCCGGCGGTGCCCTTCCCGGCATTGAGCTGGTCGAGCAGGGCGTGAATCTCGGCGAGCGACTGGCGGGCTTCGTCATAGAGGGCCGGGTCCTGGAGCAGCTTACCTGCCGTGCCCTGGCCGCCCTGCAGGGCGGCGATCATCGCGTCGACGCGCTTCAAGGGTGCGTCCAGGTCGCGGTAGAGCGTGTCGTCGTAGATCAGCTTGCCCAGCGTTCCGTTGGCCGTGCGCACGTCGCTCAACAGCTTCTGGCCTTCGGCGGCGATGCCGTTCAGCCGGTCGTAGAGTTCCTCGTCCTTGATCAGCTTGCCGATGTTGCCCTGGCCCTTCTCGACCCCGCCCAGCAGGTTGTCCACGCGCCCGACGATGGTCTGCAAGGAGTCGAGAACGACTTTCATTTCGCCCATCAGTTGCGGGATATCTTCCAACTGGGAGGATCGCAGCTCGGCGCCCGCCTTCACGTGAACCTTGGACACGCCCCTGGTGATATCGATAATCTTGCCGCCGAGCAAGGTGGAGGCGGCGATGGCAACCGAGGAATCCTCCGGAATCTGCGCCAGGAATTCCGGCTTCACCATCATGTCGAACTCGACGGCGCGCTTGGGATCGTGGGACGCGGTCAGCCTGGGGGTCTCGAGATAGCCGATGAGGATGCCGTTCAGCCGGACTTCGGTGCCGTCGGGAAGGCCGGCCGCGTTGTCCATGTAAGTGCGGAGCAGCGCGTAAGGAGTAAACGGGTTCTTGCTCCGGGTGAGCAGGAAAACCAGGACAAAAAGGATGATGAAGCCGGTGCCGGCGACGATGCCGATCCTGAGTTGCGACCAACGAACTTTCTTGCGATCCGCCATGGCTTATTCCCGCTGCTTGCAGAACTTCGAAATATACTCGTCGGCCGTGGCCTCCAGCCGGTCCTGATCGCCTTCGAAGACCAGACGTCCCTCGCGCAACACCATGAAGGTGGTGCGCGGGAGCGGCCCATCCCAGTGCCGGGCCGGATCGAGACGCCCTTGCTTCGAATTGTAGCGGAAGTTGGCCATCAAATTTCCATCCTGGTAGCGATAGGTGACCAGGAGGGTGGTGGTCTGGGCCATGTCGCGCTCCTTGATGAGCAGGGCCATGATGGTGTGGGCGGTGATCGGGTCCAGGCCGGCGCTAGGCGAATCGTAGAGCATCAGGGGCGGCCCGGTGACCACGGCGCGGGCGATGGCGGCGCGGCGGCGCATGCCGCCCGAGAGCTCGCTGGGGAACTTCTCGAGCGTGCCGCCGAGTTCCACGAAGTCGAGCGCCTGTTCCACCCGCCCGCGCACCTCGTTGGCGGGACAGCGAATCGATTTCTGATTGAGCAGCGGGTAGGCGACGTTCTCCTCGATGTTGAGCGAATCGAACAGGGCGCTTTCCTGGAACAGCATGCCGATCCGGCTGCGGATATCGAAGAGCTGGGCTTCCCGCATCTTGCCCAAATCTCTTCCGAAGACCAGCACGCGGCCGGAATCGGGCCGAATCAGGCCGAGGGCGGTTTTCAAAAGCACCGTTTTACCGCTGCCGGCGGCGCCCAGGATCACCCTGGATTCGCCCTCGAAGGCCTCGAAGGAAACGTCCGTCAGCACCGCCTCGCCGTCAAAGGAAACGGTGACGTTTTCGAAGCGCAGAACGCTGGGCGATCCGGTTTCCGCCATTAGCTTGCGCCCTGGCTGACAAAGAATTCGGTGATCATCGCGTCGGTGATGAAAATGATGATGGTGGCGGCCACCATCGCCTGGGTGGTGGAGCGCCCCACGCCCTGCGTGCCGCCGGTGGTGCGCAGACCGTAGAAGCAGCCGATGAGCGAAACCACCACGGCGAATACCAGGGGCTTGATGAGGCCGCCCTGCGCCACGTCGTTCCATTCGAGCGCCTGCCAGGCGGAATTCCAGTACAGCCGCGAGCCGAGGTGCAGATTCATCACGGAGATCA
This sequence comes from Bryobacteraceae bacterium, assembly GCA_049686695.1. Taxonomy (GTDB): domain Bacteria; phylum Acidobacteriota; class Terriglobia; order Bryobacterales; family Bryobacteraceae; genus Bog-375. The sequence continues at coordinate 1,768 of JBAVIH010000602.1, read as the reverse complement.
CCCAGCCGCCGAACAGGCCCACGAAATCGGCGATGATGGTGAGCAGCGGGAGCATGAAGCAGGTCGCCAGCAGGCGCGGCGTCACCAGTTTTTGAATCGGGTCGGTCCCCAGCGCGCGCATGGCGTCGATCTGCTCGGTGACTTTCATCGACCCCAGCTCGCTGGCGATGCCGGAGGAGTTGCGGCCCGCCATCATGATGGCGGTCAGAACCGGGCCCAGTTCGCGGGCCAGCGTGATCGCCACCAGGGTACCGGTCTTTTCGACCTCGCCGTATTGGGACAGCGCGCGCGACATCTGGAGCGCCATCACGATGCCGGAAAACAGGCCCACCAACGCTACCACCACCAAGCTGCCGACGCCGATGGTGTCCATCTGCAGAATGATGTCGTCGGTGTAGTGCGGTTTACGGAAGATATTGCGGAAAGCTCTGCCCGCGAGTATGACGAACTCTTGAATGGCGAGAACAGGCTCCTTCAGCAGATCCAGCAAGCAGGCAGGTTCTCCGAACTCCGATGCTACCATACAAGCGTGGCGCCGCTGCGTTGGAAGGATAACACGGGCAGGCTAAAGCATGCCCCACCGACGCGGCGAGCGGCGCGTTCGGCGGGCGAGCAAACGTGAAAGGTCTAACCGATATTCCTGGCATTCGGGTCGGGCACGTCTCCGATTACGAGGCGATGACCGGCTGCACGGCGATTCTCTGCGAGCAAGGCGCGGTGGGAGGGGTGGACATTCGGGGCTCGGCCAGCGGAACCGAGGAAACGCCGACGCTGGATCCGGCCCACGTGGCCGACCGCGTCCACGGCGTCCTGCTGGCCGGCGGCAGCGCATTCGGATTGGAAGCGGCGTCCGGAGTGAGGCGCTACCTGACGCGGCGCGGCGTGGGGTTCGCCTTCGGCGGCGAGCACGTTCCCATCGTGCCGGCGGCCATCCTCTTCGATCTGGGGCTGGGTAAGTCGAACAGGCACCCCGATCTGGCGATGGGCGAAGCGGCGGCGGCCGCCGCCACCGACGGCCCGGTTGCCGAGGGAGCCGCCGGCGCCGGCACGGGCGCCACCGTGGGCAAGATTCTAGGCATGAAACACGCCATGAAGTCCGGGCTGGGTTCGGCCACGGTGGAACTCGATCGCGGCGTGCTGGTAGCCAGCCTGGTGGCCGTGAACGCCTGGGGCGACGTGCGCGATCCGTCCAGCGGCAAGATCATCGCCGGCGCGCGACGGGCGCCCGAAGCCCAAGAGTTCCTGGATACCGCCGCGCACATGAAACGCCACAGCGCGCCGGCGGGCGGCGCCGCGGCGCCGAGGAATACTACTCTCGCGGTGGTCGCCACCAATGCGCGCCTGACCAAGCTGCAGGCCAGGAAACTGGCGGAAGCCGGCAGCCTCGGCATGGCGCGGGCCATCTGTCCGGTAAACACGATGGTGGATGGCGACATTGTCTTTGCGCTGTCGCTGGGCGCGCTCGAGGCCGACATCGATTCGCTCGGCGTGGCAGCGGCCGAAGCGGTGGTGCGAGCGATTCTCCGCGCCGTCCAATCGGCGCGCAGCATGGGCGGGTTCCCAGGCCTGGCCGGGTAGCGCCGCTCGCAAACGTTTTCGCTTCGCCCGCGTCTCCAAAGAGTGCTCCCGCAATGCCAGGCATAGCATTTTCCAATCGAAGGATGATCCTGAAATCGGATTCCGTTTCCAATACAAGGTGATCTTGAAAAGTGAGGGGGCGACCGCGCAGCGGCCGGTCTCCTTTCTTGGTTTTTGGTTCTAAATTCAA
>JBAVIH010000601.1:0-4039 GCA_049686695.1 Bryobacteraceae bacterium | reverse complement strand
TTGAATTTAGAACCAAAAACCAAGAAAGGAGACCGGCCGCTGCGCGGTCGCCCCCTCACTTTTCAAGATCACCTTGTATTGGAAACGGAATCCGATTTCAGGATCATCCTTCGATTGGAAAATGCTGGGCAAGCTGAAGCCTGCCGCACCAGCCATCTTACCTTCCACGCGCTGCGATATCCGGCCTCCGGGCATATGATGATCTTGTGCGAGTCAAGGCATCCATCACCCTGACTCCGATGCTCCCAGCTCCGGCAACTGACCTCCATGCCCGAATTTGACGCGATTCTTTTCGATTTCGACGGGGTGCTGGCCGACACGGAGCCGGTGCACTGGGCGTGTTGGGCCGAGGCGCTGCAGCCGTTCGGCATCGCGCTCGAATGGGAATACTACCGCGACCACGGCATCGGCATCGACGACAAGGAGATGCTGCGCGCGCTGGCCGGGCTCGCCCATCCGCCGCTCGACTGGCGCACCCTGTTCGCCGAATATCCCAGGAAAAAAGAGCTGTTCCGCCAGCGCGTGCTCGCCCATCCGCCTTTCGATCCGGCGCTCGATGCCTTGCTCGAAGATCTGCACCGCACTTACAAACTGGCTGTCGTGACCTCGAGCGCGCGCGGCGAAATCGATCCCCTCCTGGTTGCCGGCGGCTTGCGGCATCACTTCGACGCGCTGGTCGGCGCGGAGGACGTGACCCATTACAAGCCCGACCCCGAACCGTATCGCAAGGCCGCCGAACTGTTGGGCGCCGGCACGCCGCTGGTGGTGGAAGATTCCGCGGCCGGAATCGCCAGCGGGCGCGCCGCCGGTTTTGCCGTGCTCGCTGCCCCCGGGCCTTCGCAAATGCCCGCGCTGTTGGCGCGCCGCCTGGCCGAAGCGGCGGGCGCTCCGCTTGCGCTGACGCCGCCAGGTTGGTTACATTGAAGAGGTCAACCCTAAGCGCGCCCGTAGCTCAGTTGGATAGAGCGTCTGGCTACGAACCAGAAGGTCGGGTGTTCGAGTCACCCCGGGCGCACCACAGAATCAGTGGTTTAGCGGCCTTCGAACGCCGTCCGGCCCCTGATCCGGGATCCCACCGAACGGCCCACGAATGCCCGATTCCTGCTCAGAGCCATTCAACCGCGTGCCGCTGGGGATCGGCCGATGTCAGAGCGCGGCACCGATCCGCCATAAGCTGACTGATGAGGGATCTGCGTGCAAACCATCCCTCGATTGACACCCCTACCTCCCGCTGTTAGCCTGAATTTGCATGTCTCAGGCTTTGCCGCTGCGCCGTACGGCGCTGAATTCGGTCCATCGGGCGTTGGGCGCCAAAATGGTCGACTTCGGCGGATGGGATATGCCCGTCCAGTACTCCGGGATTCTTTCGGAGCATATGGCGGTGCGCAAATCGGTGGGCGTGTTCGATGTCAGCCACATGGGAGAGATCGAGATCCGCGGGCCGCAAGCCGCTCAATTGACCGAATTCGTCACCACCAATGCGGTCCACAAACTGCGAAATGGACAAGCGCACTATACCGGGTTTCTCTACGAGCACGGCGGGTTCGTGGACGATATCCTGGTATACAGAGTGGGCGCGGACGATTTCTTCCTGTGCGTCAACGCCGCCAACCAGGAGAAGGACTTCGAGCACATCCGCGCGCACAACCATTTCGACGCAATCGTCGAACTCGCGAGCGACCGCTACAGCCAGATCGCCATCCAGGGCCCGCAAGCCCGCGCCACGCTGCAAAAACTGACGCCGGTGGATTTGAGCGCCGTCAAGTATTTCTGGTTTGCCGATGGCGAAGTGGCGAGCGTGCACTCCCGCCTCGCCCACACAGGATACACGGGCGAAGACGGCTTCGAAATCTTCATTCCGCCCGCCGAATCCGAACGCATCTGGGCGCTGATTATGGAAGCGGGCGCGGAGTTCGGCATCAAGCCCTGCGGGCTGGGCGCGCGCAACACGCTGCGCCTGGAAGCCAGGATGGTGCTCTACGGGCACGAGATCGACGCCTCGATTTCGCCGCTCGAAGCCGATCTCGCCTGGATCGTCAAATTCGAAAAAGGCGACTTCGTCGGCCGCGAGGCGTTGCTGCGCCAGAAAGAAGCCGGCATCCGGCGCAAGCTCACCGGATTCGAAATGACCGGCCGGCCCATCGCCCGCGATGGGTACGAAGTGCAAGTGAATGGCGTGGCCGCCGGGTGGGTCACCAGCGGTTCGCCCGCACCGGCATTGAACAAGAATATCGGCCTATGCTATCTGCCCGTGGAATTGGCGCGGCCTGGCATAGCCATCCAAGTCATCGTGCGCGGCCAGCCCGCCGACGCGATGACCGTCGAAACCCCGTTTTACAAGCGAGCGAAATGACCATGTATCCGGAAAACTTCCGTTACACGAAGGAACACGAATGGGTCCTGATGGAAGGCGGCATTGGCACCATCGGGATCACCGATCACGCCCAGCAGGAACTCGGCGACATCGTTTATGTAGACCTGCCCAAGCCCGGCACCCGCGTGGAGCAGGGCCGGTCGCTGGGATCGGTGGAATCCGTCAAGGCGGTTTCCGATATTTACTCGCCGGTCTCGGGCGAAGTGAGCGAAATCAACCCGGTGCTGGCCGACGCGCCGGAAAAGCTCAACGAGGATCCGCACGGCGCGGCCTGGCTGGTGAAGATCCGGCTGAGCGCGCCCGGAGAATTGCCGGATCTCATGACGGCCGCCGAGTATCTAAACTACATAGGAGCCGAAAAGTAGTTGCGCTACCTGCCGAAATCGGATTCCGAACGCCGCCAGATGCTGGACGCCTGCGGCGTCGAGTCGGCCGAAGACCTGTTCGCCCACTTGCCGGAGGCGGTTCGCTTGCGCCGGCCGCTTCGCCTGGCGCCGGGGATCTCCGAATACGAGATCGTCGACTATTTCCGCGAGCGGGCCGGCGAAAACGCGAACGGCTATGCATCGTTCCTCGGCGCCGGCGTGTACCGCCATTACCGCCCGGTGCTGGTGGATACGATTGTTTCGCGCGGCGAGTTTCTGACCTCTTACACGCCCTACCAGGCCGAAATCTCGCAGGGTACGCTCACCACCATCTTCGAATTTCAGACCATGATCTGCCAGCTTACCGGCATGGACGTGGCCAACGCCTCGATGTACGATGGCTCGACCGCGGTGCCGGAAGCGGCCATGATGGCGGCGCGGATCACCGGCAGGCACCGCGCACTGGCCGCACGGAGCGTGCATCCCGAATACCGCGAAGTGCTCCGCACTTATGCGCGGCACCAGGGGATGCCGGTCGAAGAGTTCGGTTACGGGAAGGATTCGGGCGCGATCGATCTCGAGGATCTGGAGCGCAGGATCGACGGCGAGACCGCCGCGGTGATCGTCCAATCGCCCAACTTCTTCGGCGTGATCGACGACGTGAAGGCGGCCGCGGAGATCGCTCACCGGCACGGCGCGCTGCTGGTCGTGGTCTTCGCCGAAGCCGTGTCGCTGGGGATTCTGGCGCCGCCGGCGGACGCCGATATTGTGGCCGGTGAGTTGCAGTCCTTCGCCATTTCGCCGAGCTATGGCGGCCCCTACGCCGGCATCATCGCCACGCGGGAACAGTTCGTCCGGCAGATGCCGGGCAGGCTGGTGGGCCAGACCGTGGATACCCGCGGCAACCGCGCTTTCTGCCTGACCCTCTCCACGCGCGAGCAGCACATCCGGCGCGAGAAAGCCACTTCCAATATCTGCACTAACCAGGCGCTCATCGCCCTGATGGCCACCGTCTTCATGACCGTTTACGGGAAAGCGGGACTGCGCGAACTGGCGCTGCAAAACGCCGCCAAGGCGCACTATCTGGCGGGAAAATCGAAGCCCGCGTTCACGGGCAAATTCTTCAACGAATTCGTGGTCCGCTGCGGGAATCCGGAGGCGGTCAACAAGGCATTGATCAAGAAAAAGATCATCGGCGGCCTTCCTTTGGGCCGCTTCTATCCGGAGCTGGCCGATTCGATGCTGGTCTGCGCCACCGAAATGACGCGCCGCGCCGAAATGGACGAGCTCAGCCAGGCAC
>JBAVIH010000600.1:0-6566 GCA_049686695.1 Bryobacteraceae bacterium | reverse complement strand
TTGAATTTAGAACCAAAAACCAAGAAAGGAGACCGGCCGCTGCGCGGTCGCCCCCTCACTTTTCAAGATCACCTTGTATTGGAAACGGAATCCGATTTCAGGATCATCCTTCGATTGGAAAATGCTTAACAAAGCGCGCACAACGAGGCGCGCACTCCGCGCTATCGGATACACTGATCGTTCGAGTGGGAGTCAGGGAGACGCGAATGGAAATGCCGAACCGGTGCCCGGCGCGCCGGTTGTTGCTGAGCGGCGACGAGGCGGTGGCGCTGGCCGCGCTCGATGCGGGGGTGAGCCTGGGTACGGGCTACCCGGGAACGCCGTCCACCGAAATTCTGGAAGGGTTCGCCGCGCTGGGCGGCCACGCGCAGTGGGCGCCGAACGAGAAGGTGGCGCTCGAGATCGCCATCGGCGTGGCGTTCGCCGGCGGGCGCGCGCTGGCCACCATGAAACACGTCGGCTTGAACGTGGCGGCCGATCCGCTCTTCACGGCGGCATACACCCGCGTGACCGGCGCGCTGGTGATCGTCTCGGCCGACGATCCGGGGATGGCTTCCAGCCAGAACGAGCAGGACAATCGCCGGTACGCGGTAGCCGCCGGCGTGGCCATGTTCGAGCCCGCCGATTCCCAGGAAGCTTACGATTTCACGCTGCGCTCCATCGAGGTCTCCGAACACTGGGGCCTTCCGGTGCTCCTGCGCATCACCACCCGCGTATGCCACTCGAAAAGCGTGGTGGTGACGCCGGGCTACCCCGCCCCGCCGCCGCGCGTTCCCGCCTTCGAGCGCAACATCGCCGGGCGAGTGATGATTCCCGCATATGCCCGGCCGGCGCACCGGCGGTTGCGGCGAAAGTTGGCCGAAATCGCCCGTTGGAACGAGGCCGAAGGCCCTACCGCGGTGGTGGAGGGCGACACCGCGCTCGGCGTCATCGCCACCGGCATCTGCTACCAGCACGTGCGCGAGGCGCTGCCCGATGCCAGCGTCTGCAAGCCCGGCATGACGTATCCTTTGCCGATCGAGCGGATGCGCGCATTCGCGGCGCGCGTCGGCCGTTGCCTGGTGGTGGAAGAGGGCGACCCGTACCTGGCCGATGCTGCGCTCGCGGCGGGCATCGCTGTCGAAATCGCGCCGGAAGCCTTCCGCTTTGGCGAGCTCAATGTCGCCCGCGTGCGGCGGATGGCGGCGCGCGACCAATCGCCCGAGCCTCAGCCGCCGGCCGGCAAGCCTCCCGAACTGTGTCCCAGTTGCCCGCACCGCGCCGTGTTCACCGCGCTGCGCAACCTGGATTGCATCGTGGCCGGCGATATCGGCTGCTACTCGCTGGGCGTGCTGCCGCCGTTTTCGGCCATGGATACGCTGGTGTGCATGGGCGCGGCGCTGGGCGTCGGGCTCGGCATGCGGCACGCCCTGCCGCCCGAGCAGGCGCGGCGAGTGGTCAGCGTGATCGGCGACAGCACCTTCGTCCACAGCGGCATCACCGGCCTGGTCGAGATGGTCTACAACCCTCCACCCACTGGCCACGTGGTGTTGATCCTCGATAACGGCACCACCGCCATGACCGGCATGCAGGAGCATCCGGGAACCGGACGGACGCTCGATCATCAGCACACCGGCAAGTTCGTTTTCGAAGAAGTGGCGCGCGCGATCGGCATCCGCCGCGTGCACGTCACCGATCCCACTCTGGAACCGGCGGCCTTCGAGGCGCTCATCAAAGCCTGCCTGGATTCCGGGGAACTGGAACTGATCATCGCGCGCCGCGATTGCCTGCTGGCGGCGGGCGCCATCCGGAGGTATGAGAAAGCCAATGAACCACCACGCTGAACCACTCACCCGGCAGGTGACCAACATCGTGGTGGCGGGCCTGGGCGGCCAGGGCGTGCTGAAGGCTTCCGACATCATCGCTGGCGCGGCGTTTCTGGCCGGCCTGGATGTGAAGAAGAGCGAAGTGCACGGGATGAGCCAGCGCGGCGGCTCGGTGGCCAGCGACGTCCGCTTTGGCGAGCGCGTATTCAGCCCCATGGTCTCCGCGGGCGAGGCGGATTTCCTGCTGGTGCTGGACGCCGGGCAAATCGAAGTCAACCGCGGCATGCTCGCCCCGGGCGGCGTGCTGATCGAACCCGGTCTGCTGGCCGGGCGCACCCTGCGCAGCTCCAAGGCGCTCAACGTGGCCCTGGTGGGTGCGCTCAGCCGCAGCCTGGATTTTTCCGAGGAGATGTGGACCCAGGCCTTGCGCGACAACCTGGCGCCGAAACTGATCGACATCAACCTGCAAGCGTTCGCGCTAGGAAGGGAAGCCGCCGCGTAGGGCAGACGCTTTTTCCTGCCAACCTCGCCGCCGCTGCTTCGGGGTCTCTGCCTGCGATCCCGTCCCTGAGTCATAATGGTCGTATGGATCTCAAACCGCCATTCGACCGGATCACAATCGAGCCCGGTAAGATGGGCGGGCAGCCCTGCATCCGCGGGATGCGGATCACCGTTAGGCGCGTGCTGGAAATCCTGGCGACATATCCGGACCGCCCGGAGCTGTTCCGGGATTATCCGGATCTTCATGAGGAAGACCTCCAACAGGTGCTTGCGTTTGCAGCAGCCACGGTCGACGGCACAATCGACCTTCAAATCGATGCCGCATGAAGCGCGTCGTTCTTGATCAGGGGCTGCCGGCGACTGCCGCTATCGTCCTGCGCAACGAAGGATGGGACGCGGTGCACGTCCGGGAAATCGCGATGCATGTGGCAACGGACATCGAGATTCTCAACTACGCCGCTCGCGAATCGCGCGTGGTTATCACGCTTGACCGGGACTTTCCCCAGATTCTCGCGCTGACGGCGGCTGATCGCCCTTCGGTCGTTCTCATCCGCCGGCAGCGATTGAGAGCGGCTGAAATCGCGTCGCTGATTACTTCAGTTTGGCAGGACCATGAGCGCGCGCTGGAGCAGGGATGCGTCCTCAAGGTGGGCGCACGCGGAATGCGAGTGCACCGGTTACCCCTGAGATGATCGGTTCGGGCGCCGGGTGTACACTGAACTCGATGCTCCCCGCCCGTTTCACCCGAAAGATTCTCACCGTGCTGGCCGCTGCGGCCGGCTTGTGTCTGGCGCTGGCCGAAAGCGCCTCGAAGCTGGCGTACCCGCCTGCCCCGCGCACCAGCCAGGTTGACGACTACCACGGCCGCCAAATCGCCGATCCTTACCGCACACTGGAAGATCCGGACAACGCCGCGACCCGCGCGTGGATCGAAGCCGAAGTGAAGTTGACCGGCCAATGGCTGGCCGCCATCCCGCAGCGGGACCCAATCAGGCGGCGCCTCACGCAGTTGTTCGACTACGAGCGCTATCCCGCCGCCATGCTGGCCAATTTTTCGCGCGGCTTCATCTGGGGCTATGCCGGCGCGTTCTCGGCCGGCTCGCATTACTTCCTGATGCGCAATAGCGGCCTGCAGAACCAAGCCGTGCTGTACACGGTGGATGCCGAGGGCAACCAGCCGAAGGTGCTGCTGGATCCGAATACGTTCCGCAGCGATGGCACCGCGGCGCTGTGCGGATTGTCTCCCAGCCACGGTGGCGGCCTGCTCGCGTTCGGCACAGCGCAGGCCGGCTCGGACTGGTGCGAATGGCGCATCCGCAACGTCGATTCGGGCCAGGATCTGCCCGAGGTGTTGCAATGGACCAAGGATGCCGCTCCCAACTGGACGCCGGACAATCGCGCCTTCTACTACGTCCGCTATCCCAAGCCGCCGGAGGGGAAGGCGCTCACCGCGATCAACCGCAATGCGCAAGTGATGCTGCACCGCGTGGGCGAGGCGGCCGGGCGGGACCGCTTGGTTTACGAAGACCCGGCACATGCCGACAGCGGGTTTGGTCCCGTGCTCACCGCGGACGCGCGCTGGCTGATCGTCCACATGGATCTGCCGCAGGAAAGCTCCCGCAACATGCTGTACTTCGAGGACCTCTCCGCCGCCAGCCCGCGGATGGCGTCGCTCACGCCCGATCCGAAGGACCTCTACGATTACATTGGCAGCCAGGGCAGCCATGTCTACCTGCGCACCACGGATGGCGCGCCGAAGGGCCGCATCATCGCCATCGATCTCAGCCGGCCCGGCCGCGAACACTGGGACGAAGTGGTGCCCGAGCAGGCGGACAGCCTGGACCACGCCACTCTCGCGAGCGGCCGTTTGCTGCTTTCGTATTTGCACGACGCTCACGCGCGGGCGGTGATCTATTCGCTGACGGCCAAGACCTCGAGCGAGGTCGCCTTCGATGGCATCGGCTCCGCCAACTGGTCGCCTGCAGAGCCGGATTCGAACGAGCTGTTCTACAGCTTCGTCACCTTCACTTCGCCGGCTTCTCTCTACCGCCTGGATCTGCGCACCGGTCGCACCACGCTGCTACGGCGGAGCAAGCTCAGCTTCGACGCCGGCCAGTATCAAACCGAGCAGGTGTTTTATCCGTCGAAGGACGGCACGCGGGTTCCGATGTTCCTGGTTCATCGAAAGGGCATCGCGCTTGACGGCAAGAACCCGACCATCCTATATGGCTACGGAGGGTTCAACCTTTCTCTCACGCCGTCGTTCAGCCCGGCCATGATTGCATGGCTGGAAATGGGCGGTGTGTGGGCGGAGCCGAACCTGCGCGGCGGCTCCGAATATGGCGAGGCCTGGCACCTGGCCGGCGCGCGGCACAACAAGCAGAACGTGTTCGACGATTTTCTCGCCGCCGCCGAATGGCTGATCCACAATCGCTACACATCGACGCCCAAGCTGGCGATTTTCGGCGGCAGCAACGGAGGCCTGCTGGTGGGCGCCTGCCTGAACCAGCGCCCCGACTTGTTCGGCGCGGCCATGCCGGCCGTCGGCGTGATGGACATGCTGCGCTTTCCCAAATTCACCGACGGCGCCGGATGGGTGGGCGAGTATGGGTCGCCGGAGGATGCGGAAGATTTTAAAACGCTGCTGGCCTATTCGCCGCTGCACAACATCCGCAAGACCCAATATCCGGCCACGCTGATCACCACTTCCGATCACGACGACCGCGTGGTGCCCGGCCACAGCTTCAAATACGCGGCCACGCTGCAGGAATCGCAGCAGGGCGCGGCTCCGATCCTGATCCGCATCGAGACGCGCGCCGGCCATGGCGCCGGCACTCCGACCTCGAAGACCATCGAGGAATATGCCGACCGTTGGGCGTTCCTGGTCAAGGTGTTGGATTTCGAGCCGAAGCCGTAAAGTACTTACGCGGGCAAGCTAAAGCATGCTCCACCAACGCCGCGCCTGCCTTTGGTGGGGCATGCTTTAGCTTGCCGGGTTTCTCCCGAGCCGGCGCGGTCTGGCGTATAGTGAATAGCAACGAATGGTGGTATTGGGAATCGATATCGGCGGCGCGCAGATCAAGGCTGGCATGGTCGACGAAGCGGGCGCCATCCTGGCCGCGCGCACCATCGAGACGCCGGGGGACCTGGATGAGTTGATCCCGTGGCTTCGGGATGCCATCGACTGGCTGCGGGAGGCAACCGCCAGCCCGGCCGCCGTCGGCGTCGGTTGCAAGGGCGTCATCGATCCGGATTCGACGCGTGTCGAACTGCTGCCCGGAGCCTTGCATTTCCTGGAAGGTTTGCGCCTGAGCGACCTGGTGGGCCTGCCGGCCGACGTGCCGGTGTTCGCCGATAACGATGCCCGGGTGGCGCTGGCCGGCGAGATGGTGTGGGGCGCCGCGCGCGGCCACGAGAACGTGGTCATGCTCACGCTCGGCCGGGGAGTTGGCGGCGCGGTGCTCGCCGGAGGCCGGCTGCTGCGCGGGCACACCGGCCTGGCCGGCAACCTGGGCCATCTCACCGTGGAGCCGAACGGAGCGGCATGCTCCTGCGGCAACCGCGGCTGCCTGGAGACCGTGTTTTCCGCCCGCGCCATCGAGGCCCAGGCCTGGAGCGCCGTGCACCGCGGTTGCCCTTCCAGCCTCACGCTTTTGTTTCGCCAGCAGCCGCAACTGGTCAACTGCCGCACCATCTTCCAGGCCGCGCGCGAAGGCGACGAACTCGCCTCCACCATCGTCCTCGATGCCATCGGCAAACTGGCCGCCGCGCTGGCCGGCCTGCTGCACGCCTTCGATCCCGAGATCGTCATCATCGGCGGCCAGGTCGCCAATGCCGGCGCGGATCTGCTGGCTCCCTTGCAGGACGCCGTGTGGGAGCGCTCGCGCGGCTTGTTGGGCCGCGATGTGCCGCTGGTCGAACAGCAGGTGGCCGATAAGTCCGGCATCGTCGGCGCCGCCGGCCTGGCCATGGCGCCGCGCTCGTAGCGAGTGCTGGCAGGTTTTCGGGTCGGGTCCGGTAAACCAGCTTCAAGGCATATTCCTCGATGGCGACATACGCGCTCGACGTGCCGGCATCTCGGGCGAAGCTGATTCGGCGACAATCGCCGCGGCTTGCGCAGCGCGGCTTGCGCGCGCTGTCAAGGCAAAGTAGAAATGTCCTATTCCCAGCAAAGTAGAAATGTCCTGTTTTGAGGGGCCGGTCAGAGGGTTGGGGTTAGAGTGGGTTCGATGTTCCGGGGGAGTCGCGCTCCCTGGGGCA
>JBAVIH010000599.1:0-5248 GCA_049686695.1 Bryobacteraceae bacterium | reverse complement strand
TTGAATTTAGAACCAAAAACCAAGAAAGGAGACCGGCCGCTGCGCGGTCGCCCCCTCACTTTTCAAGATCACCTTGTATTGGAAACGGAATCCGATTTCAGGATCATCCTTCGATTGGAAAATGCTTGGCGCCGGATTCCCCCGCCACGCGCGTGCGTATCTCCCGCGAACTTTAGCCCCTCCAGTACGGAATCGCCGCCGCGGGCGTTTCCTTTCGAGCGCTTCCTCTGATATAAAAGAATGGTCGCGAATTCCGATGACCCACTATTGCGGACATACCCACGTCCATCGCCACTACCGGGACCAAGACGCGCCGGGTAAGGGCGATGCCGGCCGCCAGAGTGGCCCACCGGCGAAGCGTGCGCCAGCCCCGCCTTCGCACCAACAGATCGCGGCGCTGGCTTATTCCTATTGGGAAGCCCGCGGCAGACAAGGTGGCTCGCAGTTGGAGGATTGGTTGCGCGCCGAACGGGAACTGCGCCGGTAGGCGTGAGCGATTTGCGCGCGCATACACCCGTAGCGCAGTCCGCTGCGCTACACTCTAATTCGGGCGACTTACTTTGCGGCCGCCTGGCCGGACTGGCGGCGCATTCGCCGCACCTTCCACGTATACAGGCACTCGAGAGCGCCCAGGAGCATCAGTGAGTACCAAAGGTCTTGCATTGCTGTCATAAGTGGGAATTCTCCGAAGGTACTCTTTGTGTACCAGAAACGACCCTGAGATCCTAGATCTATCAGTACCTTCAGGGGTACTGCATGACTATAGACAGGGGAACCACCGAGGCTGGACAGTATTAACGTTTTGATTTGATGAATGCGCCGACACGCCTCCCCGGAATCGATGTCATACAATTGAAACAGCGATGTCGGCAAGCACTGGGCGCAAACTCGCCATTCTGGAGCCGATAGCGGTTTTCGGTCTGATCCTGGCCTATATCTGGAGTTTGCGCTACCATTACCCCGCCGCGTGGACACCGATTGTGGCGCTGCTGCTGATCTCCCACTGGTGGCGCGGCGAGGGAGCGGCAGCACTTGGCTTCCGTGTACGGAACCTTGCCGAGTGCCTGCGCCGCTTCGCACCGGCGCTCGCCTTTCTCTCCCTCACGCTGCTGGCGTCGGGGCTGTTGTTGGATACGGTCCGCCCCATCGCGCTCGATCGTGCCGCCATGACTTGGGCCATTTACCTGCCTTGGGGCCTTTTCCAGCAGTACCTCCTCAACGGCTACTGCCTGAAGCGCCTGGAGGTTGTGCTGCCGGGCCGCGGCGCCGCGCTGGCCGCCGCCACGCTGTTCTCCGCCGTGCACACACCGAACTGGTTCCTGATGCTGGTGACGTTGGTGGCCGGTTACGCCGCCGCGCGCCTCTACAGCAGCTACCGCAATTTGTACTTCCTCGGCGTAGCCCACGGCACGGTGGGCGTGCTGCTCTTTCTGGTGGTCCCCGACTCGATCAGCCATCACCTGGTCATCGGCCCCGGCTGGTACGGGCGTTAGTGTGGGACAGGCGATCGGTTTTGGTCGCCGGTCAACGTCCCACCCAGGCACAAGCTGTCCCACAAGCGGACAGTCCACACCGCGGCCCAACCGAGTTTCGCCTTTGAATGTCATATGTTAGCCTGTGTGCGGAGTGGCAGAAGCCGTGCCATTTCCTCTTCGGGACGGCAATGGATATACAACGCAAGAACGTGGGCAGGAACAAAGCCATCCGCTGGACCATCGTCGGTGTCGTGGTCGCGGGGGTGGTGACCCTGCTCATCATCTGGGTAGCCCACCTGAAGCCCGCCGCGCCGCCGGCGGAGATGTCGGCTTTGTGGCCGGACACGGTTAAGCGCGGCCCCATGGTGCGGGAAGTGCGCGGCTTGGGCACGCTGGTCCCGGAAGACACCATGCTGATCACCGCCAACACCGACGCCCGCATCGAGCGCATTCTCATCAAGCCCGGCACCCCCGTCAAGGCCGATTCGCTGGTTATGGTGATGACCAGCCCCGAGCTCGAGACATTGCTGCTCGACGCGCAGTACCAGCTCAAAGCCTCGCAAGCCGATTTCGAAAACCTCAAGGTCACGCTCGAAAAGGCGCTGCTCGACATGCAGTCGCAGGCGGCCCAGACCAAGGGCGATATGGAAAACGCCAGGCTCCAGGCCGACCGCGACCAGACCCTGGCCAAGGACGGTCTGGTTTCCGAAATCGACGCCAAGATCTCCGCCACCAAGGCCCAGCAGCTCGCCGAACAATACCAGCTTCAGTTGAAACGCCTGGAGATCAACTCCAAGGCAGACGAAGCGCAACTCGCCGCCGCCAAGGTGAAAGTCGACCAGTTGGAGGGCGAGTACGCCCTGAAAAAGAGCCAGGTGAACCAGTTGAACGTGCGCGCCGGTTTTGACGGAATGCTGGAAGCCCTGCCGGCCCCGCTTACCCAGGTCGAAGAAGGCCAGAAGGTGCTGGCCGGCACGCCGCTCGGCAAAGTGGCGCAGCCGTCGCACCTCAAGGCCGAACTGAAAATCGCCGAAACCCAGGTCAAGGACATCGCCATCGGCCAGTCCGCCGTGATCGATACGCGCCTCGCCGGAGGCGGTTCCAACGGCTTGATCGAGGGCCGCGTGGCGCGCATCGATCCTTCCATCTTGAATGGAACCGTGACGGTGGACGTGGCGCTCAAGGGCCAACTCCCCCAGGGCGCACGCCCGGATTTGAGCGTGGACGGCACCATCCAGCTCGAGAAACTGGACGACGTGGTATTCGTGGGCCGCCCGGTGTTCGGCCAGGAAAATAGCTCCGTGACACTGTTCAAGATCGAGCCGGGCGGCAAGTACGCCAACAAGGTGAAGGTCGCCTTCGGCCGCAGCTCGGTCAACACCATCGAAATCAAGAGCGGACTGAACGTCGGCGACCGCGTGATTCTCTCCGACATGTCGAGTTTCGATCAATACGACCGGATTAAGCTGAACTAGTTTTTAGCCAATATCGTCTTCGAGGTAGAGCGACTATGGAAAACGGCTCGCAAGCGCTGATTCGCCTGGAACAGGTGAGCAAGGTTTTCATCACCGATGAAGTGGAGACACACGCCCTCGCCGGCATCCACTTCGAGGTGAAGAAAGGAGAATACCTGTCGATTGCCGGCCCGTCCGGCTGCGGCAAATCCACCCTGCTGGCGATTCTGGGGCTGCTCGACACCCCCAGCGACGGCACCTATTACCTGAATGGCAAGCCGGTGACCGGCCTCAAGCTGAGCGAACGGGCACGCATCCGCAATCGCGAGATAGGCTTCATCTTTCAGGCCTTCAACCTGATCGGCGATCTGACCGTCTACGAGAACGTCGAACTGCCGCTCACCTACCGCGGCATGCCCGGCTCGGAGCGCAAGCGCCGCGTGCAGGAGGCCCTCGAGCGCGTCGGCATGTCCCACCGCATGAAGCACTACCCTTCGCAGCTCTCCGGCGGCCAGCAGCAGCGCGTGGCGGTGGCCCGCGCTCTCGGCGGCGACCCTCTGATTCTGCTCGCCGACGAGCCTACCGGCAACCTGGATTCGGCCAATGGCGAAGCCGTCATGAGCCTGCTCAAGGAGTTGCACTCGGCCGGCGCTACCGTCTGCATGGTGACCCACGATCCGCGCTATGCCGAATTCGCCGACCGCACTATCCGCCTGTTCGACGGCCGCATCGTGGAAGAACAGGTGGAATCGGCGGGCAAGCACTAAGATCCCAAGGGGATGAAACCAACCGCCGTGGCGCCGGCTGTCCGGCCGGCTGAGCCAAGTGTCATCTCGGCTTTTCTTCCCGCCGCGCCGCGCGATTTTCACTGGTACGGTTGGTACGGTTATTACGAATGGCTGCGGCGCCCCTCTCGTTAATGTTAACCTCACCTCATGCACCCGCTGGTGGGGGATTTGCGGCGCGGGGTGCGCCTATGGTGGAATGCTCGCGGTATGGCCGCGCTGGCGCTGGTGGCTCTGGCGCTCGGAATTGGCGCCGCCACCGCCATCTTTAGCGTGGTGAACGCCGTGCTGCTCCAACCCCTGCCGTTTCGCGATGCCGGCCAGCTACTGGTGATCTGGGAGAAGAACGCTCCCCTGCAAAAGGACGAGTTGTTCGTTGCAGGCGTCAATTTCGACGAGTGGCGCCAGCGTAGCCAAACCGTGGCGGCCATGGCCGCCATACAGGACGTGCACATCAATTTGACCCGCGGCCCCAATGGCCACCTGGATGCCGAGGAAGTCAAAGCCGAGCGCGTATCCGCCACTCTGTTCCCTCTGCTGGGCGTGCAGCCGGTGCTGGGCCGCGGCTTTCTGCCCGATGAGGACACCCCGGCGCGCGCCGATGTGGCCGTGCTCAGCTACGAGTTGTGGCAGCGCCGCTTCGGCGCCGATCCTTCCATCCCCGGCAAGGCCGTCCGCTTGCGCGGCCTCAGCTACACCGTAGTGGGCGTGATGCCTCCCGGCTTCTTTATCCTCGAGCCGGCGGTGGATGTCTGGATCCCGCTGGGTTTGAATCCGAGTAACCCGCGCGAAACATCCGGCCGCTACCTCAAGGTGATCGCCCGCCTCAAACCGGGCGTTACCTTCGAGCGGGCTCTGGCCGAGTTCGCGAGCCTGGGCGACAGCCTGGAAAGCGCCTATCCGGCGATCGACAGCGGATACCGCCCCGATCTCCGGCCGCTGACCGAGCAGTTGGTGGGCAGGACCCGCCAGTCGCTGCTGGTGCTGCTGGCGGCAGTGGGCCTGCTGCTGGCTATCGCCTGCGCCAACGTGGCCAACCTGCTGCTGGCGCGCGGAGCCACCCGCCGCAAGGAACTCGCCGTTCGCGCCGCGCTGGGCGCCAGCCGCCTCCGCATCGTCATGCAGTTGCTGGCCGAAAGCGTGCTGCTGGCGCTGGCCGGCGGAGCGATAGGGGCGGTCCTGGCCGCCGCTGCCGTCACCCTGGTGGCGCGGTTGGGCCCGGCCAGCATGCCGCGCCTGGCGCAGATCCACGCCGACTGGCGGCTGCTGCTGTTCGCGGTCGGCATCTCCGTCCTCACCGGAATCGTGTTCGGCATGGCGCCTGCCCTCCAGGTGTCCGGCGGCAACCTGAACGCGGCGCTGCTGGAAGGCGGTCGCGGCGGCACCATGGGCCGGTCCGGCCGCGCGCTGCGCAGCGGTCTGGTGGTGCTCGAAATCGCCCTTGCGCTGGTGGTGCTGATCGGCGCCACCCTGCTGGCGCGGAGTTTCAACCGGCTGCGCTCGGTCCCCCCGGGCTTCGATCCATCCAATCTGC
>JBAVIH010000598.1:0-8328 GCA_049686695.1 Bryobacteraceae bacterium | reverse complement strand
GTTCGGCATGGCGCGCCAGGGTTGGCGCCAGCGGTTCGGCGGCGGCGTTCTGATCCCAGCGGCAATCGGGCTCGCGCGCGCAGGCCTCGGCGATCTCTTCGCCCAAGCTCCGCAGCTCGGCGTATTCGGAAGCCTTGAGCCGCCGGATCTGCTTTTCCACGGTGCGGATGCTGGCCACCTGGCCGACGTTGGTGGGCACGCCCCAGAAGAGCAGATAGCGCGCCACGTCGAATGCCCGCGCCGCCAGGTTGCGCCGGTAGGCGTCGGGCTTCATGTCCTCGGGGCGCGGCAGGCGCGCGGAGAGGCAGTCGAACGCCAGCCGGTTCACCAGTTGGTAGGCGGCCAGCAGCGCCGCGCCGGCGGCCTGGTAGCGGGCGGCGTCAGCGGCTTCCAGTTCGGGCGGCGTGACGAAGCCCGAGCTCGAAAAATCCTGGTAGCGCGAGGACTTGGCTTGGCCGTCCCACAGCGGCTCGGCTTCGATCTCGGTCGCGGCCAGCTCGGACACGCCTTCGAAGCACACCACGGCGTGGCCGAGGTCGGCAATCGAGGCGTGGCCGTATTGGAAGTAAAAACTTTCCAGGAACTTTTCCGAGTTGTGCGTGCGTACCCATTCCATAGAGTCGCGAATGGAATCCGGCGACCGGCTGTAGCGGGCCAGCGCGAATGCCGACTTTTCCGGCGGCATAGGCGCTACGGTGACGACGCGTCTCGAGTGGGTCAAGACGCTATGATAGCGGGGAATGCGCATACGAATCCAACCCATTCATCCCAACGCGGTGTTGCCCGAGTACGCACACGGAGCCGAGGAAGACGCCGGCATGGACCTGCGCGCGGTGGAAGATGCCGTGCTTGCGCCCGGCGTGCCACGGCTGGTATCGACCGGACTGACCATCGCGGTGCCGCCGGGATACGAAGCCCAGGTGCGGCCGCGCAGCGGGCTGGCGCTGCGCCATTCGATCACCATGCCCAACGCGCCGGGCACCATCGACCCGGGATATCGCGGCGAAATCCGCGTCATTTTATTGAACCTCGGCGCCGAACCCTACAAGGTGCACGCGGGGGACCGCATCGCGCAGATGATCGTCACGCGTTACGAAGCCGTGGAGTGGGATGCCGGGGAGCTGCCGGAATCGAATCGCGGATCCGGGGGATTTGGATCTTCGGGGCGGTGAGGAGCATCGAAGAACAACGGCCGCAAGCGGGCCGTGGCAGGTTAAGGCATGCCCCACCAAGCGGGGCGTTGCTATAGTGAAGAGATCCTAGAGGCATGCGATTCCTCCCCCTTATTCTGAGAAACTCGTGGCGCAACCGCCGGCGCACGGTGCTCACCATCGCCAGCATCGGCGTTTCCATGTGCCTGCTGGGCGTGATGATCGCCATGTACAGCGCGTTCTGGTTGACCAAACCGAAGGACAATGCGGCGCTGCGGCTGGTGGTGCGCAACCGCGTCTCGCTGGCGGTGTTTCTGCCGCTGGCCTATCAGCAGCAGATCGAGCGAATCCCCGGCGTACGCATGGCGATGGTGGATAGCTGGTTTGGCGGACTCTACAAAGACGCGCGGGAAGCCCGCAACAATTTTCCGCGCTTTTCCGTGGAGCCGGAAAAGCTGTTTCCGCTGTTTGCCGAGTGGACCGTTCCGGAAGACCAGAAACAGGCGTTCATCCATGAGCGGACGGCTTGCGTGATTGGCCGCGACCTGGCCAACGCGTTCAACTTTCACCTGGGCGACCGGATCCCGATCCAGGGCGATATCTTCCCCGGCAATTTCGAATTCACCGTGCGCGGCATTTTCGACGCGCCGTCGAACAGCGATGTGATGTTTTTCAACAAGGAGTATATCGACCAGGCGCTGCCCGAACGGCGGCGCGGCCAGGTGGACACATTTTACATTCTGATCGACGATCCGCAGCATTCCGCCGCCATTGCCGACACGATCGACGCCCAGTTCCGCAATTCGACGGCGCAAACCAAGACCGAATCCGAGCAGGCGTTCGTGGTCGGGTTCCTCTCGCTGCTCGGCAACGTGCGCATGTTCCTGGTGTGGATTTCCGGCGCCGTCATGTTCACCATCCTGCTGGTTTCGGCCAATACCATGGCCATGTCGGTGCGCGAGCGGGTGCGGGAAGTGGGAGTGTTGAAGACGCTGGGCTTCACGCCGGGCACGATTCTGGGGCTGATTCTGGGTGAGGCGGTGGCGATTTCGGTGGCCGGCGGCGCCGTCGGCTACCTGATTTCCACGGTACTGCTGAAGGGCGTGCAGCGCAGCCCCATGGGCGGTTTTCTGCCCGCGCTGCGCGTGATCGATCCGGTGATCGCCGCGGTGTGCATCCTGCTGGCCGGTTTGATCGGGCTGGTCAGCTCGCTGGTTCCCGCCATGGGAGCGTCGCGCGCCCCGATTGTCGAGGCTCTGCGGAGCACGGACTAACGCCCATGGCCATCCCACTCTCTTACAATCTCCGCAACCTGGTGGTTCGCCGCACCACCACGCTGATGACCGCGCTGGGTATAGCGCTCACCGTGGCGGTTCTGCTGGCCGTGCTGGCGCTGGTGAACGGATTGCGCGTTACGCTGGCGACTTCAGGCGACCCGCGGCATGTGTTGGTCACCCGCAAGGGCGCCAGCTCCGAGCTGACCAGCCTGGTGACGCGGTCGCAGTTCCAGGACCTGAAGTTCAAACCGGGGATCGCCACCGGCGGCGACGGGCAGCCGCTGGCCTCGCTCGAGCTGATCACCATCATCAGCCTGGAAGCCGAAGGCAGCGGCACCGGCGACAACGTCACCGTGCGCGGCTTGATGCCGGCCGGGATCGCCATGCGGCACAACGTCAAACTGATTGCCGGCCGCTGGTTCCGCGCGGGCGTGAACGAAGCCGTGGTGGGCAAGAGCCTGGCCGATCAGTACCCCGCCACGCGGATTGGGAAGAAGCTGCGGATGGGCCGCAGCGATTGGGAAATCGTCGGCGTGATGGACGCCGGATACGGCGCGCAGGAAAGCGAAATCTGGGGCGATCTGAACCAGGTGAGCGCGGACTGGAACCGCATCCAATACTTGAGCTCGGCGCTGGTGGAGGCCCCCGACGCCTCGACTGCGAAGGCGCTGGTGAACTCGATCGCCGACGACACGCGCCTGGATCTGGGCGCGGAGCTCGAAACGGATTATTTCGCCAGGCAGACCCAATTCGCCGCCCCCATCGAGTACACCGGCATTTTCGTCGCCATCATCATGGCGATCGGCAGTTCCTTCGCCGCCATGAACACCATGTATGCGGCGGTGGCGCGGCGGGCGCGCGAGATCGGAACGCTGCGCGTATTGGGATTCTCGAAGCTCAGCATTCTGGCCAGCTTCTGGGTGGAATCGGTGCTGCTGGCTGGCGTAGGCGGGATCATCGGCTGCCTCTTAGTGATGGTGGTGAACGGCAGGACGACCTCGATTGGCGCCAACTTCTCGCAATTGACCTTCGAGTTTCATGTGACGCCGTTGAGCATGGTGGCCGGCGTCGTGTTTGCGATGGCGCTGGGCAGCGTGGGCGGCCTGTTCCCCGCCGCGGCGGCAGCCAGGAAAGAGATTCTTTCCGCGCTGCGGGAAGTCTAAATAGTATGGAAGCGGAACTGAAAAGTTTGCAGATCGATCGTGGCCGGGGCGGCCCGGGCCGGCGGTCGAGCCTGGCCGTGGTCTGGTGGATCGTAGGCGCCTTGATCTTTATCGTCCCTCTCGCGTGGTACCTGTTCTCGGATAAGCTCGATGCCGCGCCGGTGGTGGACGTGCAGCGGGTCAGCGCCGTGAGCGCGGCCAGCGCGCCTGAGGGAGTGGTGCTCAACGCGGCCGGCTACATCGTGGCGGCGCACCGCATCGAAGTGGCCGCCAAGGTCATCGGCAAGGTGAAGTGGATCGGCGTCGACAAGGGCGACCACGTACAGGAAGGCCAGGTGATCGTGCGTCTCGAGGACGACGAATACCAGGCGCAATTGCAGCAGGCCAGGGGGCAAATGGCCAATCTCGAGGCCAAGCTGGCCGAGGCGATGCACGGCTCGCGTCCGGAAGAGGTGGCGCAGGCGCAGGCCAACCTGGAATCGGCCAAAGCCGATATGGACGATGCCAAGCTGAGTGTTGACCGCGCCCGGAACCTGCGCAAGGAAGGTCTGACGGCACAGCAAACCGTGGATGACGCGCAGACCCGTTACGATGGCGCCGTGCACCGCGTAAACTCGCTCGAGAAAACCTATGAGCTGGTCAGGCTGGGGCCGCGCCAGGAGGAAATCGATTCCCTGCGCGGGCAACTCGATCAGGCCAAGGGCGCGGTGGCCTACGCCGAAACCACCCTCGCCAACACCATCATCCGCGCGCCGGTCACCGGCACCATTCTCGAACGCGAAGTGGAAAAGGGCGAGTTCGTCACCACCAGTTTCGTGGGCGACCGCGGCGCCAAGGGCTACGTGGTCTCGCTGGCGGATTTGAACGATCTGGAAGTGGAGCTGGATATCGCGCAGAACGATTTCGCCAAGCTGCACGCCGGCCAGCATGGAACCATCACCACCGACGCTTTCCCGGACCGCAAGTACGATGGCTTCATCAAGGAGATCTCGCCCGAGGCCAACCGCCAGAAGGCCACCGTCCAGATCAAGGTCAAGGTATCCAAGCCGGACGAGTTTCTGCGGCCGGAGATGAACGCGAGCGTGGCATTTCTCTCCGACGCCAGGCCGGAAGCGGCCACGAGCGGCGCCGCCGCCAAGCCGGTGGTGATGGTGCCGGCGGCGGCCATTCGCGACAACGCGGTCTTCGTGCTGCTGGATGGCAAAGCCGTGCGGCGGCCGGTGAAAGTCGGCGCAGCCTCGAGCGGAAGCGTGCGCATCGAACAAGGTCTCATTGGCGGCGAAGATCTCATCGCCAACCCGCCAACCGACCTTAAGGACGGCGCCAAAGTGAGGCGGAAAGCATAGTGTGGGGCAGGCGCTTTCGCCTGCCAACTGTAGCCAACCATGAGCGAACCAATTATCGAAACCCGCAACCTGAGCAAGGAATTCCTGCGCGACGAGTTCCACGTCATCGCGCTGAAGAACGTGACCCTCCAGATTCCTAAGGGCGAATTCGTCACTTTGATGGGACCGTCCGGCTCGGGCAAGTCCACCCTGCTGCATCTGATTGCCGCCATGGACCGGCCCACCGGCGGCGAAATCCGCGTGCTCGGCCATAACCTGCGCGAGTTGAGCGACCGCGAAATCGCCCACTGGCGCAACGAGCACGTGGGGTTCGTCTTCCAGCAGTTCAACCTGATCCCGGTGCTCACCGCGATCGAGAACGTCGAACTGCCGCTCATGCTCACCCATCTCAAGAAGGCCGAGCGGACGGAGCACGCCACCACCGCGCTCAGCCTGGTGGGGCTGGGAGACCGCCTGCGCCATTTCCCGCGCCAGCTTTCCGGCGGCCAGGAGCAGCGCGTCGCGATCGCCCGCGCCATCGTCACCGACCCCGCCCTGATCCTCGCCGACGAGCCTACCGGCAACCTCGATGCCGGCTCCGCGCAGGAGGTGCTCACCATCCTTTCCCGGCTCAACAAGGAGTTTGGCAAGACCATCGTGATGGTCACCCACGACCCGCACGCCGCCCAGTTCGCCACCCGCGTCCATCACCTGGAAAAAGGCGAGCTGATGGCAGACGCGGCGTAGGGGCTCTTTGCCGAGCCGAGTCGTGACCAGCCGGGCACGCCTTGCCCCTACGTGCTATTGTGATCCTTCACGGCGATTCGCCCCGATACGAACGGCGCTTGACAAAAGGTGCATTCCGAGTAATCCTGATAGAGATTGGGATCATATAACCATCTCGAAAATGTAGCGGCCTTCGACCTCCTGCGCTGGGTGATCGAAACGTATGAAGAACGCTTCGCCATCGCCACCGGCTTTCAGAAGGGCGGCATGATCCTGCTGGATCTGGCCTGGCGCACGGGATTGCCGTTCCGGGTCTTCACGCTGGATACGGGTCGGCTGCCGAAAGAGACCGCTTCGATGCTGGAGACCGTGCGGCAGCGCTACGGCATCGGCGTGGAAGTGGTGACGCCCGACCCCGCCGAAACGTGCTCGATGGTGCAGGAGCACGGGCTCGACCTGTTCTACGACAGCCCGGAGATGCGCCGGACGTGCTGCGACATTCGGAAAGTCCGGCCGTTCGACCGCAAACTCCAGGAGTTCGACGCTTGGGCGACCGGTTTGCGGCGGGGACACGGCAGGACCCTCGAGGCTGTGCCGAAAGTGTCCGAGGAAGCAGGCCGCCTCAAGCTTGCCCCGGTAGCGGACTGGAGCCCGCAGCAGGTGGAGGCCTATCTCAGCGAGCACGATGTTCCGGTGCATCCGCTGTACGCGCAGGGGTACACCAGCATTGGCTGCGCGCCGTGTACCAGGGCCGTGCGGGAAGGCGAAGGCGAACGCGCCGGCCGCTGGTGGTGGGAAGTGGACGCGAGGAAGGAATGCGGCATCCATTTCGCGCCGGATGGCTCCCGCCGCGTGGCTTCTTAGCCCATGCACAAGGGCTTTACGCTTTGGTTTACCGGCATGTCCGGGGCGGGCAAGAGCACCATTGCCCGGTTGATCGAGAGTCGGCTGCGCGCGCACCAAGCCAAGGTGGAGGTGCTCGACGGCGACGAAGTCCGCACCCACCTTTCCAAAGGGCTCGGTTTCAGCAAGGAGCACCGGGACGAAAACATACGCCGCATCGGCTACGTATGCGAGTTGCTTTCGCGCAACGGGGTGATCGCCATCGCGGCCGCCATTTCGCCCTACCGCGCGGTGCGCGGCGAGGTCCGGGAGCGCATCCCCAATTTCGTCGAAGTGTACGTGGAGTGCCCGGTCGAAACCCTCGCCGCCCGCGACGTCAAGGGCCTGTACAAGCAGGCGCTGGCGGGCGAAATCTCCCAATTCACCGGCGTTTCCGATCCGTACGAGCCGCCGCTACACCCCGAGGTGACCGTCGACTCGTCCCGCCAGACCCCGCAAGAAAGCGCCGACCGAATCTGGGCTACACTGGAGCATCTGGGTCTAATCCGTTTTGATCGATCTGCACTCGCACACGAATGAATCCGACGGCAGTCTGGCGCCGTCAAAACTGATCGAAGATGCGGTCCGCGGCGGCGTGACCGTGCTGGCGATCACCGACCACGATACGTTGACGGGCTACGACCTGGCGCTGCCCGTGGCGCAGGCGGCGGGCCTCGACCTGGTGTGCGGCATCGAGCTTTCCACCAAGCTGCGCGGCCGCTCCACGCATCTGCTCGGCTATTTCCCGGCCGCTGGCCCGCTCGAGGAGTTTCGCGAGTGGGT
Organism: Bryobacteraceae bacterium; assembly: GCA_049686695.1. Taxonomy (GTDB): domain Bacteria; phylum Acidobacteriota; class Terriglobia; order Bryobacterales; family Bryobacteraceae; genus Bog-375. The sequence continues at coordinate 1,021 of JBAVIH010000598.1, read as the reverse complement.
GCGCGGGCAGCAGCAGGCCCGCAAGGACCGCAACATCCGCCTGGTGGCGCGGTTGCGGGAGCTCGGTTTCGACATCACCCTCGAGGAAGCCGAAGCGCGCGGCCGCGGCATGACCGGCCGGCCGCATTTCGCCGCCATCCTGCTCGAGAAGGGCTACGTGCGGAACTACCGGCAGGCTTTCGACGATTACCTCGACGAATCCGCGCAAGCCTATGTCTACCGCCAGGAGCCGACCTTCGCCGAGGGCGTCGCGGCGGTCGGCCAGGCGGGCGGAATCGCCTCTTTGGCTCATCCGACCCGCGTGCATGGCGACGTGGCGGAAATGATGCCCGAACTCTGCGCCGCCGGATTGAACGCCATCGAAGCCTATCACAGCGATCACGGCCCGCAAGAGACCGCATACTTCGTCGAACTGGCGCGCCGCTACGGTCTGCTGGTCACCGGCGGATCGGATTTTCACGGCGAAACTGTCAAGCCTGGCGTCCGCCTCGGGTCGGGCTATCAGGGCAACCTGCACGTCCCTCCCGAGGTGTTGGCCCACCTGCGCAATGGCGCCGCCATCGCTTCGGAGGGTGGGCGTTAAGCGAGCGTCCGGCCCGCCGGGCACATGCTACAATAACCAAACCGGCGAGAAAAATGGAACGCTTGAGCAAGCTCATCCACGGTTTGAGACTGCCCGGCGACATGATCACGGAAAGCGACTTGGCCTGCGCGGCATGGCCGCAGGCAGTGGGCAAACGCATTGCGGCCCACACCCGCGCGGCCAAGCTGGTGCGCCGGCGGCTGGTGGTGGAAGTGGAAGATCAGATCTGGCAACGGCAGCTTTTCGTGCTGGGCTATCACATTGTGCGCAACCTGGAGCGGCACCTGGGTCCGGACGTGGTCGAGGATCTGGAATTCCGCGTGGTGCCGCGCCGCCTCGAGCCGCAGCGCGCGGCCCAATCCGCGCCGGCGCTGGCGGCCGATGAAGCGGATGCGATCGCCGACCCCGTGCTGCGCGGCCTCTACAAGGCCTCCCGGA
>JBAVIH010000597.1:0-13641 GCA_049686695.1 Bryobacteraceae bacterium | reverse complement strand
TCGCCGGATCGCCGGATACGATTCCATTGAATACAGTGGGATACCGCTGCGACAGGATCATGCCTTCGCGTCCGCCGGTCGAGCAGCCGACAAAATAGGAATACGCCGCGGGTTTGGCGTAGTACTGCGCGATGATCTTCTTCGCCACCCCGGCCACCTCGGCATTGGCGAGGTACGCGAAATCCAGATACGCTTGCTGATCGCGCATAAATGAGAAGTCAAACGGTCCCGTCTTCGCCTTGTGTCCCGTATCCGTGCTGGCCACCGCGAACCCGCGTACCAAGGCAGGTTTCTCTCCGGCGTACGATGCTCCCATCGGGTAGGACACCACGCCGTTTCCGCCCCCGCCGCCCTGCATCACGAAGTCCCCATTCCAAGCTTCCTTCTCAGGCAGAGCCAGTGCGAAACCGATTCCGAACTCCTCGCCGCCTGCCCCTTTACGCCGATTGATGACGCCGTCCACGCGGCAATGCGCGGGCAATGGGCCAGAGCTCCGGGCGCCGGGATACATCGGCGGAATGGTTGTGCCAGCGGAAACTGGCGCTGCCTTGGTAATCTCGACGCGTTCGATCTTGAGATTGGCGAGATCTGCGCAAGAGACCGTCGATTCAGACTGAGCCACTCCAACTGCGCAGGAAGCCGTCATCAGAGAGATCAGAACCCCGGATTGCATCATGCGTGTGTCTCCTATTCACTCGAAAATCATCCAATAGAATGGCCGTATGCCACCGAAAACATCGACCTAAGTTGTACCACATATGCGCAGATCCAGTCTTCGCTGCTCACCGGGGCGAGCTCGCGGACCCCTCCCGCACGGTGCGGGCGGGTTTTCTGTTTGGGCGAAGGCCGCCGGTCGGTCGGGCTTTCGGACCAGGACTGGCTGAAGCATGTCCCACCGGAAGCGCACGGTGCGGTGCGCGAGGCTGTGGTAACATGCAACTGAATTATGGCTAAGGCAGCGGCGCGATGAAGCTCGTTCTGGTGTTGCTCGCGGCCGCCGACCTGTGGGCGGCAACCGATCCCAAGGCCGCGGCCGAAGCCGGCGAGGGCCTGGCCCTGGCCCGCCAAGGCAAGTACGAACTGGCTGTCGTCCACTACCGCGCTGCCATCGCTCTGGACCCGCATCTGCCCGGCATCGACCTGAACCTTGGCTTGGCGTATTTCAAGCTGAACCGATTCCGCGAGGCCGCCGCCGCCTTCGAGCGGGCGACGAAAGCCGACCCCTCCGGCTTTCAGGCCCGCGTGCTTCTGGGCATGAGCTATTACGGAAGCCAAAGGTTCGACGCCGCCGCTGCCAACCTGAAACTCGCCTCCGCGCAGCAGCCCGACAACGTCGAACTGCGATACAAGCTAGCCCAGAGTTACCTGTGGTCCAGACAGTATCCGCAGGCCATCACCGAATTCCGCTTCCTGCTGGCCAAGGCCCCAGACTCCGCGCCAGTCCACCTGCTGCTGGGCGAGGTGCTCGACGCCGCCAACCAGCAGGAGCAGGCGACCGCGGAATTCGAAGCTGCGGCGAAGGCGTCGCCCCGGGAGCCCGACGTCCACTTCGGTCTGGGGTACCTCTACTGGAAGCAGAAGCGCTACGACGACGCCCGGCGCGAGTTCCAGGCGGAACTCGCCGATCAGCCACGGCATACACAGGCCTTGACCTATTTGGGTGACGCGGAGATGCACTTGGAAGCCGAAAAGGCCGCAGAGGAACATCTGCGGCTGGCGTTGAGCCTGGATGCGAATGTCAGGCTGGCGCACCTGGATCTCGGCATTCTGCTGGCCGCCAGGAACGACTATGACGGCGCTGCCACCCATTTTCGGGAGGCGATCCGGATGGACTCGAAAAAGCCGGACGCGCATTACCGGCTGGGCAGGCTGTTACGTTCCATGGGCCGCGAGCAGGAGGCGGACGCGGAGTTCGCCAAAGTGAAAGAGTTGGCACAGGAAGAGCCGCAGGCCCCGCTCATTACGCTGCCGGGAATCGAGAGGAAGCAACTCCCGTGAGCGGCGCGCCGGTGCCGGGCCGCCTCGTCCTGGCGGCAGCCGGACTAGTGGCCGCGTTTTGGGCAATTGCCTCCGGCCAGCACGCGGATGCGCCGATTCACTTCGTCTACCGCCCCATCGATTTCAGGTTGGAGAGCTGCGAGACGCCGCGGCGCCATGCGCCGGAAACCATGGCTGGCGGCGTCGCGGTTTTCGACTACAACAATGATGGCTATCCGGATATCTTCTTCACCAACGGCGCCGATATTCAGACTCTGAAAAAGACGTCTCCCAAGTACTCAAACCGGCTCTTTGAAAACGACGGTAAGGGCAATTTCAAGGATGTCACCGCTAAAGCCGGCCTGGCCGGCACCGGCTTTGACACCGGCGTGGCGATCGGCGACTACGATAACGATGGTTACGAAGACATCTTCGTTGGCGGCGTTCATGGAAACCACCTCTACCATAACAACGGCGACGGCACGTTCGCGGACGTCACTGCGAAGGCGGGGCTCGACCGGCCTGACAGCCAGTTTGGCCCCTTGTGGTCGGTCGGCGGGGCCTGGGTGGACGTGAACAACGACGGACTGCTGGACCTCTTCGTGGTCAACTATCTGGCTTGGGATATCGAGACCGAGCCGGCATGCGAGGCCGGACCGGGCGTGCTCGATTACTGCCATCCGAAATTCTATAAGCCGACCGCGAACCAGTTATTCCTGAACAACGGTGACGGGACCTTCCGCGATATCTCGGCGGAATCCGGCATCCGCGCCCATCCAGGAAAGGGAATGGGAGTGGGAATTGCGGACTACGACCTGGATGGTCTGATGGATATCTTCGTCACCAACGACAAGATGGAGAATTCGCTCTTCCACAACAAGGGTGGCTCCAAGTTCGAAGAGATTGCGTTCGACGCCGGTGTGGCGCTGGCGGAGGATGGGAAGTTCATTTCGGGAATGGGGGTAGACTTCCGAGACATCGATAACGACGGCTTACCGGATATTGCTTTCGTCGCGCTCGACCATGAGACCTTTCCGCTGTTCCGCAACCTGGGGAAGCGCGGCTTCGCCGACATCACCGGGACCAGCGGCATGGCGCGGCTCAGCACGCCGATGGCGGGCTATTCGCCGACGATTGCCGATTTCGATAATGACGGCTGGAAGGACATATTCGTGTCGCGCGGCCACGTTCAGTCGCTGGGATACGCGTCGAAAGTGCAGGTAGCGCAGCCGAACACCGTGTTCCGAAACCTGGGCGGCGCCAGGTTTCAGGCGCTCACCGAGGAAGCCGGTTTGACTGCGGAGCCACCCAGCCGTCATCGCGGCTCGGCGGTAGGTGACCTGAATGGCGACGGACGCCTGGACGTGGTGGTGACAGCCATCAGCGCGCCGGCCGAGATTTGGCTCAACGACAGTCCGGGCGGCAGGCACTGGCTCGAGTTCCAGTTGCAGGGGACGACGAGCAATCGCGATGGCATCGGAGCGCGCATCAAGGTGACGGCGGGTGGGACCGTGCAATACAATCACGTCTCTTTTGCTGCCGGCTACGCCTCCTCAAGCGCCGGCCCGACGCACTTCGGACTGGGCCCACATCCATCGGCGGATCTGGTCGAAATTCGCTGGCCTTCGGGAATTGTTCAGGAGCTGAGAAATGTAGCGGCCGATCGCGTGGTCAAAGTCAAGGAGCCACGGAAGTAGGCATCACTGGCCAAAACAGCGGGCGATACCGAACCGTCTCGGACTCAGTTGCGCCGGATGCCTAATGACGAGAACAGTGCCGCGAGGCGGCGACTTCGCGTCCGTGGGTCCGCCACGGCAAAACAGGACCGCGTCGATCGGCGGTCTGAGCGTCGGGGATGCCCTGACAAACGAATGGCTCTTGTGTTGATGGTGGCTCCGGTAATAAACTGAAACGGCGGTCGGCTCTGAGACCGATGATCTTGGAGCCGCTCCGGTTGGTCATCCGTTGCGTCCCGAAGAGTCGCAAGAGGCCTCGTCATGAAATCGTTTCTACATCGTTGCACCCTGCTCGTGTTCCTCGCTTGCTGCGTCACGGCCCTGGCCGCGCCGGCGCCCGGGACCAAAATCGCAATCAAGGGCGGCTGGTACTACATCGATGGCCACAAGTTCTTCGTCAATGCCATCGGCTACGAGCCCGGCGCGCGTCCCGGCGAAGATCCTTACAAGCAGCGCGTCTCCAATCTGCCGGAAATCCGGCAGGATCTGAATAACATCAAGGCTGCCGGGTTCAATGGCGTGCGCACATGGTCGGAGATGACCGAAGACGAGCTCCAACTGGTACAGGCATCCGGCCTGAAGATCGTCTTCGGAATCTGGATTAAGCCCGATGAGGATTTTGGCGATCCCAAGGTGGTGGAGCGGGACCTGGAGTCGGCGAAGCGCGTCCTGGCTTACACCAAGAAGTATGACTGCGTGATCACCTATCTGATCATGAATGAACCGATGCCGACGCACATCCGCAAGGTCGGAGCGCAGGCAACCCTGGATCTGTGGACCGAGCTCCGCGACCTGATCCACCGCGAACATCCGGGAGTCCCCGTCACGATCTCGGGAAACACGGCCATTACCGGCTGGCTGGACCTCAACGTCTTCGACGTGTACGCCCATAACACCTACGACTACACGACCGAAGGGTCCAACTTCACGCACGGCTATGCCAACACGAATCGTTTCGTAGCGGAACTCAACGGCGGCGCGAAGCCGGTGCTGGTCACCGAGTTTGGCCGTTCGGTCTCGCGCCAGGGCGCGGGCGCCGGCCAGTACGGAGGCAACACGCTGGAGACCCAAGCGCGGGCCATGACCCGCGCCTATCGCGACCTGCTCGATTCGGGCGTCGCCGGCCTATGCCCCTTCATTTACGCCGATGGATGGTGGAAGGGCGGCGAGCCTGCCGTGCATAACGACACGGCCGAAGAGTGGTTCGGGTTCTGGGGTTTCAAGAATTTGAACGACAGGACCGGCTATCCGCGGCCGGCGTGGCATGCGCTCGCGGAGTATAACCAGTCGCTGGTGGCGGCGCCCGGAAATCAGCAGTTCTACCTGAATGAGGTTCCGGTGGAAGCCTTTTTGGGACCGGAGGTCAAGCGGTTCAGGGTCATCTACCAGGACGCAGTGCTCTGGGAAGCGGCGCCCGACGCCCATGGATATGTAAGCGGGAAGCTCTCGTTCGCCGGCGAGGATCTCAAGGACCGCGAATTGGTGTTCGAAAGCTACAACGCCCAGGGCCGTCTGCTCAAGTACGAGTCGGTCGTGGTGCTCACGGGCAAGGAGCCGATCGGGTGGCCCACGCTCGAGCTGCGCACGCCGGTCACGGACCTGGACAAAGCCAAAGAAGTTCCGGTGGAATACTCGCTCACCAACAACACCGCTTTCTCACTCGGAAACGAGTTGCGTTACGTCTTTGCTCCGCACAAGGGGTGGGAGCCGGGAGAGACTCATCAGCGAACGATCGAACCCAAGCGGAAACAACAGAGTGTCTCGGAGACGTTCCCGCTGCCCGACGATTGTTTTGTGCTGGGACTCTATGCCGGGACCGATATCCGCTACGGCAAGTTCACAAAGACCATCTACGCACAGAAGTTTCTTTTCCGCGGGACCTGGGCCGATCCGATCCGCATCAAGTGAGCGGAGCACCCGGCCGGGCAACCCGCTTCCAAATCGTCCGAAGCATTAGGGAACCGATTCTGGTTCGGTTCCTCACGCCTTCCAGCTTGGAACCTGGCGTACCAGATCCCACATCATCCCGTCCATCGCCCCGCCGGTGTCTCGCGACGCTTCCCGCGTGTTGGCCAAGGCGGCCCAACAGAATCCGCTGGCGGTCCGCACCATGATGCTTGTTGTGCCGGGCAAGCTTCCCACATGCCACCAGTTGGGGACGCGGTTCACCGCCCAGCCCTTGGCATAACCGGCGTTCGCGGAGCTCGCCGTGGTCATCTCCCGGATCGACCCGGGCTTCAGGATGTTGCGGCGTGCCGAATGCCCGTCGACGTGGCTGGCAAACATAGCCAGGTCCCGTGCCGTGGCCAGCCAGCCGCCGTGCGAATCCATGCGCTGCACATTCATGCCATACGGGTTTTGCCCTCCGGCGCCGTAATAGATCACTTCACCCGGCGCGCGATCAGCCATCGTGTTCCCGGCGACGCGCATGCCCGTAACGCCGCACCGCTTCAAGATGGCGTCGCGCACGTACTGCTCGTACGTCACCCCGGTCAGCTTCTCGATGACGCGTCCCAGGATGCAAAACCCGAAGTTGGAGTAGGCGTAGTGTTCCCCCGGCGAATGTTCCAGCGCCACGTTCTGAATGGTCCAGGCGATTAGCTGGTGGTGGTTCATCCCGGGGTTGTGAAGCATGGGGTCGCTGCCATCGTTCTGCCACCCGCCGCCGGTGTGCGTCAGCAGGTGTTCGATGCGGATGTCCTCCACCCACTGCCGGTAGGGCGCGATGCCGAAGCTGTTCCCCAAAATGGCCCCCGGGCCGAAGACGGTATCCTCCAGGGTGAGGCGCCGATCTTCCATGAGGCTGAACAACGTCACGGATGTGATGGGCTTCGAGACGGCAGCGATGGCTCCGCCCGCAAGACGGAGAAACGTTCTGCGCGATCCACGCATCATCCTGCATCTTCGCATGGCGCGTCATAGCGAGGCGACCCGAGGACCTTACTTCGCCGTTCCGGGAACGGCTCATTGTATTTGAAGCATCCGCGGGCGTCTTATCTCGATTCGCTACCGGCAAGAGAGGACACACGCGCGCACCCAGTAGTTTTGGTCGCTCAGCAGGTCCGCCACAGTGGCCCCGGAGGGTTCCGGGGTCGAGTCCACGCCTACGCCACCATTTTGCGGGAAACCGTCTCGGGGGGAACCACTTCGCGGGAAGCCAGCTCGAGCCCGCAGATTGCTTCCAATTCCGGCGTGCCACAGCCGTGGATCTCGCAATGCTCGGCGATTTCGCGCTGCAAATCGTGCCGATACTCCTCGACCCGGCGCAGCTCCGTGTTGGCGCACTCGATGTTCATCTGAGTTGCAGCGTTATGGAGCCTGTGCTTAGCCCGGTCCACCAAATCGAGAACCCGCAAGTATTGGCTTGCCAGTTCTTCTATAGGTTCGCAGCGCATTACAACACCAGGATATATGACATTAGCTCTCGGGGAAAGGCTCAACAGTACCGGGCTGTCTAGTAGTAATTATTGACTAAATTAGTGCTGCGATCACCCATTATTATGAGAAACTTGTGGACATGGCACTGCATTGAGCCACACCGGCTATTGCGGATCAGGCCGAACACGCCTGGCAGCCAGCGGCTGCTTGGTACCACTAGTATTGATAAATCGCTTGGGTGGTTCGAACACCGCGAACCGACGGGCAAAACAGGAATGGCGGCCGAGGGACTAGAGTGTGCCGGGACGCGGGTCGAGTCGGGTTCTTTGGGACCGCTGGTCGCGGCAGGCGGGTTTCGATTCTAGCTCGTTGGCGCCTACCCGGGCGCGTCGGGTGGGCCTAGCGGATTGTCGAAGTCGAAACCGAACAATCGCGGATTCTCTCCGATCACGGCTGCCGACACAATGTAAAAGACGTAGTCGTGGGTCTCCCGCGGTATCTTGTCTCCGTAGGTCGAAAGCAGCCGCCAGAAATTGCGATCCCTCGGGTTCGCGGGCAGCTTCTGGACCAGCGGGAGCACGTAATCCTCGCCCCAGTTGTAGCAAGCCATCACCAGCAGCCCCGAAGCCTGCGCGTCGCTGCCGTACAGGTCTTTCATGTATCGCACAGCCGCTTTCGTCTCGCGGTCCCAATGGTGACGGTCGTCGCCCGGATCGGGCCGCCTGAGGTCGGCCAGCGGCCCGATCTTGAGGTTGTAGCGGACCGCTGTTTCGGGTATGAACTGCCACATTCCCTTGGCGATCCCCTTCCGCGTCATGGGGCCGCTGATGTAGGGGTCGAAATCGCTCTCCTGGAGCGCAAGATAGAAGAATTGCGGAGGCAGTCCGGCTGCGAGCAACTCCCCGGCGATCGGTGCGATGTAGTTGTTATCCCTGGCGGCCCGCAGGTCCTTCGCGAGACGCCCCGACTGCTTCCATTTTTGGATGTACTTCTCCACCTCCGTGACGAAGTCTTCGGGCATGTCCAGCTCACATTCGCCGAAGATGCGGGTGATCCGCAATAAAAGCCGTTTCTCGGGGGTCATCTTGCGCTCATAGATATTCAGGGTGGTGAGGAACTGGTCATAGCTCTTCTCCATCTCTTTGCGACGGTCCTGATATTTCCGGATCTCCTCGATCCCCTGCTGGCTGTTGGCATCGGTCACCAGTTGCCGGACATTGGCGATGTCGAGGTCGAGCGACTTCATCGCGTAGAACAGGCTCTCCGCCATCTCTTTCCGCCTGCTCGCCTGCCGGTGCAGATAGAACGAGTAGGCACCGATGCAGACGAGCAATAATGCAAGCGCCCCGATGATCCAACCGTATTTCCGCTTCTGCTTCTTCTGGACCTGGGTGAATGCACGGCGGACGAGCATGGTGTGCTGCCCCGCCGGCTTGTCGTCCGAGCCGGCGCCGAAGTAGTGATCGATATAGCTCGCCAGCGCATCCTCCGCGGGTGCCACTCCCGGAGCGACGGGCACGGGAGGCGGAGGTGGGGGTGGGGGCGGCGCCACCGACATCGACACGATCGGTCCGGCGATCCCCAGCCGGAAAGTCGCGGAGTGACCGACCAGAAACATCTGCGTGCGCCGGCCGTCGACGAACAGACCGTTGCCGCTATTGAGATCGCGCACGCACCACTGCCCGTTCTCGAACACGACCTCCGCGTGGTTGCGGCTGACGTACTCGTTCTTGACCGGGAGGCCGCAGTCGTCGGCGCGGCCGATACGAAATGGCTGGCGGAAGGCGTAGCTCTGAACAGCGCCGGGCGCAGCTTCGATCGAGACGCGAAGCAAGGGCGGAGATGAGGATGTCTGTGGTTCGTTCGAGCCAGTCATCGATTCGCCATCGATTCTTCCATGATAGAGCGCATCCTGGCATCCGAAGCACCACCAAGTCCCCCTTGGTGGCAGCCAGCACCTCGACGTCACGACCACCAACGATCAACGCCCGTCGTGTGGTCGGGTTATCGGGAACCCATTTCGAGCAAGCTTACCGGCCTCGGTTGCCGCCGTTCCCGAGTCGATGGCTGAATAGCCAGGTCGGCAGTTCCGGCTCATTGTAGGCCCGGTCCCACGACTCGTGGCCGACACCCTCATATTCGGTGTAGCGGACGTCCGCGTTCAGTCCCCTCAGCAGCTTCACCATTTCGCGCGACTCCGTTACGAATACGTTGCGGTCGGCGTTCCCATGAAAAACCCAAACCGGGATGCCGGCGACCTTGCTGGCGATGGCCATATATGGCTCTTCCCGTGTGATCTTGTCGGGCGTCGGCCACTGAATCCCGCCGCAGACTACGACGAGGGCAGCAAAGCGAACCGGATGCCTCGCTGCAATCAACCAGGTGCCGTAGCCGCCCATTGAGAATCCAGTGAGATAAGTACGTTGCGGATCGCCATTGAATTCCTTCGCGCTCGCGTCGAGGGCAGCCATTGTCTGAGCTTCCATGGCTGGGGCTTCCCATGAAACGTCTGGCCGGCACTGCGGCATTACCACGATGGCGGGAAAGCGGTCTGTATGGTTCCAGACGGCGTTCGCGAGCCCTACTTTGGACTGAGCCATGCCGTCGTCGCCGCGCTCCACCGAGCCATGCAGGAACAGAATGATCGGCCACGTTCTGGTGGCAGTCCAGTCTCCGGGAACGGATACCACGTAGCGGTACTCAGTGCCATCTACGGTGACAGTGCGGTTGAGGAAGCGCGCTTCCGGCGCCGCGTTGGCTGCCAGCGCAGTCAGAGCGAGGGCGAAGGTCCGCAGTAGCATCTCATAATGGTACCTCGGGAACAAGAGCCGCACAGCCCGAGAGTGGACGCGCGGCGGATTCGACTATCGACCGCGCTTCCGGTGCCATTCGAGGAACCGGGCGGCTTCCCGCCTGCCGAAGTAGCGTTCCAGAACGGGCGTGGGAGCGGAGCGCAGGTCCACCATGATGAGCGCGTCGAGCACGTCGGAAAAGCCGCGGTCCACGTTGCATGCCAGCAGCTTGCCGCCGGTCTTGAGATACTGGCGCAGCAGGATGGGCACGCCCTTGCCGTCGCGCTCCAGATCCGCCACCAGGCCGGCGAGCTGTTCCACATTCGCTGGAACATGGCTGACCGTGCCGGTGTGGCGAAACTGCCGCTGGGGGAATCGATAGGGTCTGCGCGGCGTCACCAGTCCGGCCAGTTCGCCGGCGCGATGGGCTTCCAGGAAGCGGACCATCAGGTGGCGCGAGACGGCGTGGTATCGATTGCTGATACTGACGCCGCCGAAGAGCACGGCGCACTCGGGGCGCGTTGCCACGTAGCGCGCGATGCCTTTCCACAACAGCAACAGCGGCGCGACCTGTTTTTGATATTCCGGACGGACGAAGGAACGGCCGAGCTCGATGGCGGGGCCGATGCGGTCGAACAGATCTTCGCGGAAGCGGAACAGCGTGCTGGTATAGAGGCCGCGCGCGCCGTGGACGGGCAGAATGTCGGGGGTGGGGCCGAGGCGATACGCGCCCGCCACCTGGCAGTGGCCCGCGTGCCAGAGCACCAGGTGCTGGTAGTGGTGGTCGAAGCGGTCGAGGTCGACGGCGCGCCCGGTGCCTTCGCCGACCTGGCGGAATGCCAGTTCGCGCAGGCGGCCGACTTCTGCGACCACGCCGGGGAAGGCGGATTCATTCGCCAGGTAGACCGCGAATTCACCGTTGTCGCACAGCCTGCTCGCGGGCGGGAGAGCGGCGATTTCCGCGGCCAGACGGTCCGTCGCGCGAGCGGTTGCGACTGGCGTCTGGTGCTTCGCTGGAAGCAGCCGCAACGGCAACCGGCGTTCGGGGACGGCCACCGTTGCAGCGTCATCCAACAGGTAAGTCCGGCATCGTAAATACTCGATCGCTTCTTGCGCGCTCGCGAACGATTGGAGCATGGCGACCGTCACGGGACGGCCGATGCGCATGCGGATGCGGCGGCCGCGCTTGTTCAACAGCTCGCGCGGCAGATTGGCGGTGCGCAACCCGGGATGGATCATGCCGGCAAGTTGAAACCCGACGCTGTTAGCGCCTTCGAAGAAGATTGGCACCGCGGCGGCGCCCGCCCTTTGCGCGATGCGCGCCAAGGCGGGATTCCAGTCGGGGTCGGCCAGCGTGCCGGTTCTCAAATCGAAGTGCGCCACTTCCCCTGCCGGAAACACCACCAGCGCGCCTCCGGAGCGCAACCACGCCGCCGCTTCGAGCAACGCGCGCGCATTCTCTCCGACCGCGTGTTTGGAGCCGAACGGATTCACGAAGATGCACCATTGACGCAATTCCGCAACACCGGCCAGCAGGGAGTTGGCGAGAATGCGAATGTCGGGCCGCACCTCCGGCAACGTGTTGGCCAGGATCGCCGCGTCGAGCAGGCCGAAAGGATGGTTCGCCACCACCAGCAGCGGGCCGGAACGCGGAATCCTCTCGAGTTCCTCGGGCCCGGCTTCCCAGGTGATGCCAAGGGTCTCCAGCAGTCGCCCAGCCGCGTTCCCGCCTTTGGGCATGGCGCGCATGGCTTCCAGCGTTTCACGCAGCCGGTCCATTCCGAAGAGTCGCTCGACGGCGGGTTCCATCGGATCGAGGAAACGGCGTAAGGGATCCTGGAGCAGGCCCGAAAAAGTAGGCAGTTCGTTGCTGGTCTGGGTGCGCATGCTTGGCTTCGATTCTTCAGGCTGTTGTCCCAGCCTGACCCAGCCTGGTTTCAAACGAATAAACATCCGGTGAAAAGTGCGGCGCAGGCGGTCTTTCTCATCGCCGGACAGTCGCCAATGGCCTCCTCCACCCTGCGGCGTAGTTCGCATTGCAATCCGGAAACACAACCTTCTTGGGACTGTAACGGAACCGAATCGGCTCGCATGGTACTTGAAGGAAGGGGAGTAAATGCGACGAATCGCAATTGCTGTTCTGGTGTTGGGTTGCGCGGCGATGTCCGCGCGGCAATTCGAGGAGGCGCCGGAGGCCCGCGTCATCGTCATCGGAGTGGATGGGCTCAGCATCGATGGGGTGGTTACGGCGGGCGGCCCAGCCCTGCGCGAACTGATGGCGCGCGGGGCGTGGAGCCTGGAGGCGCGCGGCGTGATGCCCACGCTGAGCAGTCCCAACTGGATGTCGATGATCACCGCGTCCGGCCCCGAGCAGCACGGCATCACTTCCAACGGCTACCTGAAGCGGATGCAGGAGATCGTGCCGGCGTGCCAGGACGAGTCCGGCGGCTTTCCAAACATTTTCGGCGCTTTGCGTGCGCAGCGGCCGGCTAGCCGCATCGCCATATTTCACGACTGGCTCGGCTTCGCCAATCTGGTGGAGCGCAACGTGCCGGATGTGATGGAGCACCAGCGCGGCCCCGAGCGCACCGCGCAGGCCGCGATCGAGTACTGGAAGCGGTACCGTCCGCAGTTGCTCTTCATCCACCTGGATAACGTGGATCACGCGGGGCATCATTCGGGCTGGTCAAGCCGCGAATACTACCGGGCGGTGGAAGAAGCCGACCGGCAGATCGGCGCCATTCTCGACACGTTACGCGAAGCCGGCGCGCTCGATTCCACTTTCGTGCTGGTGACGTCGGATCACGGCGGCAAGGGGCATAACCATGGCAAGAACTCACTGGCCGAAATCCAGATTCCGTGGATTCTGGCGGGCCCCGGCGTGACGCCGGGGAAGATCGCAGCTTCGGTGTTCACCTACGACACGGGCGCTACGCTGGCCTGGATTTTCGAATTGCAGCCGCCGGCCTGCTGGATTGGGAGGCCCGTGCTGGCGGCGTTCCAACCCGCCGCGGTTGCCATGCGCGCTTCCCAGGCGACGGGGAATTCCGGCTGCCTAGCAGCGGGCGCGCAGCCGGGCCCCGCGGCGATTACCAAAGCGGCAGCGCCTCTCGTGGCGCTGCGCGCGGAAAGCGGGTCACAGTGATGAGGCGCAATATCGAGTTCATCTACATCGATGCCGGCGGCGGCCACCGCGCCGCCGCCACCGCGCTGGCCGAGGTGATTGCCTCTGAGCGCCGGCCGTGGGACATCCGCACGCACTCGGTGCAGGACCTCTTCCATTCGATCGACGTCATCCGCAAATCGACCGGCATCGATTTCCAGGACGTTTACAACATCATGTTGCGGCGCGGATGGACGCTGGGCACGGCGCAACTGGTGCCGGTGATGCATGCTGCAATCCGCCTGTTCCACAGTGCCGAGGTGCGCATTCTGGAGCGGCACTGGGCGGCCTCGCGACCGGACATGGTGGTCTCGCTGATCCCGCATTACAACCGCGCGTTCAAGCAGGCACTCGACCGGGCGTGGCCGGGAACGCCGCTGGTGACCATCCTGACCGATATTGCCGACTACCCGCCCCACTTTTGGATCGAGCGGCAGGAACAATACGTGATCTGCGGCTCAGGGCGCGCGGTGGACCAGGCGCGCGCGCTCGGCCTGGCGCCGTCGCACATCTTCCAGGTCTCAGGCATGATCCTCAATCCGCGCTTTCATCAGCCACCGGCGGTGGATCGCGCGCGCGAACTGACGCGCCTCGG
>JBAVIH010000596.1:0-3802 GCA_049686695.1 Bryobacteraceae bacterium | reverse complement strand
GGCCAGCGACAGGCCGCCCAGCAGGCTGGCCCAACACATGCCGCGGCGCGCTTCCCGGTCGCCGCCGTTGGCCCACGCGCGCGGCAACGACGCGCCCGCGGTGCGCAGGCCTTCCACCGCGTACAGGTCCGTCATCGGGTTGGCGCGCACCGATACATAAGGCTCGATGAGCTGGGTCAACGCATCGAGACCGGTCGACGCGGTCAGCGCCGGCGGCAGATCCAGCGTCAATTCCGGGTCCACCACGGCCAACCGCGGCAGCAGGAGGGAGCTGCGCAGGCTGGCCTTCACGCCGCGTTCGGGCGCGGCCAGCACGGCGTTGCGGGTGACCTCCGAGCCGGTGCCGGCGGTGGTGGGGATCGCGATGAACGGCGCCGATGGCTGCCGCAGGGGCTGGGCGCGCCCTACCACCTCCAGATAATCGAGCGGCTCGCCCGGGTTGGTCAGCATCGCGGCCAGCGCTTTGCCGGCGTCGATGGCGCTGCCGCCACCCATTGCCACCACCACGTCGCAGCCCTCTCGGCGCGCGTAAACGGTTCCGGCCGCAATCGTGCCGATGGCCGGTTCGCCGGAGACGCGAAACGGCGCCACCGTCACTCCGGCCGCTTCAAGGGCTCGCGCGAGCGCCACCGCCCGATCCGTCCCGGCGCCGGTCACCAGCAGCGCGCGCCGGCCCATTGCGGCGGCAGCCGGAGCCGCTTCGCTAACGGCGCCTTCGCCAAACACGATTCGCCCCGCTGTCGCGAACTCGAAGGGCACCGTCTCTACCACTCGCCGTCGGCCGGATCGATCGCACGGTACAACTGCCGCGTGCGCGGCTCGGGAAACATGTCGACCGTCTTGGCGGCCCAGGCGCGGTAGTGCGCCGTCTCCTTGTGCGCCGCCTGCGCGGCTGCGTCCCGGTACACTTCGTAGAGCATGAAACGCGTCGGATCGTCGGCCTGCTCCAGCAGGTCGAATCGCGCCACGCCGGGCTCCCGCCGGCTGTTGCGGGCGTTTTCAATGCTGGCTTCCCGAAAAGCTTCCACCGCTTCCGGTTTCACGTGCACGTACACACAGAGAATGATCATGGGAAATCGCTCTCTCTAATTATCGACAAACCCGGCCGGGTCGGGCGACGCTCGGTGCGGCGGCAGGAAAGTTTTTTCGTGAAGCGGGCAAGGCAAAGCATGCCCCCGCCAAGGGCATAATAAGTTATGCGGTTTTTCGGCCTTCTTGTCATGGTTGCGGTGTTGGCCGCTCCCCTGGCAGCCCAGGAAAAGTGGCGCCTGATGTGGCACGACGAGTTCGACGGGCCGCTTGGCGCGCCCCCGAATCCCGCCTTGTGGATTCCCGAATCGGGCACCCGCGGCTGGGGCAACCATGAGCTGGAGCAGTACACCAAGCTCCCGGAAAACGCCTCCCTCGATGGCGACGGCCACCTGGTGATCGCGGCGCTGGCCAAGCCCAACGGCGTCTATACTTCCGCCCGCCTCAAGACCCAGGGCTTGTTCAACGTGACTTACGGCAAGATCGAAGCCCGCATGCAGATCCCTTACGGCCAGGGGATGTGGCCCGCGTTCTGGATGATGGGCGAAGATTCGGCCGAGAAAGGATGGCCCGACTGCGGCGAGATCGACATCATGGAGAACATCGGCAAGGAGCCGTTCAGCATCCACGGCACCCTGCACGGACCCGGCTATTCCGGCACCGGCGGCATCGGCAGCACGGCAACCCTTACCACCGGCCGCCACCTCTCCGACGACTTCCACGTCTTCGGCGTCATCTGGGAGGAAGACAGCATTCAGTTCCTGCTCGATGGCGAACCGTACTTCCATGTCACGCCGTCCCGTCTGCCTGCCGGCGCGCATTGGGTGTACAACCATCCCTTCTACCTGTTGCTGAATCTCGCCGTAGGTGGAGACTGGCCCGGCGCGCCCGATCGCACAAGCGAGTTTCCGCAGCGCCTGACGGTAGATTACGTCCGCGTCTACGCCGATGCCGACCGCCTGCTGCGAAGACAGCAATACGGACCTGCGCAGCAACTTGAGAACCGAAGCCGCTAGCCCGGATTTCTCACCAAGTCTTCGCTTCGCAAATAAGTTGCAGGTCGGAGTCGGTTTTTGAGTTCGTGCTGGATCGCACGAGATTGCCGTCGTCGCGTGGGTTGGCCGTCAAACGCCCGGATGGCCTGGCGCTGGCCTTGATTGGTAGCTGAGAAGCGTTTTCCGGGCAGATTGGCGCAACGGCACCTTGTGCGGCCTGCAATAGAGGCCGGAAAAGCAGTACTTGAAGTTCGCGCGCCGAAGCGATAGATCTCAGGAGCGTAGCGGAATCGCGTCCATGAGCTTCCGATGCGCCGCCGCAAACACCGCTGCGGCGGGGTGACCGGCCGCCATCGAGATCCAGATTTTGCGCGCCGTGATCCGCACCTGCGCGCCGATCTTCAGCAGCCGTAGACGAATCGTCCCACACTGTGCCTGGGCCATGTCGGTGCCCACCAGAGCCAACCGGCGCAAGGCTGCCAGGAGACAGTACGCAATGGAAGACAGGTACAGCCGAATCTGGTTGGAGTGCAGCCAACCGGTCGAGGTCCGATCGGCGAACAAACCGAGTTGCTGCTCCTTGATGCGGTTCTCCATCTCGCCGCGGGCGCAATAGAATTCCTCGTACAGGCTGCGAGCCTCCATCTCCGCGGCGCTGAGCGAGGTGACCACAAAGCGCGGGTTCGCGCCTTTGTCCAGGTACTCGGCTTTGCCCACCACGCGCCGCCCGCGCTTCCAGGATTCCCGCGTGCGATAGCGGAAGTCGCGGAAGCGGCGGGCCGGCTTGCCGGACTGCTTCCACTGCGCCTCCGCCTCTCGCATCGGTCTGCGCAGCTTCTTCACCAGCCGTTCGTTTTTGGCCAGTCCGAAGACATACCCGACCCGGTTCTTCTCGCACCAGCTCATCAGGGCATCCCGGCAGAAACCCGAGTCGGCGCGCAGGATGATGTTCGCGTCGGGCCAGGTGAAGCGCAGTCTTTTGACGATGCGCTCGACCTCTTCCAGCGACCCGGCCGAGGCATCGATGTTCGACGGCCGCAGCCGCGCGCAGACCAAGTGATCGTCAAAGAAGATGTACAGCGGCAGATAGCAATAGCAGCCGTAGTAACCATGAAAGAACCGGCCTTCCTGCTCTCCGTGCACCGGATCGTCGGTGGCATCCAGATCGAGAACGATGCGCTGCGGTTGTCGCGGCTGGGCCTGGATATACAGATCCACCAGCAGGCCATCCACGGCCGCCTCGTCCATCACGATCTTCTTATAGCGAGCGTCGGGCTTGGCATCCGCCGGCGTCAGTTCCAGCCTGTTCAAGGTGCTCTTGCCGGCCCCGGCTTTGCCCCGGTCCTGTGAGCGCCGCCGGTGCTCGCCCTCCACGTCCCGCTTGCCGGACAGCAGCGCCAACAAGGGATCTTGCCGCAACTGATCGTGATCGTTCAGATCCTCATAACCCAAGGCGATGCCGTATACGCGCTGCCGCACTAACTCGCTGACGCTATGTTCCACCAGATCCGTTCGCCGGTAATCGCGAAAACAGGCGGCGAACTGGCGCAAGATGCCGGTGCGCTGTTCCAGCGGGCGCAACAAAAGCGCCCCGGCTTCCGTGGTGATCTGTCCGCCATCGAACCGGGCCACCACGTCATGTGAAAAATGAGGTGTCGCGGCAAAGTGAGAATGTCCTATTTGGGCAAAGTAGAAATGTCCTATTGACAGGGTCCAGCCTGGAGGGTGGACAAAGGACAACTACTGATGACCCAGGTCGAGCGAGACCGGCTGGTGGC
>JBAVIH010000595.1:0-3717 GCA_049686695.1 Bryobacteraceae bacterium | reverse complement strand
GCACTAGTCGAAAGGCACCGTCGGCATCGGTGGTTACCATGCCCTGGCCGGTTTGCCCGCCGGATGCGAGCGCCAGCAGGGTTCCCGACGCCGGTCCGCCGGAAGCGTTCAGGAGCTTACCGTTGATCTCGATCACATGGGCACTGAAGGTGATCTTCAGAGGGCCGCCGGGCGGGCCGTCCAGATCGAATCCGGTGCGCAGCACCTCCTTCTCTCCCAGCCGCGCCGAAACCGCACGGCCGGCGACGGATCTGGGATCCACCGCACCGTTCACTATGGCCATGTCCGGGATTACCTGCATGTCGTAGTGGCCGGGCAGAAGGCCTTTCAGGACGAACGAGCCGTCCTCGTTCGAGCGCACCGAAACGCCGGGACCGGGCATAGTGCGAAGCCCGATGCGCATCGGCGGTGGATTGCCGCCGCTGTCGGTAACCACGGTTCCCGCCACATCCACCGCCTGCACCTCATGCGTGGCGAGAACGACGCTGGTCACATCGGCTTCGGCAACCTGCAACTTCCGTTCCCCCAGAAGGTCGCCGGCCCTCGGCGGGTAATTGCCGGAAGTCGTCCGCAGGATATAGTCTCCCGGCGGCACGTGCCGGATCGTGAAACTGCCGTCGCGCTGCGCCCCGCCGAGGAAAATGTCCGGCAAGCCGGCCAATTCTGCCTGCACACGTACGGTGAACATTCGCGGAGAAGACGCGCCGACGGGCGTTTCGACGCGGCCGGAGACGGTCACGCCCTCATACTTAGCCAGGCGGAGATCGACTCCCGCGCGTTCCTGGCCGGCCTCGACCTCTAGCCGGTTGGTGTCGTCCGGCTGGAGCGTTCCCGGGAAGTACTCGACAACGTAGCGCCGGTCCCAGTTGCCCGCGTCTCCCGAGCTGGCGCGGACCCAGTAGCGGCCTGCCGGCAGATTGATCAGGCGATACTGTCCGAGATCGTCGGTTTGCGCGATCGCGGTCGCCTGCAGTTTCCGTTCGCCGTTCACGATTGCGTAGCGTAGAGCTTGCACTTGCGCGTGTTCCACCGGGAATCCGTCCTCGTCCTCGATCTTCCCCGAAATGACCGCTGCGGGGGTCAGCGAGATCCGCAGAGAGGCCGCCTGGCCGGGTTTGTATGGAATGGTCTTGCGCAAAAAGCCGGCCTGGACCACCTGCACCGAGAAGTATGCGGGCGCCTCAACCGGCAACCGGAAGTGCCCCGCCGGATCCGTCGTGAGGATCGACGGTTGGCCGCTCATTCCGGCGTTGGCCGAGACGTGCGCTCCGGGAATGGGCGCGCCCGTAGCCGAATTCACCACGTCGCCCTCCACCGTCTGGCCGGTCACAATGCCGGAGAAAACCAAAAGCAGAAAACAGTATTTCATCGTTGCACCCCCGGGTTGCCGCAGGCGACAGCGATGCGCAGCGGTTCGTCTCCCGAGACCGGCGCATCGAAGCCGTCCTTTTCGACGTCGCGATCTCCCAACCGGATCGACGTCGCGAGTTTCGGTTGGAATCTGGGACCCGAGGCACTGGAAACCAAAACCGTGTACTTGCCCGGAACCAGGCCGTGCAGCACGAACTTGCCATCGGCGCCGCTGACAGCTTCCGCCTGTCCCGCCGCCAGCGCGCTACGGGAGTTGGCGTCGATCCGCACCTGGAACGGCGTGCAACCCTCGGGAAAAGTCACCGCGCCGGCCAGGTCGCGCAATGGTTGCAGCACGAGGTCGACGCCGCTCATGTCGCGGTCGCCGGCCTCGAACGATTGCGTCAGTCCGAAGAGAGACTTCTGGTTGCCGCCAAACGGGTCGCTCGCTGCGTCCCGTGTGAGGGCCATTAACGTGTACTTGCCCGGAAGCACGTCATGAAATTCGTAATCCTCCCTCCCGGTCGTGAACGGGCCGTTCGCGTTGGTGAGATAATTCTGTTCCGGCACCAGCACGATATTGGTGTAGAGCAGCGATCCCGAGGGCGATTCTTCACTCGCCGGTTTGATCAGGCGCCCGGCTACGTGGATGCCGCCCTGCCGCGCGATCTGGATATTCGCGCGCGCCTGTTCGCCCGCCCCCAGCTCCAGCGGTTTGGCGGACTCGAGATCCAGCGCGCGCGGATAGTAGGTGATCCGGTAGCTGTCCTCCCATATTCCCGGGAAGCCCACCCGGTTGGCCACCACGTACCAGGTTCCCGGTTCCAGGCGTCCGGCGCGAAACTCGCCCTTGTCGTTCGTGTGCAGCATGGCCATCGACACGATTTCGTTCCTGCCGTCCGGAAGCGCGCGGGTGCCGGGCCTCCAGTTGCTCGCCGTCGGCGTCTTCTGAATCGGCCGCTTCAGGAGAATCTCGACGGAGCAATCCTCCAGCGGCAGGCCATTGGGATCGGTCACTTTCCCCGTAATCACTGCATAAGGGACCATCGGGACGGAAATCCTGGCGTGCAAGTTGCCATCGGCGTAGGTCCCGACGACTGTCGCGGGGACGGCACAGCAGGCATTGGCACTCCGCACCACGGAACCCGTGCCCGATCGATGAACCGCCAGGTCCACGCTTGCGGACGCGGGCTTCAGGAAGCCTGGACTCTCCACGCTCACCTGATAAAAGTTCGGCGGCAGGTTGTTGAATAGAAAATGGCCCTTGGCGTCGCTCTTGCCGTAGAGCGGCGCAGCCTGCTGCTGCGTATCGACCTTGACGCGCGCACCGGCGATCGGCGCGCCGGTCGCGGAGTTGACCACGTCACCTTCGAGAATTGCGGTTGTGGCGGCAGGCGTCTGTGCGAGGATACTCTCGGGCAAGACGATCGGCAGGAGCGCGAAACAGAAGCTGATATAGCGCATTGCGGGCCTCCTTATCCCAAAATACCCTATCTCGGTACTATTCGTACTCTATTGCCAGCGCAGTACTGTGATCCTGGCAGTGAGAAATGTGTTCTGGGATACAGATCCTGCCTCCCCAACCAGGACTGGGGCTGACGCCCGAAGGAAGCTTGTCTGGCCTGTGCCGGCGGCTGATCTGGAGCGGCTCGGAAGCGGATCCTTCGCGGGCAAGTGGTTCGTTTCGTCGTGTTCGGCGGACCGGATGGAAAGAGAGGAGCCTGAACGGTATATCCCTGGAGGCGGCCATAGAGCGGTAGCAACGGAAGTCTCCATGGCCTTGAAGACGTTTCCGGCGCGGGAATGGGGCGGCTCCGCACGTGCTCCTGCAATGCACCGCTGCGGAGCCGCCCCTCGCCTTTACTTCTGCACGGTAACCGACGCCGAGCCCGTGTCGGGAGGGCTGGCGGAATCCTCTGCCATAACCGTGATGGTGTGAGACCCGGACGCCAGCGACGAGGTGTTCAGCGCGTAAGTGAACCCCACGTAGGGGCACCCGGGACGGCCCGGATAAGCCGAGCACACGTCCGGCCGGCTGATCCCGTAAATCGCCGAGCCAGCCACCGTTCCGTCCACCAGCACCTGCACGCCGCTGATCGCCGTGCCAACGACTGAAATGTTGTCGATGGCCCAGCCGGAGACCGATATCGTGCCCGAAATTGTCGAGCCCGAGGCCGGCGCATCGATGTGCACCGATGGTATGACAGCGGTGCTGACTGTGACCGTCACGCTGGCCGAGCCTGTGTCGGGAGGGCTAGCGGAATCCGTCGCCGTGACCGTGATGACGTGAGACCCGGCAGACAGCCCCGCCGTGTTCAGCGAGTATGTGTAGCCCACGTTGGGGCACCCGGGACGGCCCGGATAAAC
>JBAVIH010000594.1:0-34435 GCA_049686695.1 Bryobacteraceae bacterium | reverse complement strand
GGCGCAAGGTGCATCCTCGTATTTTACGGTGTCGGGCCGGGAAAAAACCGGCGGCAGAGACCGCCGGCGCTACCGTGCGAGGCTGCGCTTCCTTGTAACGCCGGCGGTCTTTGCCGCCGGTTCCGTGCGAAACAAACGACCCGCTCAGCGCTGGCTCAACCCGCCATCTATGGCGAGCAGTTGGCCCGTAACGAACCTGGACGCCCTGAGGAAATACGCCACCGCGGAGGCGACCTCATCGGGCGTTCCACCGCGGCCGGCGGGGGTGGCCGCGATCATGCGGAGGCCGCGCTCGTCGATATCGTCGAAGGGGATCACGCCGGGGGCGACCGTGTTGACGGTAATCCGAGGCGCCCAAGCCTTGGCCAGCGCGCGCGTCAGCATGATCACGCCAGCCTTCGAGGCGCAGTAATGGGCGTGCGCAGCCCAAGGCCGAATGCCGCCGAGAGAGCTCACATTCACGATCCGGCCGCCTCCGGTCTGTTGCATGATCCGCGCCGCCGCCTGGCAGCAAAAAAACACGGCTTTCAAATTGACCGAGTGAATGAAGTCCCAGTCGGCCTCCGAGATTTCAAGCGGATCGAAGCGGGTGAAGCGGGCGGCGTTATTGACCAGGCCATCGAGGCGTCCATACAGGCCAGCGGTTTCGGCGAACAGGCGCTCGATTTCGGCTACGGATTCGAGATTGGCCTTCACAAAAGGCGCGCCACCGCACTCCGCCGCCGTCTGGCAAGCTTCCGCCTCCGAGCCGTTGTAATGAATAACCACCCGCGCGCCTTCGCCCGCCAGCCGCAGCGCAATCGCGCGGCCGATTCGTTTGGCGGCGCCGGTCACCAGCACCACTTTGTCCCGCAAATCCAGCTCCGGTTCGCCTGTCAAGGTCGCTCCCCTAGCTCCCAATGGCTCAGTATACGCGCGTTGCCTTCGGTGCGGTCAACCGGGTCACGGCTGTTATAATCGAGCTTCGAAACACCATTCAAGGAGAACTGTTGTGCGAAACAAGATTACAGTTGTGGGCGCCGGCAACGTGGGCGCCAATTGCGCGTTGCGGATCGCGGAAAAAGACCTCGCCGATGTCGTCCTGGTGGACGTGGTAGAGGGCGTTCCTCAGGGCAAGGGCCTGGACCTGTTGGAGTCCGGACCGGTGCAGGGCTACGACGTGGCGATCACCGGCTCCAACGACTACGCGCCCACCGCCAATTCCGATATCGTCATCATCACCGCCGGCTTCCCGCGCAAACCGGGGATGAGCCGCGACGACCTGCTGATGGCCAATTACGAAATCGTGCGCAGCGCCACCGAGGAGGCCGTCAAGTTCTCGCCCAACTCGATCCTCATCCTGGTGACCAACCCGCTGGACGCCATGGCGCAGGCGGCCCTTTGGGTCTCGAAGTTCAATAGGGAGCGCGTGGTCGGCATGGCCGGCGTGCTCGACAGCGCGCGCTTCCGCACCTTCATCGCCGAGGAACTGGGAGTGTCGGTGAGCAACGTGACCGCGGTGGTGCTGGGCGGGCACGGCGACACCATGGTGCCCGTGGTGCGGCTGAGCAACGTGTCCGGCATTCCGCTGACGGAGCTGATGGACCAGGCTACCATCGATCGCATCGTGGACCGCACGCGCAACGGCGGAGCGGAAATCGTCAAGTACCTGAAGACCGGTAGCGCCTACTACGCCCCATCGGCGGCCGCGGTGGAAATGGCCGAATCCATCCTCAAGGACAAGAAGAAGGTGCTGCCCTGCGCCGCGTATCTGGAAGGCGAGTACGGCATCAACGGCCTCTTCGTCGGCGTCCCGTGCAAGCTGGGCGCGCGCGGCATCGAGAAGATCTACGAGCTGAAACTAACCGCCGAAGAGCAAGCCGGCCTGCAAAAAAGCGCCGCCGCCGTGCAGGAACTGGTGGACGTGCTGAAGAGCAAGCGGTAGACGCGTCGCCGACGCTGGGTATTGGTTTCCGTGCAGCCGGTGGCTGCTCTATTGGCGGGCGCGCTTCTTCGCCAGAAGGATCAGCGCGCCAACTCCGAACAGCAGGGCGGTAGCCGGCTCGGGCGCCGGGTCGGTCGAGTCGATCTCTACGTTATCCAGAATGCCGCCCGCGAACGTATATTTGCCTCCCAGGTCCGTGAAGGTGAGATTCGCCGTAGTGGCGGTGGTCACCTGAAAGTAGATGTCGGTGACTGGGTACGTGTTGTCGGCGCCATAGACGGTGATTGATTGGGGTGTGAACAGATTTGCCGAAGTGGTTGCGTCCACGAGACTCGTTTGCACCGTGGCCCACGCGTCCGTGACGCCGGTGTCGTACCAACCCTCCAGATCGAAGCTGAGCACGTACGAGCCCGGTGCGAAGGAGATGGCGTTTGTCGTAGTGATAGTGCCTCGGGTGGGATTGGTGCCGCCGGTGGTGTCGATGCAGTTGCCGGACGTCGGCGCCACGCAGAGCTCCGGGTAATAGCTGCCGTTAAGCGTACCGTTCACGTCGATTGTTCCGGCCGTAAGGGAAAACTTCGTGCCGGTGATAATGCCCCGCGTCGAGTAATAGCCGGGCACGGCGTTGTCGAAATTCTCACTGAAGATCGTGGCCGCGGGCGATGCCAAAACGACCGCCAGAAACAGCAGCAAGAACTTCACGTGTTTCATACGTTCCTCCCAAGAGCCTTTGTTCGCGTACGGTCATGCTGGATCGCCAACCGGTTTTCGGAAATCCCGTCTGGACCTTCCCGACAATCCGCGTGAGATGTGTGTTACGTCTCATTTTGACGCTACTTCGCTCGCAGAAGCTAGTCTAAACGTAATGGAACTACGGGTACCTACATCCTGATTCGTACTGATTCTAGGAACGGCTACGAAACTCCGAAATAGGACCGCCGAATGCCGGAGTTTCGTAACCTGGACCTAAGATTCGGTCGCTAATATTCGACGTCCAGTTCACGGAGGACGCGGTCCAGGATCGCCGGCATGCGGGCGGCGAGTTCGGGCGAAAGGTCGCTCTGTACGCAGGCGCAAGGCACGGAAATGCCCAGCAGCGTGATAGGGACCGGAACGGTCATGCGAAGCAGTTGAATCGCCTGGATGGCGGAGAGGCAGTGAACGTTATCCTGGCGATTGTCGAGCCCGGCCGGAGCTTCCAATGCGCAGACGCTGCCCGGCTCGGCATCGTCGCGCAGAGCGTCGACCACGATCACGCGGCGGCGCTGTTCCATCCGTCCGGCGTGGCGCAGCAAGTCGGTTCCGCCGCAAACCACCTCCACCTCGGCCGGCAGCCTCGGGTCGCCGGAAAGACGCTCCGCCACGTGCCAGCCGATACCCTCGTCGCCCATCAGCGGGTTGCCGAGGCCGATTACCAGCAGCGGCTTCATTGCCTGCGCAGCAGGTGCACGGAACAGGAGATGCACGGATCGTAGGCGCGGGCTATCATTTGCAGCTTTCTCGAAAGGGTTGCATCGTCGCGTTCCGCGCTTTGCTCCACGGCCTTGCGGAAGTGCATTTCCATGCTGGCGGCGTTGAGCGCGGTCGGCGTGATCACGTCGGCCGCGGTGATGCGGCCTTCGGCGTCGTACGTGTAGCTGTGGATCAACAGCCCGCGCGGAGCTTCCGTGATGGCCGTCCCGGTGGCGGCGCGCGGTTGCACCGGCACGGGAGGCTCGTCCTTGACCCCCGCCCGCAAAAGTTGTTCGATGATTTCCAGGGCTCGCTCCACGTCGTTGATCAACTCGAGCGCTTGCGCCTTGTTGTTGTCCATCGGATTGTCGGCGGGCAACTGCAGCTTGAGCCGCTTCTTGGCGACCGCCAGCTTGCCGGTGAGGCGCCGCGGATTCACGGTCAGCCTGGCCAGCGATCCGACCATGAAGGGTTTCTCGCGGAAGGCGCTGTGCTTGGCGTGGGAGTGCGGCATGGCGCGCTCGTTGGTGAGCGTCCTGTAATCGTTGGCATGGACGATCGCCCGGCTGCCATCGGATACGGTCATCACTTCGTCGCCGGCGTAGTAACTGTCCAGGCTCGGCGAGCGCAGGGCGGCATAGACGGTATCGCAATGGCAGAAATCCGCCGGTGGAAGCGTGGTCATCAGATCCATGGCGGCGTCCGAATCGGTCACGCCCTGCATCAGCGCGCTGCGCAGCTCGATCAACTGCTCGATCGCCGGCGCCTTGCCAAAACCGCCCGGCAAGGCGTTGACGGGATGGATGGCACGCCCGCCGATGGTTTCCTGGATCAGGTTGCCGAGTTTCTTGAGGCGCAGGCCGAGCATGACGACGGCCGGCTTGTCGGCGGAGAGCGCGATCGCGCTGGGATAGTTCAGGTAGTCGGGCACCGCCAGTAGAAAGAGGTGCAGCGCGTGACTTTCGATGCTCTCGCCGCGAAACAGCAGCTCGCGAAGCAGCTCGGTTTGCGGACTGACCCGCACCGCGAACGCGTTCTCGGTGGCCTTCAACGAGGTCAGCGTGTGCGCCACAGAACAGATCGAACAGATCCGCGACAGCACTGGCGCCACTTCGTCGAAACGCTTCCCGCGAACCAGCGGTTCGAGCAGTCGCGCGCCTTCGAAAACGTCGAAGTGCACGCTGCCCACCGTGTCGCCTTCCACTTCCACGGTGATGCCGCCGTGGCCCTCCACGCGGGCCAGATGGTCGATGACGATTTTGCTCATTGCGCAGCTCCCTGGGGTGCGAAGGTCCGCAGGCGGCCGGCGATCGACTGCCGGTCAAAGCCCTTTTCCTCGAGCATCGTGGTCAGCGCCGACGTGTTGGCGTCGCTCACAGGCCCGCGGCAACCGATGCAGGGCACCCGCAGATCCGGGCAGCGCGCCTTGCAACCGGCGGCGGTGATCGGCCCGCAACAAAGTTCTCCGCGCTCCATCAACAGGCAGTTGTTCTCCTGCATCCGGCACTCGGTGCAAACCGGATAGCCGGGATAGACGGGGGCGTCTCCATTCAGCAGATTGGCGATGGCCGTCAGGAAATGGTCCTTTTCGATCGGGCAGCCGGTGATATTGAGATCCACCTTCACCACTTCGTGCAGGGCCTGGGCGGGTTGCGAATCGTAGCTCAGCCCGTCCTCGCCGTACACCTCTTCGAGTAGTTTCCGGCGGTCGGCGCCGCGGTCCATGGTCGCCACTCCGCCCCACACGGCGCAGGTCCCCAGCGCCACCAGCGTCTTGGCCCGCTGGCGAACCGCGCGCAGCCGGTCGGCATCCCGCTTGCTTACTACCGCACCCTCCACCAGGGCCACGTCCAGCGCGCAGGCGGTATCGTTCTCCGAAGACGCCATCAGAAACTCGCGAACGTCGATCAGGGCGGCGATGTCCAGCAGGCGGTCTTCGCAGTTCAGAATCACCAGTTGGTCGCCCGCGCAACCGGTGAGCCCGAATATTCCCACAGTTGGCTTGTTCATCAGATCATCTCCGGCAGGTTGATTGCATCCCAGTAGGTGAAAATGGGGCCCTGCAGGCAGGTGTACTTGTACCCGATGCTGCAGTGGCCGCACTTGCCGATGCCGCACTTCATGCGGCGTTCGAGCGACATCAGAATCCGGTTCTTGGGAAAGCCGAGCTCGAGCAGGCGCTGCAGAATGAACTTGTAGACCACCGGCGGGCCGCAAACGCTGGCATAGGTGTGGAGCGGTTCGATCTTGGCGTAGTCGAATAGGGTGGGCAGCAGGCCGATGTGGTTCTTCCAGTTTCCCGAGGGGTCCGCGTCCACCGTGAGAAGGCAGTTCATATCGGTGCGATCCACCAGGGCCAGCAGTTCCTCGCGGAACAACATATCCTCGGGCCGTTTGGTCCCGTACATCAGGATGATGCTGTTGAACTTGTCGCGGTGGTCGAGGGCGTACCACAGGAGCGACCGCAAGGGCGCCATGCCCAGCCCGCCGGCCGCCAGCAGCAGGTCGTTGCCCTGCATTTCCGCGATCGGGTAGCCGTTGCCGTAAGGGCCGCGCACTCCCACCACATCGTTGGTGCGCAACCGGTAGAGGGCCTGGGTGACGCGTCCCACGCGCCGCACGCAGAGTTCCAGGACCTCGGGCCGCGAGGGAGAAGAGGAAATCGAGATGGGGATCTCGCCGGCGCCCGGCACGCTCAGCATGATGAACTGGCCCGGCTGGTGCCGGAAGGTGTGGGCCAGGTTGTCTTCGAGGAAACGCAGCGTGAAGAGGTGGTTGTTGTCCACCATCTTGTAGATGCGCACGATGCGCGCCATGTGCGGCTGATAGGGATTGCCGCTCACGATCGGATGGTAGGTTGCGACGTCATCGGCTAGCAACATCTTGCACCCTCCTCAGGCGGTCAATCACCTGCACCACGTCGATGCCGACCGGGCAGGCCGTGGCACACCGCCCGCAGCCTACGCAGCTTGGCCGCCCGTATTCGGCCACGAAGCCGCGTTGCTTGTGGTAGAAACGGAACTTGATGCGGCTGGCGCGCGGGCCGCGGAAATTCTCGCCGCTGGCCACCAGCGCATGGTCCGCGAACAGGCAGGAGTCCCAGGAGCGCGTCCGTTTCCCGGCGCGCGAGCCCAGTTCCACATCGTCGCCGACGTCGTAGCAGTAGCAGGTGGGGCAGACCATGCTGCAACTGCCGCACGACAGGCACTTGGCGCCGAGTTCCTCCCAGATCTCGCTCTGGTATTCCATCTCGAAGATCTCGGGAAGGTCGCGAATCTCGACGTCGAGATGAAACGCACGCCGCTTGTTCCACGAGCGCCGTTTGTAGTCGTCGATATCGGCCGCATCCACCGCCTCGAACAGGTTGCCGGTGGCCAGTACCATGTCGTCGCCCAAGGCCGTGCCGACCAGCGCCTGGTAATAGTCGCCGGTGTCGTAGAAGAAGAGATCGAAGCCGTGGTCGACGAAATCCGCCCGCATCGAGCGGCAGAAGCACTGCTTGTCCGGCGTGCAGTCGATGCCGATTATGGCGATATTTCTCCGCCGCGCCTGGTAGTACGGATCGTTATATTTTCCGGCGAAGACGCGATCCAGGATATTCAGGGAATAGACGTCGCAGGCATGCAGGCCGAACAGGATGATCCGCTGATTCAGGCCGTCGGTGCTGGGCAGGAACCCCTCGCCCGGCCGGTAGCGGAAGAGGGTTTCCCTCGGTGGAAGAAAGTATTTCTTGGGGGGCAGGATGGTGCGGTCATAGTCGAGACGCGCTTCCGCCCACCGTGTTAGTCGTTTGAAGACGTACTTTCCGTCCTGCTCGACGGGCGCATGAAGCTCGCCGAATTGCTGGACGACGGAGGCAAAGAGATCTAGCTTCTCTTTGCGAAGCCTGAGAATCTTCACCGTAGCCTCCTTGGGCTTCCGGAATTATCGCTTTTAAGAGTATAGGGTACTAAATTACCAAATGGAAGGGGTATCCGATGCTCAACGCGCAGATGGAGTCTTCCCGAACAAGCTAAAGCACGCCCCACCAATGCGATACGTGCCATCGGGGCACTTTAGTTAGCCCTGCCGGCTGCTGGCGATGGCGGCCTGACCCAGGGAAAGCCCTCCGTCGTTGGGCGGGACCTTCGAGTGCGTAAATACTTGAAAGCCGGACGCGCGGAGCAGTTGGGCGGTATGGCCTAGCAAATAGGCGTTCTGGAACGTGCCTCCCGAAAGACACACGCCGGCCAGCCGGTCCCGCTCGCGCATGATTCGGCAGATCTCTGCAATAGCGGCACTTACGGCGTTGTGAAAGCGGGCCGAGCGAACCTCCCGAGGACTCTCGTCCCGCACAATCGCGCGGATGGTTTCGCGGAAGTCGATGGTGCCGTTGTCGATCGAGTATGGGTATGTGTTCGTGATGCCTGGGGCGGCAAGTGCTTCCAGTTCAACGGCTGCCTGCCCTTCGTAAGTGGTTTCCAGCCGAATCCCCAAAATGGCCGATACGGCATCGAACAGCCGCCCGCAGGATGAAGTGTCCACCGTATTGACGCGGCCCACCAGCATGGCTTCCACCACCCGGCGCTGCGCCTCGGGAACCGCCTCCAGCGCCGGCGTGCCGGCCAATCCCGCATCGGCGAGGTAACTCATCGCGGAGCGCCAGGGCTGCCGGATAGCGGTGTCTCCCCCGGGCAGGGGAACGTAGCGGAAGTGAAACCGCCGCTCGAAGCCCCCGTAGTCGCAAATCAGAAACTCGCCGCCCCAGATCCGCCCGTCGGTTCCGTACCCGGTCCCATCCAGAGCCACGCCGATCACTTTTTCGCGCAATCCGTTTTCGGCCATGCAGGCCGCGATGTGCGCGTGATGGTGCTGCACGCCGATCTTTTCGATGCCGGCCATCGCCAGAGCCAGGCGGGTGGTCATGTACTGCGGGTGCAGATCGTAGGCCACGGCGCGCGGCGTCACGCGAAAAAAGCGCTGCATGTGCGCCAGGGTTTCCTGAAAGAACTCCAGCGTTTCCAGGTTTTCCAGGTCGCCGGTGTGCTGGCTGAGAATGGCGTAATGTTCTTTGGTCAGGCAGAAAGTGTTCTTGAGCTCGCCGCCGCAGGCGAGGACCTCCCGCGCCGGGAACCCAAGCTCGATGGGGCGCGGCGCGTACCCTCGCGAACGGCGCATCAAGCGTTCCCGGCCTTCGAAGATGCGCACCACGGAATCGTCCACGCGGGTGTGGATGGCGCGGTTGTGGAGCAGGAAGTAATCGGCCAGCGGATGCAATCGCTCCGCCACTTCCTCGTTCCGATACGCGATGGGCTCCTCGCTGATGTTGGCGGAAGTCATCACCAGCGCGTCGAACTCGCCGCTTTCGAAGAGCAGGTGATGCAACGGCGTGTAGGGCAGCATCACACCCAGCGTCGGCACGCCCGGCGCCACCTCGGCGGAAATCCGGCTCCCGGAACGGCGCGCCAGCAACACGATCGGCCGCCGGCTTCCGCTCAGCGCGGCGCGCTCTTCGGCCGCAAGTTCGCAGAATTCCGCGATCTTGTCCAGGCTGGCGGCCATCAGCGCGAATGGCTTACCGGACCGCAGCTTGCGCTCGCGCAACCGCCGCAAGGCGGCGTCATTAGCGGCGTCGCAGGCCAGGTGAAAACCGCCCAGGCCCTTGATGGCGAGAATCGCTCCGTCTTTCAGCAGGCTGCGTGTCCGGTCGATGGCCTCGGCGCGCTGGGCCAGTGCCCGCTCCCGGTCCCACAGTTCCACCCAGGGGCCGCACTCGGGACAGGCGTTCGGCTGGGCATGGAATCGCCGGTCGCCCGGATCGTGATATTCGCGTTCGCAGGCCGGGCACTGGCGAAACCCGGACATGGTGGTGTGCGGACGGTCGTACGGGATTTCCTGGATGATGGTGTAACGCGGTCCGCAGTTGGTGCAATTGGTGAAGGGATACCGGTAGCGGCGATTGGCGGGGTCGCGCACGTCGGCCAGGCAGTCCGGGCAAGTGGCGATGTCCGGTGGAACGAGCACGAACTGGCCCGCGGCGTCCTGCGAATCATGGATCGTGAACTCCCGATAGCCAATCGGCTCGAGGTGCTCGACGCGGATCTGGTCGAGCTCGGCCAAAGGCGGAGCCCCGCTGCGCAACTCGGCCTCGAAGCGGTCGAGCGCCTCTTCCGGGCCCTCCACTTCGATGGTCACGCCGAGCGTGGAATTGAAAACTCGCCCGCCCAGCCCATGCCGCTGCGCGAGTTGGTACACCCAGGGCCGGAAGCCCACGCCCTGCACGATGCCGCTAATCCGAAACTTACGCCGCAAGACAAAAACAATACGGCAATCGGGTGGGTAAGAGCAAGTCGCCTGCGCGGGTGGGGCATGCTTTAGCTTGCCCGTACGTGTAGTCTAGGAGTATCGGGCAAATCGGATAGCTCGGGAAAAGCGTATGTGTCTGGCGATACCGGGACAAATCGTGGAAGCGCACGAGATTGACGGGCTCCGCTTCGGCACCGTCCGTTTCGGCGGCGTCACGCGGCAGGCCTGTCTCGATTTCGTGCCGGAAGCTCAGTGCGGCGATTACGTCATCGTTCACGTCGGATTCGCCATCAGCCGCGTGGATGCCGAAGAGGCGGAGCGGACCTACCGCCTGCTCGAAGAGATGGGCGCGCTCGAAGACGAGCTGGGCAAGGACGGCGGATGAAGTACCTGGACGAATATCGCGACCCGGCCCTGGCCCGCCGCCTGGTCGAGGAAATCCGCCGCAGCGCGACGCGGCCTTGGGTGCTGATGGAGATCTGCGGCGGCCAGACTCACACGCTGGTGAAGTATGGGATCGAGGAACTGCTGGGCTCCGGGCTGGAGCTGGTTCACGGGCCGGGATGCCCGGTCTGCGTGACGCCGCTCGAGATCGTCGACAAGGCCATCGCGATTGCATCGATTCCGGAGGTCATCTTCGTCTCTTACGGCGACATGTTGCGCGTGCCCGGTTCGCACAGCGACCTGTTCCAGGTGAGGTCCGCCGGCGGCGATGTCCGCGTCGCTTACTCGCCGATGGACGCCGTGCGGCTGGCGCGCGAGAATCCGCGGCGGCCGGTAGTGTTCTTCGCGGTGGGGTTCGAAACCACGGCTCCGGCCAACGCGACGGCCGTGTGGCAGGCCAGGCGGGAAGGGCTGCGCAACTTCTCGATGCTGGTGTCGCACGTGCTGGTGCCGCCCGCCATCCGCATGCTGCTCGATTCGAGCGCCAACCGTGTGCGGGGATTCATCGCCCCCGGCCACGTCTGCACGGTAGTGGGCTACGAGGAATACGAGGAGCTCGCGGCACGGTACAAAGTGCCGTTCGTGGTGGGCGGGTTCGAACCGCTCGACCTGCTGGAAGCCATTCTGATGCTGGTGCGGCAACTGGAAGAAGGCCGCGCGCAGGTGGAGAATCAGTATGGGCGCAGCGTGAATAGAGGCGGCAATGAAGCGGCCCGCCGGCGCATGTTGGAGGTGTTCGAGGTGGTGGACCGCAACTGGCGCGGGATCGGCCCGATCGCCCAGTCCGGCTTCCGCCTGCGCCCGGAGTACGCCGCGTTCGATGCCGAAAAGATCTTCGGCGTGGAGACGATTTCCGCGCCCGAGCCGCCCGAATGCATCAGCGCCCTGGTGCTGCGAGGGTTGAAGAAGCCGGTGGATTGCCCGATGTTCGGCACACGCTGCACGCCGTCCGCGCCGATGGGAGCGCCGATGGTTTCGAGCGAGGGCGCCTGTGCCGCCTACTATCAGTACCGGCGCCATACCGCGCCGGTGGGAGCGCAAACTTGAGCAACCCTATCCAATTCACTTGTCCTTTGCCGCTGGCGGTGAAGGATCGCATCGTCCTCGGCCATGGCTCCGGAGGCAGGCTCAGCGCCGAGTTGCTGCGCGATGTGTTTCTGCCCTTCTTTCACAGCCCGATCCTCAACCGGCTGGACGACCAGGCCGTATTCGAGATCAACGGCGTTCGGCTGGCCTTCACCACCGATTCGTTCGTGGTGAAGCCGCTATTTTTCCGCGGCGGCGACATCGGATCGCTGGCGGTGCATGGCACGGTGAACGACCTGGCCATGGGAGGCGCGGCGCCGCTTTACATGAGCGCCGGTTTCATCCTGGAAGAGGGTCTGGAAATCGAGACCCTGCGGCGGGTGGCCGAATCGATGGGCCGGGCCGCCGACACCATCCCAGTCGAAATCGTCGCCGGCGATACCAAGGTGGTCGAAAAGGGCAGCGGCGACGGGTTGTTCATCAATACCACCGGCATCGGGTTGGTGCCCGAAGGCGCTCACCTCTCGCCCGCGCTGGTGCGCCCAGGCGATCTCGTGCTGCTCTCGGGCCCCATCGGCGACCATGGAATCGCCATTCTGGCGGAGCGGGAAGGCATTCAGTTCTCGACGGAACTGGCCAGCGATTCCGCTCCTTTGCACGGCCTGGTCGCAGCCATGCTGGCCGTGTCGCTCGACATTCGCGCGATGCGCGATCCCACCCGCGGCGGACTCTCGAGCGCGCTGAACGAGATCGCTTCCCGCGCTGGCGTGGGCATCACGATCGAGGAGAGTGCCATACCGGTGCGCGAGGAAGTGCGCGGCGCTTGCGAGATGCTGGGGCTGGACCCGCTCTACGTCGCC
Source organism: Bryobacteraceae bacterium (assembly GCA_049686695.1). Lineage (GTDB taxonomy): Bacteria > Acidobacteriota > Terriglobia > Bryobacterales > Bryobacteraceae > Bog-375. The sequence continues at coordinate 22,444 of JBAVIH010000594.1, read as the reverse complement.
AGCGAGGGCAAACTGGTGGCCTTCGTGGCCCCACATGCGGCCGAGAACGTGCTGGAGGCGATGCGGCGGCATCCGCAGGGGCACGACGCGGCGTTCATCGGCGCCGTCACCGATACGTATCCCGGGCTGGTGATGCTGCGGACCCCCTTCGGAACCACGCGGATTGTCGATATGCTGCCCGGCGATCAACTTCCCAGAATCTGCTGATGCACGAAATGGGGATTGCCAGCTCCGTGATCGAAGCCGTGCGCGTCGAAATCACGCGGCATCCCGGCGCCCGCGCCAGCAAGGTGGGGCTGCGGCTCGGCGAGTGGTCCGGCGTGGATGTGGAGTCGCTGCGGTTTTGTCTGGAAGTTCTGGTGAAGGGCACGGATCTGGAGCCGCTGGCTCTCGAAATCGACTTTCGTCCGCGCGGGTCCGAACTGGATATCGCCTACCTGGAACTGGAGGACTGAAGTGGAACGAATCCCCCTCGAGAGAAAGGTGCTGAGCGAGAACGACCGCATCGCGCAGGCGCTGCGCGAGCGGTTCGCGGAGTGCGGCACGCTGGTGTTGAACTGCATCAGTTCTCCCGGTTCCGGCAAGACCTCGCTTCTCGAGCGGACTTTGGAAGGCTTCTCTGCGGAGACGCGCGTGGCCGTGGTCACCGGCGACATTCAAACCGACAACGACGCGCGGCGCCTGGCCCGCTTCGGTTTTCCGGTACGCCAAATCACCACCGCGGGAGCTTGTCATCTGGATGCGCGGATGGTCGAGAAGTCGCTCGAGGGCTGGGATCTGGGCAAGTTGGATCTGCTGCTGATCGAGAATGTCGGCAACCTGGTGTGCCCCACCAGCTACGACCTGGGAGAGGAATCGAAGATCGTCATTCTGAGCGTGACCGAAGGCGACGATAAGCCGCTCAAATACCCAGGGGCATTCGCCAAGTCGCGCCTGATGGTTCTGAACAAGATCGACCTGCTTCCCTACGTGCCGTTCGACATGGAAGCCGCGCGGCGCAACGCCCGCAGCATTCACCCCGATATCGAAATCATCGAAACCTCCTGCACCGCCGGAAACGGTCTCGAAACGTGGCGCGCGTGGCTCGCCGAACGCATGCGCGATGCCGAGGATGCACGGCGCGCCTGATCCGGGTGGGCTGGCAAACGGAAGGACTGACCTATTCCTCAGCGCAGCTTTGCGCCAATTCCAGCAGGCTGACCACCTCCCGATAGCACTTGTCAAACGAAGGTGCCCGCCTGGCCAAATCGAGGTCAAATGCGTCCGTGAACGAGGCTTGGTCCACAGCCGGTGCATAACCGCCAGACACAAATCGGCGGTTGAGCCACTCTTTGGCGCCGCGAACTTCTTCGGGATTCGGCGGCGCATCGAGGTCGGGCGGCAGCCCCTTCCGCCCGCCCAGCGAGTGAGCGGCAGCCAGGAACCAGGACTCGAATTCCCGATTTGGCAGTACGACCGCTATGGGAAGGTCATTCCTTGCGGCGCGAGCCCGGGCCAGCAGCTTGGGCGCCAGTTCCGCCGGACAATCATCATCGCTGTCGATAAGAACAAGGATCGCGCCCCGGCCTTTCACGGTTAGGGCCGCAAGCGCGACGGCCCTTTCCAACTCTCCGGCTTTGAGAAGCTTGCTCTTCGCGATACGGATGGGATGGGGAATTTCGATGTTCACCCGAGAATCCAACGAGCGGCCGATTCTGCGGATCAAAATCGGTACGGATTCGCTCTCCCCGTGCCCTTCCACGATACAAGCGATGCGTGCAGTCAATCAGTCGTGCTCCCTTTCGAACAATTGAGGCTGCGGTACCGGCGCTGGATCGGGGCGCAACTGACCCATCTGTAAGAGTTCACCAGGCGTGTACAACCGTGCAGACAGCGCTTCGCGGCCCGCTTGATCGAGCGTGGCAATGTGGGTTGAGCCCCCTTCGGCGTGGACCCCGAGGATCGAGTCGGCGTTCAGACTCTCGTCGTTCAGCAAGTCGGGGCTGTGGCTGGTGACAATCACCTGAGTGGTTTGGCTGGCCTCCCGCAAGCCTTCGAGAAGCAGGCCGGCCGCGGCGGGATGAAGCGCGATTTCGGGCTCTTCGATCCCGATCAGCGGAACCCGCGTGCCTGAGCCGTTGGCGGATTGAAAAAGGGCGACCAGGATTCCAAGCGCTCGGATAGTGCCATCCGACATACTGCCGGCCAGGAATCGCCAAGGGTCCGGTGATCCCGCAACCTGCTGGCGGAATTCCAGAGTCTCCTTCGGGCCGAATCTCTTGACGTCGACACCCTTGATGCCAGGCACTACCTTCGAAAGGTATTCTTCGATTCGCACCTTTACGCCTGGGCTCTTCTTCCCCAATTCGTCCAGCACGCTGGTCATGTTGCTGCCATCGCGAGCCAGGAGCTCTCCTGCATCGGGAGACTGCAGGTCGCGGATACGGTCGGGGTTCAAGCTATAGAACCCCATGTGCGACAAATTCTCGTACACGGGGCGAAATGCCGAGAGCCCGGATGCGCTTACCAGGAACAGGCGATCGATGGATGCTGCGGGCCCTGGCTCGGTGATCTCCAATACCTTGCCCGACCTGACCCGGAAGTAGTGGCCGAGAGTGTCCGTATGCGTGATACGGCACTCTTCGTCCTGCACCTCGAAGCCGCCTTGCGGGCGGGCGCCAATTCGAAACGCATAATATCCGGAGCCTCCGGAGGGAAGAGAAAAAAGCAGCTTCAATCCGAAATGGTTCGGATGCCCTCCGGAGCGGCGCCGGACTTCACCAATACCACCGCGATCACGAAGAGCGTGCTCCAGGGAGGCGCGCAACGAGTCCGTTACGAACCGTAGCGCATCGAGGAAATTGCTCTTGCCAGCGCCATTGGGACCTACCAGGAACGTGAGCGGCCCGAGCTGGACGTTGCAGGCCGCGATGCTCTTGTAGTTCTTAAGCGCGACTTGTGTCAGGAACACCGGGCTTGCCATGGTCATGCCTTTGGAGGCCGTCCCACGCTTGCTGAAACGCCCATACCAGGCTGCTCCCCCTATGCTAACTCATGGAGAGCTGAGCGTAGTCGCCGATGCTCGATTTCGACCCGCTACTCGTTGTGCAGCGCCACGGCGGGATCGACTTTGGCGGCCCGCTGTGCGGGAACCCAGGCGGCCAGCAGAGTGGCCAGGCCGAGCAAGAGAGTGAACCCGCCAAAGGCGCGGAAGTCCACGGGGATCACGTTAAAGAGCAGGCTGGATACCACCCGCGTCAGAACGAAAGCCAACGGCAGCCCGATCGCCAATCCGGCGCCGGTCATGCGGAAGGATTGGCCGATGACCATTTTCAGGACGTCGGCCTGGCGCGCTCCCAAGGCCATGCGGACGCCGATTTCGTGGGTCCGCTGCGCCACGGCGTACGATGTGACCGCGTAAATCCCGGTGATCGCCAGCAGCAACGCGACGACGGCATAGATCTCCATGGTCAACGCGCAGCCACCCACGCCGGATGACTGCCAGGCAAGGTGCTGTTCCATGGTCTCGACGTCATAGATCGGGGGATTGCGGTCCACGCCGCGCACCACCGCGCGCGCGCCGCTTGCCAACGCGAGCGGATCGCCGGTGGTCCGTAGCAGCACCGTCATCACGGGCGAAGGAGCCTGCGCACAAGGAAGGTAAGCCAGAGGCTCCGGCTGGCCGAAGAACCAGTTCTTGACGTCCCCGGAGACGCCAATGACGCTCAGCCACGGGGACTGCAAGTTGCCCAGTTGGATCCGGCTGCCGACGGGGTCCTGGGTCCGAGGATAGTCGGGCCAGTAATGGCGCGCCATGGTTTCGCTGAGGACTACCACTCGTGGGGCATCGGCTCCATCCTGCGGTGAGATCGCCCGCCCGCGGAGAATGGGGAATCCCATGGTGTCAAAATAGTGGGCGCTCACCGCGAGCACGCGAGGCCGCGTCTCTCCTGGGCGGGGATCGGGCCGGCCTTCGATATGGAACCCGGCGGCGTTTCCCGTTTCGGCGGAAGCGCCGGTCGCCCGTACGCCGGAGAGGCCATCGAGCGCCGCGAGGGCACGGTCGTAATAGGCCGAGATCTGCTCGGGCGCGTGGTACGAGGCCTCGGGCAAAGCGATTTGCATCGTCAACAGGTTCTTCGGGTTGTATCCGGGATTGGCAGTCAACAGGTGGTTGAAGGTTTCCACCATGAGTGCGGCGCCCACCAGCAGAACCAGTGCCATGGCAACCTCGGCTGTAACCAGGGCGCTCCGCATCCGGCTGCGGGCGGCTCCGGAACTCGGATTGCGGCCGCCTTCCTTCAGGGTTTCGCTCAGGTTTTCGGCGGCGTTCCTTCGCAGCACTAACAGAACCGCGGGCGCCGAACACAGGATTCCGGCGATCAGCGAAACCGCCACCGTGAATGCAGCCACCCGGCCGTCGATATGCATCGTCCTCATGCCGGCGACGAAGCGCAGCACCTCGGATGGGACCTGCGATTTGGCGAACGTCAGATCCCAGGACGCCAGCCAGACTCCCCCGCAGCCTCCCAACAAGGCCACCAAGGTGCTTTCGGCCAACAGTCGCAAAGCGATGCGAAGGCGGCTGGCGCCCAGCGCGGCTTCCACCGCGAACTGCCTCTGGCGGGTGGTGGCGCGCGCGAGTTGCAGGTTGGCGATATTGGCGCAAGCCAGCAGCAGCACGAAACTCGCGGTGCCCCACAACAACAGGACGAACCGGTCCGTTACCTCGTTGGTGAGCTCGCGCAGCGGCACCACGCCGATGGATCGCGCCTCGTTGGTTTGCGGATACTGTTCCTCCAGCCGGCGGGCGACGATGTCCATCGCCGCGCGAGCCTCGGCTACGGAAACCCCCGGCCGCAAACGGCCCAGCACCAGCAAGGTGTGGGCCGCGCGCTGATTCCTTTCCCGCGGATCCATCGCCAGCGGCGCCCACACGTCGGTGGCCAGCGGGTAATCGAACTCGGCCGGCATCACTCCGGCGATCGCATAACTGCGGTTGTCGAGCGAGATGGTTTGACCCACCGCATTCGGGTTCGAAGCCAGACGCCGCTGCCAGAAGCCTTGGCTTACAACGACCACTCCGCTCGACGCCGGCTGTTCTTCCTCCTTCAAGAAGGCTCGTCCGAGCACCGGCTTCATTCCCAGCACCGCGAAGAAGTCGGACGTGACCAGGCAGGCCTGGATCCGCTCCGGTTCGTGCGCTCCGGTGAGATTCGCGTCCCATGGCCGGTAGAGGGTCATCCGCTCAAAGGCGTGGTTCTGCTCTCTCCAGTCCAAAGCATTAGCCGGCGCCACCATCAGGTCCCGCTGCGCGCTGAACTTGGGGACGGTTTCCGATAGGGCCATGATCCGTTCCAGGTGCGGATACGGCAGGGGATGCAGCACCAGGGCATTGACCCAGACAAAACACGAAGTATTGACGCCGATGCCGAGCGCCAGCGCCAGTGCCGCCACCGCGGTAGCGCCGGGCGACTTGCGCAACGCCCGCAACGCGTACCGGAGATCGAGCAGAAGACTGTTCATGAGGATTCCGTTATTGAGGTACGCAATCCCAGTGCCATCCGTTCTGCGCGCTGAACAGGGGGCCGTAGCCGTTTCGTAACGATCTGGTGTCCGATTCCGGGATCCGGGTGTCCGAAACTGCGGCATTCTCTGTCTTCGCTAATCCATTTCCGCCGGTCGCCCAACTGGACCAGCCACTCATCCAGGCCAATCCGCCGCTGGCACGCTTTTCGCTTTGGGAGCCTGCCGCCGCGCAGTAAATTCGGGGTTGGAAGCATGGGAAACGAAAAGGAGAAAGCCGTGCGAAAGGCTCTTTGGATCGTCGGTCTGGCGCTGGTCGTGCCGGCCGTTGCGTCCGCGCAGGACGTACCCAGGGTGGAAGTGTTCGGCGGATATTCGTACGGGCTGATACGGGGCTACGTCGCAGATGAGCTTGTCCCGGGCTCGGGAACCGCTGCGTTCCCGAGTTTCGGATCGAACGGCTGGACCGGCTCCGTGGCTGTCAACGCCACCCGGTGGTTCGGCGTGGTTGCCGAGGCCGGCGGCCTCTACAGCGACTTGACCATGAAGATCTCGGGGACGCCATTCACCCTCGGCATGCTGGAGCACAGCTATTTGTTCGGGCCGCGCTTTTCGAGCCGGTACCAGCGCTGGGCGCTCTTCGGTCACGCATTGTACGGCGAAGCCCACGCCAGAGTGTCGATGGGGGCTTCCGAGGTGCTCATACCGGTCGGCTTCGTGGAAACCAAGGCCGCGATGGGCTTGGGCGCGGGCCTCGATTATACGGTGTACCGTAGACGGCGCCAGTTGGCTGGCACGGGTCAAGAACTTGCCATTCGCCTCGGGCAAATCGATTGGCTGAGGACCGGTTTCTCCGGCAGCCACCAGGACAACATCCGGCTCACGGCGGGGCTCGTGTTTCGGTTCTGAGCATGGCAGCCGTTGGCAAGAAGGAGGATGTGAAGATGAGCGAACAATCCGCGCAGGCAAGGTGGGTCGCCGGCATGGCAGCAGCGCTGGCCATCTTGCTGACCGGGTGTCCGACCGGCGGCGGTCCAGTCGGAGGCGGCGGCAATCAGACACTCGATTTTACGCTGACGCTTTCAGCCTCCACGGTGCTCGCGCCGCAAGATGGGACGCCCGCCCCGGTGAACGCGGCCATTGCAAGGCCCGACGGGAATACGAACAGCGTCACGTTGACGGCCGCGGGGCTGCCGGCCGGCATCGAGGCGCAATTCGTCCAGCCAGGAAGCGGCTCGGCGGGGACCGCTACGCTCGTGGCGAGCGGGGCCACGCCCGCGGGTACATATACGGTGAAGATTCAAGCCAGTGACGGCGGACCTACAACCAGCCAGCCGCTCACGGTGGTGGTCGGGATCGTCGCGGCTGTCGGCAGCACAGTGGACTCGGAATCGGGCGTGGGCGGCAAACTCCAGCAAGCGTTGGGCGTGGTGTTCGAGCCCGACAGTTGGAGGAACTACTTCCTGCCGCTCGATTGGGACGCCCTCGAAGCGATGGGCACCGAGGTGATGAGCGTCCACACCGTCGACTACATCCCGATGCAAGCCAATACGGGACAGGCGAGCGACTGGAATTTCACCAATCTCGACGCGAACCTCTTACCTGCGTTGGCGGTGGGCAACCGCAGCCCGCAGTTCGTTATCGTCCAGGCGCCGCCCTTCCTCAACATCCCCAGCAACGACGGGAGCGGCGTGCAGTTCGTCTTCAATAACGCAAACTTGCAGACCTTCGCGCAGTACTGCGCGAATCTGGTGCGCTATTACAATGCGGGAGGATTCGACTGGGGCGGCCAGCACTTTCAGGCGCCGGCCGGCACTCACATCGCCTGGTGGCAGATCTTCAACGAATACAATATCAACGGCCTGTTGCCGACCCAGTACGTCCAGCTCTACAACACGATTGTGCCGGCCATGAAAGCGGTGGATCCCACCATCAAGGTCAGCGCGCTGGCACTCGCAAACTTCGACTATCTGACGACTGATCTTCGGAACAATCTTCCTTGGTTTGTCGCCTCGCCGGCAAACGGCGGCGTCAGCGCCGAGGTGGACGCGGCCACGCTGCATCTCTATTCGAGTACGCACCAGACCGACACCGATACCCAGGTTTTTTCGACCATACCCACCTACACGAATGACATCGGCTACTTCTACCAGGAACTGAGGTCGCGGCCGGACCTGTCCAATGTTCCGGTGTGGGTCACGGAAAGCGGTGTCCAAGCGGACTACCAGGTGGGCGGCATCAGCATCACGACCGGCAAGCCGTTCGTCCTTGACGTGCGCGGCTCGGACGCCTTCGATGCCGCGTGGCAGCCGTACCTGTTCTCGAAGATCGGCAAAGCAGGCTGCCAGAGGCTGCTGCACTGGTCCTTCAGCGATGACGCGCAATTCGGCCTGATCAACGAAGGCAACAATTACAAATACCTGAGCTATTGGGTGGAACACGCGCTGCTGCAGAAGTTTCCCTGGGACGGCGTGACGCCCGGGCCGGACATACTCGATCTCAATGCGACGGAAACCTCCACGGTCGAGATCCTAGCCACCAGGAACAGCGATGGTTCCGTGGTGGTGATGATGGCGGACCACGCGGTGCATGCTCCGAATGACAACAACGGGCCCGGCGATCCGCGCACGGTGATTGTGGACGTCACGGCCCTCGGAACATTTACCACGGCCACCCAGCTCACGATTGACACGAATACGGACCTCGTGAACGGGCCGGCCGAGGTGGCGATCACGCCGGCGCCCAGAATGACGGTGTCCCTCGGCGGCTATGGGGTGACGTTTCTGACTCTGCATCCGTAAGGAGGCTACGGCCATGGCAGGAGTCATAATGATGAGGAACGCTTTGGAACGGCGCCCCGGCCGGGCGCCGTCGATGCCCCCTGAAATCGGGGCCGCGTGCGCGTTGGCAAGCGGTGAGGCAGAGTCCGCTATGCGTAACAGGCCTTCGCAACAGGGCCGGAGGAAATGGTGAGCGGGTATTATCCCTGGCTGAACGTCCTGCTGTGCAGTTTCAACGGGATTACGTTTATCCTACTGTCTTTCCTTTGGCTCCAAGAGCACCGGAAAAGTGGGAGCCATTGGGGCGGCTACCTCTATCTGTACATCACGGTAGCTTGCGCGTTCCTATTTGTCTCCCAGCTCGTCAATTACCTCTCGTGGGGAATGCTCTACTACGGGCAACCGTTCCTGGTGTACCCTCAGATCGCCGCCAACGCTCTGCTTCCCGCCTTGCTGTTCCATTTCTTCTACAGAAACGAGAAGGAGGGACTGCCCGGCCGCCGGATATGGCAGGCAGGTCTCGTTGCCGTTTACGCACTGGGGCTTTGGTTCGCGGTGTTGGCGCTCGGCGCACTTGGCCGCCCATACCAGGACTACTGGAGCGACAAGCCAACCCTGCTGGCATCCCGGGCTCTCATGGTCGCCGCGGCGGCAGGCTGCGGCATGATCCTGTGGACCTCCCGCCGCCCCGACACCGATCGGCTCGCCCGAAATCAGCGGCGCGCGTTGCTGCTTCTTTGTGGCGTCTGGGCATGTGTGTACCTTGTCGCGCCGAACGGAGGCTGGGGCTCCGCGCTGGCGCAGATGCTGCCGCTGGGCTTCGGATTCGTCATCACCTACTATGTCGAGCGGCCCACCTTCTTCGACGTTCTCATCAAGAAAGGGGCGTTCACTTTTTGCTTCCTGCTCCTTCTGGCGGCGTATTTCCTCGTGATCGCCCCCTTCCTGCTGCGGTTGTGGTGGGGCACTCGGACCGCCGTCCTGGCTTGGGCGCTTCTGGTCTTACCGATCGTGCTTTTGGCGCCTTGGGGTCAGCAGAAACTGTCCGTCTGGCTCGACCGGCTCTTCCTGGGCCGCCGCTTCCTTCCGGCGCAGGCCAGCAAGTACTTCCTCACCGGATTGCAGAGCGCCATCGGCGAAAGCGAGCTCAACACCCGCGCGGAGCGGCTCCTGGGTGAAATATTCCAGTCCGAGGCCGAAGTCCTGCTTGGTCCCGGACCCTTTCCGCCAGCTCGGAGCGCCGTCGGATGCATGCAGGCGGCCATCATTCCCCATGGCGAACAGATTGGTCTGATCTCGATCCAGCCGCGGGTTCATGGTCCTCGCTTCCTCAGCGAAGACGTTACCCTGCTCTCGTCGTTGGCGGAAACGTACTCGTTCCTGCTCGATAACTTGCGATTGCGCGAGGAGCGCGCCCAGCGGAACAGGCGGGAGCAGGACCTGCTGCTGGAAGCCGAGCGGTCGGAGCTCAGGGCGCTACGCGCACAGGTCAATCCGCACTTCATGTTCAATGCGCTGAATACGATCGCCGGACTGATCCCGCGCCGCCCGGACCGCGCCGAGCGGACCATCGAGCAGTTGGCGGAGGTGTTTCGGTACACGCTGCGGCGCTCGGAACGGGAGTGGGTGCCTTTGGATGAAGAACTGGAGGCGGTCCGCGCTTACCTCGATATCGAGCGGACGCGGTTCGGGGACCGGCTGGAGTTTTCGATTCGGGCCGGCGACGAAGCTGAGGAGGTGCGGATTCCCGCGATGATTGTGCAGACCCTGGTGGAAAACGCAGTCAAGCACGGGGTGGGCGCCATTCGTGTCCCGGGCAGGATCGAGGTCAATGTCGAGGTTGTCCAGGACCGTCTCCGGATCGAGGTCCGCGACAACGGGCCGGGCTTCGAGGAGTCCGCCCTCCGGGTTTTTCACCAGTCGGGAGAGGGCCACGGTCTGCGCAACATACGGGAGCGGCTGCGGGGCTATTTCGGCGACGCCGCGCGCCTCGGCATCAGCCGCGATGGAACGCCCGGTATGACGGTGGTGAGCGTGGAAATGCCGCGCACGACACAGCCGGTCGAGGTGGCGCCATGATCCGGGCGCTGTTGGTGGACGATGAAGACATCGCACGCGAGCGGCTGCGGCAGATGCTCACCTCGATCGCGGATCTGGAGGTTGTCGGGGAAGCCGCGGACGGCGAAGAGGCCATTCAGAAGACCCTGGAGCTGCGGCCCGACCTGTTGCTGCTCGACATCCAGATGCCCGGTGTGAGCGGCCTCGAGGTGGCGGCGTGCCTGCCGCAACCGCGTCCCAAGATCGTCTTCTGCACGGCCTTTGACACACATGCCGTAAAGGCTTTCGAGCTGCACGCGATAGACTACCTGCTGAAGCCGGTGAGCCTCCACCGGCTGGCGCAGGCCATCGACCGGATCCGCCAGAAAGCCCTGCGCGATGCCGACGGCGATGTGGATCGCCTGACGCGGGGGGTGCCCGGAGCCAGCGTGCGGCTGCTGGCCCGCTGCGGCGGCCGATACAAGGTAATCCCGCAGCGCGACGTCCTGTATTTCTCCTCCGAGGAAGGACTCACCAGGCTGCACACTCGGGACCGGGCGTACGTGCTCGAACCGACTCTCGCCGATCTCGAGGAACGCCTGGATGCGGCGCTCTTTTTCCGCCTCTCCCGGGCGGTGATTGTGAAGCTGGATTCGGTTACCGAAGTCCGCCCGCTGATCGGCGGCACCGCCGACGTCGTGCTGAACAATGGTGCGACGCTGGAAGTGAGCCGGCGGCGCGTGAGGGAGTTGCTGGAGCGCTTGGGCGGCGGCCTCAACCTATCGCCACCACTGCCCGGGTCTCCGCCAGCGGCAAGCTAAGAACCGAGCGCTTGCTCCTGCATAACAATCACTCATCGAAGCGGACGCGCGGGCCTTCGCCGGAATCCTGCATCACGGAAAGAGGAGCGTCCCTTCCTCTGACCCGGATATCACGACTTCCCCTGGAACTTTCCCGACCAATGGCCGGGCATGGGGCTCGGAAGGAACCCAGTCGTAGGTCGTGCCGTCGAACCGGAGTTCGGCCTCGTAGTTAGGTTCGGTAACAACATCCCGCCCGACAATGACAGTTTCCCCCCGGACCCAGGCGCTTATGTTGCGCCAGCCATGCGACGTGCTCTTCAACACGCGGATTGGAGCGTGCGTAGCTGGGATCCACCCAACGCGTGTGTACGAGGCGCCCTTGCGGGCAAATACGAACGTGGTGCAGCCGCCGCTCCCGCACCACGCACGACCGGCGACGCGTACGATGGCTTCCCGTTTTTCGTCGCCACTGAGCCCAACAAGAGCCGCCCAATATCGCGTCGTCTTGTCAAAACCTGGGTTCCCCGATCTCAGATGACTCTGAAGAAACGTCTTCAGCGAATCCTCGGCTGTCGAAGGCGGGGCTGCCGGCTGCTGCTGCGCTTGGGCAAGACAGGCCGCCGCCAGAAATGCCAAGCAGGCCATCCGAGCCAGCCCAGCTTTGAAATGAAATCCGGGGACTCGTTCACACATAAACGACCTCCTCGTCAGACTACACCCGCGGCCGCAGCTCCACGCTCATCCCCGCCGCGCGATAGGCTTCAAGCAGCGCCCCCAGGTGCGGCGGATTCCGCGGCGGGCCGAGCCGGTTGCCTTCTTCCATCTCCACCAGGAAGCGGAAGCGCTCCAGCAGCAGGCGGCTTTCGAACACGCCGCCCGCATAGGCTATTTCCACCACCTCTCCCGGCTTCCACAATTGCGCGCGCACGGCGGCGGCTAGTTGGGCCAGTTCTTGCGCGGCCCGGTTGACGATGTGCAGCGCCACCGCATCGGCTTCGACAGCCGCCTGGTCCACCAGCGGCGCCAGAGCGGCCACGCGGGAGCGCTGCCATTCCGGCCCGTAGAACCGGTGCAGCATCTCGTTGGCGGTGGACGAGCCGGTGGCCTCGATCAGCGCCGCGCGCAGCGCCGTTGCCGGGCCCCAGCCTTCCTCCATCCGCAAAGCCGCCCGCATCGCCTGGCGGACTATGTCGAATGCGCCGCCTTCGTCGCCGAATACGTACCCCCAGCCGCCCGCCCGCGCCGTGCTTCCCTGCCCGTTGCGCCCCAGCGCCATCGAGCCGGTCCCGGCGATCACCACGATTCCCAGCCCGCTCGCCGTCGCGCCGGACAGCGCAACCGCCGCATCCGTCGTCACCACCAGCCGCGCCGCCCGGACCAACCCGGCCAGGATCCCCAGCTTGTCATCCGGCCCGCCGCTCATGCCGAAGCACGCCGCTTCGAATTCCACCGCCGCGGCATCGAGGCCCGCTTGCGCGCAGGCCCGGCCCAGGCTTTCGCGCACCGCGCGCTCCAGCTTCGCCCGCCCTTCCGCGCCGGCGGCATGGTTGCTCGGGCCGCCTTCGCCTTCGCCCAGCACGCGGCCGGTCTCGTCACCGATCACCGCAACGGTTCCGGATTGCCCGCCATCCACGCCCAGAAACAACTTCATGGCAGCCGGTACAGCGTGGCGCCACCGGTCGCGCCCACCTCTTTGACGCCCCACAGGTCGCGATTGCGCCGCAGGTCATCCGCCCATGCTTCGTCCTGGAAGCAGAGAATATGGTCGATGCCGCGCCGCTTCAGTTCCTCCGCCGCCGCCCGCCTGAAGCCGAGGTATGGGCCGCCATCGCCCGCCACCGGCCGGTCGGCAAGCCGCTCCCACTTTCCATCGGCGGTTTCGCCCTCCAGCTCCAGACGGATGCCGTACTGGTCCACGGGGCCTTCCAGCACCACCTGATCGGTCTCCCGCATGCCGCCGAAGTCCACTTCGACAAACATCCCAGGATGAATGGCTTCGCCGCTCGACCAGAAAGTAACCGGTGAATTGTCGAAGGCATCTTGAATAGTCCACGGGAATGGGTGCGCCGTCAAGCGCCACGTCGCCTCCCGCGGCAGTTCGTGACCGTTCGAGAAGATGCGCAGCTCGTTGATGCTCCAGACGTCGGCTCCGCTCGCGGTTTGGTTCACCCGAATCGCCCGCAGCCGCCGCGCCGGAAAAGTGAAGCGCAGCCGCCCGCCCGGCTCATACCTTCCGACCGCCGCGCTCTGAAAGATGCGGACGGCGACTAGATTCGCCGCCGATTCGTAGTCCACCAGAACCCGCCGTGAAGTATACGCGTCGGGAATCGCCTTGAACGTGAACACGGTCGCCCCCGGCGGCGTAACCCTTTCCACCAGTTCAGATGCCGGGTAGAGCGCCAAGTGATTCCTGAAATAGCGTCCGGGATCGCGCAGATGGAACGCATCCCGCCACGGCGTGAGCGCCAGCCGCCAGTAGCCGGTCGGCATGAGTTTTTCGACCACCGGCGGCCAACAAAGCACGGCGTGCAACACCACCACCGCCAACGCCATTCCCGGCAGAGTTGTAAACGCCATCGCCATCGCCAGCGCCACGAAGGGCAATGGCGGAATCAGGAATCGCGTCCCGACGTTGCTGAAGTAGTTCGCGCCGAATACCAAAGCCGCCAGCCACAGTTGCCGCCCCAGTGGCTTTCGCAGCGCCGCCAGGCCCAGCGGCGCCAGAAGAAAGGCCGGTCCCAGGATGCCGCCCAGCGTGCCATGCACGGTTGTGTCGACCGGTATCTGCCAACGGCTGGCGAGATCGTAAATCCGAAAATAGCTCTTATAATCCTCTTCAAAATATATAGTTACGTATGGATTCGGAAAGTAACTGTTGAAGAACGGAGCCAGCGGGTTGTGCATCCATATCCAGTTCTTCAGCACCCACGGTGCCACCAGCAAAAACGCGAACGCGGCCACCACCGCCACCGGGCGCACCCGCCTGCTCTTCCAGGCGACGAACCCAATCGCGTATGCCACCGCCACCCACCCCGTGTATTTCAGCGCGTATCCAAAGCCGGCCAGAATCCCGATCGCCGGCAGCAGCCGCGCGGTTCTTTCCTCCGCGGATCTTTCCTCAGCCCAGTGCTCCAGCAGGCAGAACAGAGTGAAGGCGACAGCGGCCAGGGCGACATCGTTATAAGCGCTCGAGGCGTCCACGCCCACCATCGGGCTCAGCGCCACCAGCGTGGCGCCGCAGACGCCCACCCACGACATACCGTGACGCACGCCCCAAATCCACATCTGCCATACCAGCGCCGCCAGAAAGGCCAAGTGAACCAAGGCTGCGGCCGAGTGCTTTCCAAAGGCGAACGCGAACAGGAACAGCATCTCCATCCCTTGTGGAAGGCTGGCATAGAGATTCCAGGTGATGGGGTGGAAGCCGTGCTCGCGGAGATAGCGCGCCGTCAGGCCCAGGTGGTACGTCGCGCCGTCAGGGCTGACTTCGGGAGCGAGTGCCCTCAAGAAGTAGATGTAAAAATATGCGATAAAGATAACAATTAATAGGATGTTCCTAGCTGACATGTTGGGCCAAAATCGAGCGCGATCCGCGATGCACCAGTGATTCCACGGCCGGCAGGCCGCAATCGCCGCCACACCCAGAATCGCGAACGTGGCGGGGTACACCAGGCCGCCGGCCGCCAGCAGGCATACCAGGAAACTGAGCGCACCGGCTCCCGTCACGAAGCGCACCGGCCAATCGCCGCACGCCTTGCCCACCAGCAGTATGCCCAGCGCCGTGGCGGTTGCCACCGTGAACACCGCGCCGAAAAGAATCGCCGCCACTTGCATCGGTTACTCCACGAAGCCGGCGCGGGTGAGGACGAAGCCTAACCGCTCGCCGTCCGGGCCGGGCGCAGTCTTGTCGGGCTCCAGCGCAACCGTGTTGACGCTGTCCGGGTGCAGCCACTCCCAGGGCGTCTCCTTGGTGTATTCCTGGCTGCCTGCCTTGGCGTAGCTGACGCGATCGAACTCCTTGCCGTTGAGGCGGATGGTTACCTCCACCGGGCCGGTCTGGGCGAAGGTCTGGTCGGGGAATGTCAGATCCATCAGGAAGCGAAGACGGGGCACGCGCGGCAGATAGAATTGGAGCACGGGACGATCGTGTGTCCATCGCCACGCCCCTTCGCTTTGATCGCGAAAGCCGCCCACGATGTACGCCCCGGCATTGGGGTCGCTCATGGCCACGAAATATCCGAAGGGAAGCGCCGACGGCAGGCTGAGCGACGGGCGCTGCTCGGGCGGCGGATACCACTCGAGCCGGCTCCCGCACCCCGCTGCCGCCAATGCCAATACGATGGAGACCAACCGTAGCACGAAGATCGATTGTAGCAGCGGCGGACCGGTGATCTCTCGGCGAGCCCCAAACCTGACACACCCTTCACCGGGGGGTCGCCGGCGGTTTGGAGAGAGGACTATTGGCGATCGCACGACCCCTTCTTCACCGCCAGCCAGCGTTCCAGCGCCTCGGCCACGTCGGCACGATGGATGGGCTTCGTCAAATAGTCGTCCATGCCCGCTTCGATGCACCTGCGACGGTCCTGAGCCAGCGCGTTTGCCGTCAACGCAATCACCGGAGTGCGGGCTGCGCTATCCTCGCGCCCGCGAATGATTCGCGCCGCCTCGTAGCCATCCATCACGGGCATCCGGCAGTCCATCAGAATCAGATCGTAGGACCGCCGTTCCGACATCTCGACCGCAGCCAGACCGGTCTCGGCGATCTCGACCTCGTAGCCGAGGCTTCCGAGCATTCGCACCATCACTCTCTGATTGACGCGGTTATCCTCGGCCAGCAGCACCACTCCCATCTTCCGGCGCGCGTCCGGCTGCGGTTCTTCGGGTCGCGTTTCCTGCGTCGGGGTTTCCGGTTCCTGCCCGAGCGGCATCTCCACCGTGAACTGAAACGTGCTGCCCACGCCGGGCTCGCTCTCGACAGCGATGGCGCCGCCCATCAACTCCACGAGTTGCCGGCATATCGCCAGTCCCAACCCGGTGCCGCCATACTTGCGGGTGGTCGAACTGTCGGCTTGGGTGAACTTCTCGAACAGCCGCGCCTTCGCCTCCGCGGTGAGACCGATGCCGGTATCCGTCACCGCGAAACGGAGAGCCACCCGCCCCGCCGCCGCCGGGCGGCTCGACACACCTATCCGGACGCCCCCACGCTCGGTGAACTTGGCTGCGTTCGACAGCAGGTTCAGCAGGATTTGCCGCAGCCGTGTCGGATCTCCGGCCAGCCAACGCGGCAGCCCCTCGTCGAGTTCCACGCGCAAATACAGGCCCTTGCGCTCGATCACCGGCCGGGTCAGCCTCTCGGCGTCCCGAATCGCCGAGTCCAGCGAGAAATCCACCCGTTCCAGATCCAACCGCCCAGCTTCGATCTTCGAGAAATCCAGAATGTCGTTGATGATCGTGACCAGCAGTTCCCCGGAATCCTGGATGGTCGCCGCGCACTCCCGCTGTTCCGGCGTCAGCGCCGTGTCCAACAGCAGAGCCGCCATGCCGATCACGCCATTCATGGGCGTCCGGATCTCGTGGCTCATGGTCGCCAGAAAGAGTCCTTTGGCTTCGCTCGCCGCGTCTGCGCGCATCTTCTGTTCCAATACCTTGGTCCGTTCCGCCTCCAGTTCCACCGTCCGTTGGCGCACGGCGTTTTCCAACTGGCGATTCCTGCACCGCAGCAACCGGTGTCTCCACAGAATGGCGCCCCACCCTGTGACGGCGGCAAGCAGCAGAGCGGCCGACCGAAGCCACCAGGTTTCCCACCACCGCGGCTCGATACGGAACTCCGCCACAGCCACTTTGGCGGGGACCGGGCCCTCGCGAACCCGCGACCGGATCTCCAGCCGATGCCAGCCCGCGGCTAGCTCGGCAAATGAGATCTCCCGTTCCGTGGCCTCGCTCCAGTGTTCCCCGTCCAGCCGGTACGCGAAGCGCGCCAGTTGCTCGTTTTTGAAGTCGAGCGTGGAGAATTCGACCCGGACCACCCGCGACTTCTGGCCGATCTCCAGCCCCGTAATCAGCGGATCGGCAATCGGCGGCGCCGTCGGGACACCGCCGGGCGGCCTATAGTGCGCCAACCCACCGCTGGTGCCGATCCAGACACTCCCGTCCGGATCGGCCCAAAAGGCCTCCCCGTCGGTATCGTTCCAAATCAACCCGTCCTCCGTGCTCAACTGCCGCCAGGAACCACCGGCCAGCACGGAGACTCCGTTGGCGCTGCCCCGCCACAGCTGCCCCAATGCGTCGAACCCGTGAAAGGCCGTGACCTCGACCGATAAGGCATCGGCCGGCACGACCGCCGTCGAGCGAACAACGCGCTCGCAACGGAACTCCACTCTTTCGATTCCGGCATCGTAACGATGGCGCAGCCAGAGAGCGCCGTCGGAAGCGACGATCGCGATGTATGGGTCATCGGTCAGGAGCCCGTCCGCTTTCCGGTACTGGCGCCACCGGCCATCGCCTAACCTCCATAGGCCGTCGGGATTGGTGATCCATATGGTCCCCTGTTGGTCTTCCGACAGAGCCCACGCCACGTGGCCCAGCGACGCCGGTTGATCGATACGCTGGAAACGACCGGGGGCAGACGGCCGGTCGTTGCGAAAGACACCGCAGGATGTGGCGACCCACAGCCTGTTCAGGTGGTCGACCAAACCGCGGTGCGCAGTCCCGCAGAGCCCGTCCGCCTGGCCGAACAGACGGATACTGCCGGTCGCCGGATCGATGCGAGCCACGCCGCCAGGCTTCACGACCGCCCACATGGCTCCGTCGGAAGTTTCGCCCAGCCATCGGACATTGTCGCCCCCCAGACCGTCTTTCCTGGTCCAGGTTCGTGGTGGCCCCCGCCCATCCAGCCGTGCGAGGCCCAGTGATGTCCCCACCCAGAGCGCGCCTTTCCTGTCGCGCCGTATGCTCCAGATCACGTCGGACGGCAGGCCTTGCGCCTTCGTCCACGCCTCCCATTCGCCGTAACCCAGCCAACGGGCCACGCCGGCCCCGATCAGCGCAATCCACAGGGATCCCTCGCGATCTTCCATGACGGCGCTGGTCATCGCGGTGCGCAACCCCCGGCGCTCGTCTATTACGCTCCAGTTGCCCTCGCGGCGGATGGCTAATCCCTTGTCGGTCGGGACCATCACCGATCCGTCCCGGCCTGTCATCAGAGTGCCCGAGAAGGCGCTGGACGCTAGGTCCGGTTTTTCCTGAACGAACCGCCTGACCCCGGGCGGCCTTCGGTACAGTCTGCCCGGGCTCCGCGTCCACACGGAACCGTCCGGAGTTATGCCGATCGCGTCCCAGGCGTCGCCCGGCAGTCCTTCCGCCGGCCCGAATACCGAAACGCGCCCGCCGTCTTCGACGCACAATCGCCGCCCGCAACCGAACCAGAGTTGCGCACCGTTCCGCGCGATTCCGCGCATGGGCACGCCGGCAAGTTCCGGCCTGAGCGGATAGGGCCGCGCGGAAAACCCGCCGTCGCCCTTCGGCGCCACTTCGAACAAGCCGGAAGGAGTCGCCACGACCAAGTGACCGTGCGCGCCATCCGCTATTCCCTGCGTGCCGGACAACATGCCGCCGAGTCCGGCGATGGGGTGGAAACGCCGCCCGTCGAAACGGAAAACCTGCGAGCAGGTATTCGCCCAGAGCGCTCCATCCGCCGCCACGTGCAAGGCATGGACTTCCGTGGCACACGGCAATCCTTCGGCCGCGGCCATGAGACGAAAGCGGGTCCCGTCATACCGGTATGGTCCACCTTCGGATCCGGCCCAGATGTAACCGGCCCCATCTTGCGCCAAAGAGAGGATGGTCAGATTCTGCAGCCCGTCGGCAGCTCCATAGTGGCGAAAGCTGAACTGCTGGGCGACAGCCGCGCCAGCGAACGCCAGAATCAGCGCGGCACACACATCGAGGCTATGGCGGCGGCACATCACGGCTCCTGCGCACTCCATATCGGGCCGAAGTGCGGAGAGTCCTGGGGGACGGCGCTGGAAACCCTATCCGTGGGTCCGCAAATCAACACGAATCGTCGTACTACATAGGTGATCGGATGATTCGACGATCGACTTTAGGGGTGTTGTAGAAGATTTCCTGACACTGCGGGTTTGGGCACTGCGGGTCTGGGCACTGTGAGAAAGCGCGTCGCCGGACATTCCCCGGCTGTCCGAAGGCCGCAGTTCTGCTAAAACTGTTTGCAGCGGCACTTATCCGGCGAGATCGACCCTATGTGGAAGTTTCTGCGATACATCACCAATAACGAGGCGAAGTCCCGCCACGAAGAGGCCTTCGATGCGATCTTCTGGGTCATCGAAACGCTCGCCCTGATCTTCGGGATATGGATCCTCGTCGAAAAACACATCTCGGAATGGATACCCTTCCTCGTCATCGAGTATTGCTGGGCAATGGACAACCTGCGGCATAATCGCCCTTAGATCGCCCCCCAGCGGAAGGCCGGCGACAGCCATTCCGATGCCAGTAACTGGCGCCGGCGAAGGAAACGTTATGCGCCAGGCGGTTAGGACGCGCAAGTGGCGGCGGCGGACAACTGGGTATTGGTTGTGGTCCAGATGGAATTGACGTTGCTTCCGGCGCCAATGAGAAGCGCCGCCGAAGCCAACACCAGGAAAGCCAAGAGCAGGGTGTACTCGATCAGATCCTGTCCTTGATCACCGTTCCAAAACGAAGTCAGTAGCGACATTGAGTTTCCCTCCAGCAGCTTGCTGCGCCTCCTAGTGCATTCGAAAGGCCACTCAAACTGACATCCGCAAGTTGCTGATTCTACGTTCGTCCAAATGGGAAGTCAGGCCGTTCCCCGTACCGAAGTACCATTTTTGGGGAACCTGCTAACGGGCCACGGTGATGCAGCCGATCTTCCAATTGGAGGTATGGATGCGACCGCAGATCCGCGGATTCCGTGCGCCACCGTCCGGGTGCGGGCGAATCCGCGCGGCTGTAAGCTGGTTTTGTGAGGGGATGCGACTAATGGGCGGCTGGGCGCTCAAGGTGCTTCTGCTGCCGGGGTTCCTGATAGCAGTGGTCACGGGCGCGCCGGATGGCGTGGAAGACCACAAGCCGCCGCCGGCGGCGATCACCATCGACTATCCGGAGGATGGCGCGATTTTTCCGCCGGAGATCACGCCGCCGGAGTTCCTTTGGCGCGATGGCGGGACAGGCGTCACGTTCTGGCGGATCGACGTCTCGTTCGGCGATGGCGCGGCGGCGCTGCACGCGGTCTCCAAGGGCGAGCGGCCGCGCATCGGCAGAATCGATCCGGATTGCGTCGCCGGCACGAACTCGCCTCCTGCGCTCACGCCACAAATGGCGGCGGCCCATGCCTGGCGGCCGGACGCCGCAACCTGGCTGGCCATCAAGCGGCATTCGGTCGCGAGCGCCGCAACAGTCACCATCACCGGCTTTCGTGGCGACGTGCAGGAGCCAGCCGTCTCGCGGGGCAGGGTCGCCATCCGTACTTCGAAGGACCCCGTAGGCGCGCCGATCTTCTATCGCGACGTTCCGCTGATGCCCTCGGAGCTCGAGAAGGGCGTCATCAAACCGCTGGCCGCGCAGGCGCTGCCCCTGGTCGCCTGGAGAATTCGCAACGTGGGCGAAGCCGCCAGCCGGGTGGTGATGCAGAACCTGCCGGTCTGCGCCAACTGCCATTCCTTCTCGGCAGACGGCAAGACGATGGGAATGGATCTCGACGGTCTGCAGGGCAACCGGGGGATGTACTTCCTGACGCAGGTCGCCCCGCGGATGGCTGTGCGGAAGACAGACGTGATTCAGTGGAGCTCGCCCGAAGGCAAGCTGAAAGGGAACATCCGGATCGGCTTCATGTCGCGGGTTTCGCCGGACGGGCAATCTGTGATGACCACGGTCAACCCGGCTGCGATGACAGCGACTGGAACCGCGTCCACCGGGCCGCCTGCAAGCAACTATTACGTGGCCAATTTCAAGGATTACCGGTTCCTGCAAGTGTTCTACCCGACGCGCGGGATTCTGTGCTGGTACAGCCGCCCGACGGGTGTGCTGCGGCCGCTGCCGGGCGCCGATGACCCTCGATTCGTGCAAATGGGAGCGACGTGGAGCCCCGACGGCCAATACCTGGTATTCGCGCGCGCCGCCGCTACCGATCCCAACCCGCCGGGCGTGCCGCTGGCGGAATTCGCAAACGACCCGAACGAGCTGCAAATCCAGTATGACCTGTACCGGATTCCGTTCCACTCGGGCCAGGGAGGCGTGGCGGAGCCGATCGCGGGCGCGTCGCGCAACGGCAGGAGCAACACCTTTCCCAAGGTATCGCCCGATGGGCGATGGATCGTGTTCGTCGAATGCCGCAACGGGCAGCTCATGCGTCCCGACAGCCAGTTGTACATCGTTCCCGCCGCGGGCGGCGAAGCGCGGCGCATGCGCTGCAACACGCCGCGGATGAATTCGTGGCACAGCTTCTCGCCCAACGGCCGCTGGCTGGTGTTTTCCTCGAAGGCGCGCTCGCCCTACACGCAGATGTATCTCACTCACATCGACGAAGATGGCAACGACAGCCCGCCCATTCTGATCGAGAACGCAACCGCTGCCAACCGCGCGGTGAATCTGCCGGAGTTCGTCAACATCGCGCCGGATGGCTTGCAAAAAATCGGCGGGCCGGCGATCGATTATTACCGGCTGGTGGACGGCGCGGCATACCTGCAGAAGACCGGAGCGTATGAGGCCTCCGCCGCAAAGTGGAGGCAGGCGCTCGAACTGAACCCGGACGACGAATTCGCCCAACGCAAGCTGGGCGCCGTGCTGATGATGACTGGCCGCCGCGAGGAAGCCGCGGCGCATTTGCGGAAAGCCAACGAGATCCAGCTCCGCGCGGCGCTCGATGCCGATCCGGCCTCGGCGCCGAAATTCAACGATCTCGGTGTGCTGCTGGTCGCAGACGGGCGGCTGGAGGAAGCCGTGGCGCAATTCGAAAAAGCGGTCGCGCTGAAGCCGGATTACGCCACCGTGCGCACTAACTTGGGCGGCGCGCTGGCCGATCTCGGCAGGCCGGACGAGGCGCTGTCCGAACTGCGCCAGGCAATCCAAGCCGACGCCCGGTATGCGCCGGCGCATTTCAATCTGGGACTCGTCCTGAGCCGGCGCAGGGATGCGCAAGGAGCGATAGCCGAATGGCAGCGTTCACTGGAGATCGACCCGAAGTACGTGGAGGCGCACGATAGCCTGGGCGACGCGCTTTACGCGCAGGGGCGGACCGCCGAGGCGCTGGCGCACTGGCGCGCCGCGATCGAACTGCGGCCGAAC
>JBAVIH010000593.1:0-16077 GCA_049686695.1 Bryobacteraceae bacterium | reverse complement strand
GGCTGGCGCTGCTGGCGGCGGGCGCGGCGCCGGCCGTGGTTCCCTGGCTGGCGCGCAATTGGGCGATGTCGGGCGATCCGTTGGCGCCCCTCGGCAACGCCCTGTTTCCGAACCCTTATTTTCACCTCCTGTCGGAACGGGTTCTGGCGGAGAACCTGGCCGCCTGGGGCCACGTGACGACGCTCGCCGTGCCGTGGCAACTGGCTTTCGGCGACGGTCTTACCGGAACCTTCGGCCCGCTTCTGCTGGCGCTGCCCCTGGCGCTGCTGGCATGGCGGAGCCGCTCCACGAGACTGGTTCTGGCGGCGGCCCTGCTGCTGGCGCTGCCCTGGTTTTCCAACAAGGGCGCGCGTTTTTTGATGCCTTCGATGGCGCTGGCCGGACTGGCCCTGGGAGCCGGGCTGGCGGGCACCTGGCGCGGGCGCGCGGCGTTGGCCGCGGTGGCACTCCAGGCCATCGTCTGCTGGCCACAGGCGCTCAATCTCTGGACGCCGGATTATACCTTTCGCCTGCACGATTTTCCGCTGGAGGCCGCTCTGCGCATCGAACCCGAGGCGGATTACCTGACCCGTCAGTCGCCGGAATACCCGGTGGCGCGGATGGTGGAAGATCACACGCCGGAGGACGCGCGCATCTTCTCGCTCGGTTCGGTGGCGAATGCGTACCTGGCGCGCGCCGTGACGGTGAACTGGCAATCGGCCGAAGGCGACCGCATCACGGATGCCATCCACGCCGCCTTCTGGGCGAACCGGATGTATCAGCGCAGCGGCCGCTGGCCCGCCGAAGCGCTGCTGGGCGTCCGCTTCCGCCTGCCCGCTTCCCACACGGGCGAATGGGATGTCGCCGAGCTGGAGATCTACTCGAAAGGGAAGCGCGTTCCTTCGGCCTCGGACTGGACCCTGAGCGCCCAGCCCAATCTCTGGGAGGCGCCGCTGGCACTCGATCACAACTACGCCACCCGCTGGCGTACCTGGCGGGATATCGAAGCCGGAATGGCGCTCGAAGTCGATTTCCGCTTTCCCGTGATCGCCGATGGCGCCGCCCTGGTTTCGGGCGGGCCGTGCGAAGGCGTACCGCTGGAAATCTGGGTCAGGCAATTGAACAACGTCTGGCGCCTGGCGACGAAATCCCCGCCCACCTTGGCCAGTTCCGCGATGCCCCAACGCAGGGACGCCACCGCGGTTCTGCGCAGCGCCGGCTTCGGCTATATTCTGGCCCAGGTCGGAGACGGCGGCGATGGCCCCATCGGCGCAGACATGTTGACCAATTCGCTCGATTGGGATATGGACGTGGTCGCCAGAGCCGGTTTGGCGGTGTTGTGCCGCATCCGGTAACGGTCGACCAACTCGGCGCTACGGCGTAGGCCTTCGGCGTCGGCTACTTCTTTGCCGGCGGCGTCTTCTTCGCGGGCGGGGCGGCCGGTTCGGCGCCTACGCGCTCGATGGTGACGCTGGTTAGCTTAACGGGCTCCTTGGGGCGCATGCCGCCATTGGCCAGCGGTGTGCCCGGCACGCGCGAAATCGCCTTCACCACGTCCTGTCCCGCCACCACCTGGCCGAAGATGGTGTAGCTGCCGTCGTAATCCTTGATCGGCGATGCCACGGTGATGAACCACTGGCAGCCGCCCGAGTTGGGCGATCCCGTGTTGGCCATGGCCAGCCGCCCTGGCTGGTTGAACTTGAGGCCGGGCAGGAATTCGTCGCGGATCGTGATGCCGCACTCGTGAGCGCCGGTGCCGGTCGGGTCGCCCCCCTGGATCATGCCGTTGGGCATGATGCGGTGAAAGGTCGTGTTGTTGTATAAGGGCCGCCGCACCATGGCTCCGGTCTTCGGATCTTTCCAGGGCTTGGTGCCCTTGGCCAGCCCCACAAAGTTGCGCACGGCAACCGGCGTATCTTTCTCGTAAAGCTGGATGGCGATGTCGCCCATCGACGTCTTGAAGTGGGCGTACAGCCCGTCCGGGAGTGCAGCCGCGGGAGGATTCGCCGCCGGCGCCGGGGGCGTTTGCGCCAACCCGGCAACGCCCATCACGATCAACGATAACAGTACTTTCGACATGAAGTGCCTCCGCAACTGGGCCTTTCGAGCCAAGACAGCATTCTAACCCCATTCGCCGCCTCCCGTTTGAGTCTCCAGCAGTCTCGAGCTCGGAGAGTTGGCTTGCCTTGCGCAGGAAGTGTAGAGTGGAAGGAGTATCCCATGGCGGCGCTTCCCGACCTGATCACGGTGCAACAATTCCGGCGGATGCCAGACGATGGCCGCGCCTATGAACTTCATCATGGCGAGGTGGTGACTGTGACCCGGCCCAAGGCAAAACACTATCACTTGCAAAGGCGGTTCGTGCGCCTCCTGGAGAATCGACTGGCTGGATTCGGGCAGGTCGGGATGGAGTTTCCCTACCGCCCGGTTGCGGAGTTCGATCTGCGGGTCGCCGACGTCGCGTTGGTTTCGCAACCGCGCTATGACCAGATCGATCCGGAAGACAACCTCCGCGGCGCTCCGGAGCTCGTCATTGAAATCAAGTCGCCATCCAATACCGATCGGCAACTGCGGGAACTGGCTTCGCTCGGCCTGGCCAACGGTGGCACGGAATTCTGGATCGTGGACACCGATGACGCCTCCGTGACCGTGATTCACCGCGACGGATCGAGCTCGCGGTTGCGCCCTCCCCAATCCATCCCCTTGACGGCTTTCGGAGGCAATGCGCTGCCACTTGCGGAGATATTTGGCTGACGGCGCCACGAGTCGCTTTGAGCGTGTCGGCCCCCCAAGGTTGCGCTCCGTGAATCGGGATGACTCTGCGGGCTATTTCGGGATCGGCGCAGGAATGGTCGTTTTGGTCCGCCCCCCGTTTGACCCGGCCCGCCCTCTTGGGCTAACTTGGTTCTAAGCTGCTCGGGCTCGCCAGGGCTCGATCGCACAGGAGAGGAAACAACCGTGAAACACATTTGGACATTGCTCGCGATGGCTGCCGCCGTGGCCGCCCCGGCCGCAACTGCGCAAGATTCGGGAGGAGACGTGAAATCGTTCTACGAACTGAAGACAACCTATCTCGATGGCAAACCGGCCGACCTGGGCGCGTTCCAGGGCAAGGTCACCCTGGTGGTCAACGTGGCCAGCAAGTGCGGTTTTACGCCGCAATATGAGGGCCTCGAAAAGCTGCACCGCGAAATGAGCGGCAAGGCGTTCGAAGTGCTCGGATTCCCCAGCAACGATTTCGGCGGACAGGAACCCGGCACGCCGGAGGAGATCGCCACTTTCTGCAAGCGCACCTACGACGTCGACTTTCCGTTGTTCTCGAAGGTCGTCACCAAGGCCAATCCGGATCAGTCGCAGATCTACAGATTCCTCGGCGCCTCCGGGCACTTGCCCGCGTGGAATTTCAGCAAGTACCTGATCGACAAGAACGGCCAGGTGGTCGCGTTTTTCCCCAGCAAGGTCAAACCGGACGACCCGGAACTCCGCGCCGCCATCCAGAAAGCTCTCGGCGAATAGCGCGGCTCCTGAAGCTTCCGCATCGTGTCCTTTTGGCAAGCGTGTAAAGCCGTGGCGGCGGGCTAACCTTGGGGAGCTTTGCCGCGACGGCGCACGGGTGTTCTCAGTAAACTCCCGCTAGCCAATGACCGCTTTCGGGGAACTGGGTGGGACTGATCTACGCCGGGGTGATGCAAGTGAGTCCCCAGTTCTCCAATCACCGGTTCTCGGTGTGGAGTGCACTCTTCAGCGCCAATGTCTTGCGCGCGGCAGATTCCATCTCGGCGCGTGCCTGTGCCCACGATTGCCCGCTGACGCTAGGAGGTCGCAACCGATCATCGAAGAACTCCGGCAGATACGCGAGCAACCGGCGCGCCGCCGTCTGGCAAGCTCGCAACTGGCTCGGGCTGGCGGCCGGGATGCGCGGAGCGCTCACCGTCACCAAATACAGGACCGCAATTGTCTGCACCGGACCGACATCGCTGTCGTCGAACCACGAATGTGGATCGCGTTCCAGTAGTGGCGCCGCAGAGTCGACCAACTCGGCGGGCAGCGGCGGAGCAATCCGGTTGTACGCCTGCACGTAGAGGAACACGCGGTCGGCTTCGTGTTCCGTCATTGGGTATCGCTGGCGCCACGTTTCAAGGTCCACCAGTTGTTGCCTGGGGTCACCGGAGTCTTCTGACGCTTTCCGATACAACGGGTACTCGCCCGGCGGCCATCGTCGGGCCACTGACGGTTGCGGCGCGGCCGGCTGTCGCGCCAGCCCCGCTGGCGTTGCGTGTGCCGGAGCAGTCGTCGCGGGCGTCTTCGGCCGCACGGCGGCTGTCACCCGAGGCTTGCGGCTGGCACGTTGGATGAACGCCAGCAACGGGTAAGGCTCGGCTGCCGGAACGTCATCATCCGGCTGGCCGGGCGGATTGTCGGCAATCGCCGGCGCAGGAGTTTCTACGGGCGCGGGCGGAGTCTCGGGCGCGTACTGCGGGACAGGTTCGTCATCGTTCGCGCCCTGATAAGCGACTCCAGCCAGCAACGGCAGAACGCGCGCGCCGCCGGCCGCCAGCACCGGACGCTGGGCCTCCAGGCGGGCTGCCTCAAGCGGCGGAGACGGGAGCGCGGCGCAGAACGTCGCCACCTTCAAAGGCTCCTTGGGACGGGCCGTGAAACCCGCCGGGTTGATGATCGACGCCCCGGCGGTGAACGCCGCGTAGGTTGTGTAGGCATCCAGGAACTGTTGCGGCACACCATCCGGTTGCGGCGGATAGGGCTCGCCGGGGGCGAGCGGACCCCACCCCACGAACTTCGCACCACGCAGCCAATAAACCTCGCCCGGCTTGAACACCTGGCTCCCGCCGGGCATCCAGAGCCAGCCCAGTTCGCCGCTATGCGCCCAGCGGCCGTGATGATAGGGCAGCCAGCCCCACGGGTCGCGGCTGATCCATGTGAAACCAAGCGAGGCATACCAGGCCCATCGTCCATTCTGAAATGGCGCCCAAGACCCATTGACCTTCGGCTTCCATACCGGGCCGAATTCATCGGTGTGAATCCACTCGCCGCCCGAATCGAGGTCCGCCAGTCCGTAGCGTTCCGCTACGTTGAGCGCGGAGTTTGTGCTGGCCAGCGCCTTGTCGCGCTCGGCACTCCAGGGGTCCTGATCCGCCGCCGCTGAATCGCGGTCAAGAACGAAACGCGCCGGGTTGGCCGGCTCGACGCGCGCGGTCTGCCCACTGGCCAAGTCCAGTTCCGCTGCCGGCGACGAAAACCGCACCGACCCCTCCAGGACGGAGATCCGGCTCAAGTCCGGGTCTATGTCGACGCGGACCTTGGCCGCGTGCTGAAAGTTGACCTGCGCGCCCGGCACCGCCAAAATGAGGGAATCGTTGCCCGCCGCGCTGCCGGTGAAGTACGCCCGGCCGTGATCGAGCGTGAGCAAAGTGATGCGCTGCCCGGTCGAGAGGCGCGCGTAGTCGGAGATCTCACCGAGCGAATCCGGACCCAGCCGGAAGACGCCGCCATCGTCCAATTCGATCTCCAGGCGCGCATCGGATGCGGTGCGCAGCCAAGCGCCCTCCACCAGCGGAAGATTGCGTTCCGCCGCGACCCAGGGGTCTGCGGGTCCCAATTGCACATCCACTTGTCCCCGGAACTCGCCCAAACGGGCGTACCGGGCCTCGCCGGCCCAGGCCACCGCCCCCAACAGAAGGTACACGAGTGGTTTCATGTGCGCCCTCCGCTCATTGGAGCTGACGCGGCGGTGCGCGGGTTCGTTCAGGCGATTATGAACGAAGTTTCGTCCGGATTGCCAGGCGGCGGTGCTCAAGTTGCAGACCGTTCCGTCGCCGGCGGTTGCCACTGACCCTGGGCGCGAAGCCGAAGCCGCCCGTCGCCGGGTCGGAGACGTTCCTCTAGAATGGAGTTTCCGATGGACATCCGCCTCTCCCAATATGGCCGGGCATCGGCCCAGCCCTCTCCAGTGAACCGAATGATGGAAGACTTCGCCAGCGATTTCCGGGATGGTGTGGATATTAATCTGGGCATCGGCTACGTAAACGAGAAGACTATCCCGGTGGCCCTCCTCACAGAGGCCGCGCAGGCTGTCGCCGGCGACCCGGTAAAATACAGGCAGGCGTTCAATTACGGCGGCCCGGCTGGCTCCGCGAATCTGGTGAAATCCTTGCGCGGGTTTCTGACCGGCGTGCGGAACGGATGCCTGGACGAAACCGCGGTGGCGCGCCGGCGGCTGATCATCGGGCCATGCGGCGCCACCAGCATCCTCGACGGACTGACGCAGGTGATGGCGCCGGGAATCGTGGTCACGTCCGATCCCATGTATTACATCTATTGCGACGCGCTCGAACGGAAAGGCTTCGAAGTGCTGGCCGTTCCGGAAGATGAAGAGGGAATCGCGGTGGCGGCGCTGGAGTGTAAATTGCAAGCGCTGGGCGGCGGCATAGACCGGATCGCGTTTTTCTACGTGGTGACGGTCAATAACCCCTCGTGCACCATCCTGTCGAATAGGCGCCGCAGGGCGCTGCTGCAACTGGCGGTACGGCTATCGCGCGAACAGGGACGGCGGATACCAATCTTTTACGACCTGGCCTACGAGTTGCTTCTGCACGATCCGCTGGCTGAGCCTTTTGTCTCGGTGCTGCCTGACGACGATGTGGGGATCGCTTACGAGATCGGAACTCTCTCGAAGGTGTTGGCGCCGGGGCTGCGCATCGGATATCTGCTGGGTCCCGATGGTCCGCTGATGAATGCCATGGTGCAAAGAACCAGCGACACGGGATTCAGCGCGCCGCTGTTTGTCCAGGAAATGGCCGGTTATCTGCTGGATCGGCACGTAATCGGGCAAATATGCGCGGTGAACGCCGAATACCGCAAGAAGGCGATTGCGGTGCGGGAAGGGATTGAGCGGAGCCTGGGAGATGTCTTGGAAGAGTGCCGCGGTGGCGCGGCGGGCTTCTACTACTACCTGACGTTTCGGGATGTGGAAACCCACTCGTCGTCGTCCTTCTTCAGGTTTCTGACGCGCACCACGGGCGACACGGCGGTGGACGGCCCGTTGGGAAAGCGGGAGCCGCGCGTGATGTACATTCCGGGCGAATACTGCGTACACCCGCGGGGCGATCTGGTGGCGCAGGGCAAGCGGCAGCTTCGACTGTCGTACGGTTTCGAGGATGTTCCGGCGATTCTGCGCGCGATCGAATGGATGAGAGAGGCGGCGGAATACGCTCGAGGACGAGATCCGGCCGGCCCGTAGGACGCAGCATTAGCGCGTGCAAACGTCTCTCAACGAATGCTGTGAAGCTGACAAACGAGGTTGTTGTCGAACGGCAGAATAGGAATCGCCGTGGGCGGGCAGTCATCGGGGATGACCGTGCGCGTGCCGAACTCTTCGCTTTCGAGTATCGCGTCGTCCTGCGGATCCCGTTCAGCCATCCAGTCCAGAATTGCCGCCGCCACGTGCTCGAAATGGGCCGACAGCACAATGGCAATGTCGGAGTTCAGTTCTGCTGTTTCCACCGCAAAAGCCTGTGTAGCCGATGGTTCCGTCCGCAGGGCCTCCTCGATGTAGTCGTTGATTTGGAGCTCGCAACCACTGATGATCGGCGAGCCAAGAAAGCTGACTAGGGTCATCAATTCAAAAGCGAAATCGTCTCTCAGGAGCCTTCGCCTGTCGCGCGGGACAACGGCCAAAATCCCGACCGGACCGCCGTGTGGACCTTCCAGGTGAACGATGGCCAGGCCGGCGTCTCTGAGATCGTAAACCGACGTGTAGAACTCGAGGCAGGGCAGTCCGGGCACAGAACACCGCAGCTTTCCCTGGAAGGCGCCCCGCGCGGCCCTGATTCTTGCGGTAAGGCGATCTCCGCGTTTGCACGGAGCCAAAGGGATGGGCCCATGCCACGATTCTGCCTGCGCGTCCCATCCGTGTAGATGGACGCCGGAACTCTCGATTGGCGACTGCTTGGTCCGGTACATGGCAGAAGTCCTAGCAATACACTGGCCATCGGATTTACAGGGCTCAATAGCTGAAGATATTAATGCCTACGTGGGCGGACGGCGGCGGGGCAAGTGTCACATCCCCGCCCGGTGCTGCAAAAAGTGCCACGGTGATGCAGAATGTGCCGAACCGTCCGAAGCCCCCACTGTCGCGTTTCGCGCTGAAGGCCCACGTCCTTTAGGAAACCATCGGCCCCACTTTAGAACATCAGCTTAAATGCCACCTGCATCCGCCGCGCGTTGGTGCCGTCCATGGGGCCCCAGCTCGCGTTGCCCACGCCCGCGCCGGGAACCGGCCTTAATACGCCCGATTGAGCGGTATAGGCGATGTTGTTCACGCTGGTATTGAACTGCGAGTTGAGCGCGTTGAAAGCTTCGAACATCAGCTCGCCTCGGATCTTGTCCGTGAACGGCAGGCTGCGGCTGAGACGCGCATTCACCGGGTGGCTGTCGCCCGTGGACAGGCTGTTGATCTGGTCGAGCGGCATGCGATTCCATCCGCCGGTGCCGGTCATCGAGTTGGTGTACACCATCGTGACGCCGGTAAACTGCTGGCCTAGAACCTGCACCAGCGCGGTTTCCGGCAGTCCCGTCGCAATCGTCGCGATCCCAGAAAACTGCCAGCCATTCAACACGAAGCGCGCCAGCGAAGACGTGCTTCGGGTCAGCATCGGCTGCCACACCAGTTCCACCACGCCGCGCTCGGTCTGGTTGAGATTCGATTTGCCCTTGTCCGAAATGTAGGCGCCATTGTAGGAACTCAGCGGCACGGAGCCGAAGATCAGCGGTCCGCTCTGGGTGTCGAGATTCTGCGACCACGTATAGGAACCGTCCAGCGTCAGCCCGTGCCACATCCGCTTGCGGAACTGCGCCACCCCGGCGGTGTACCACGAGGCTCCGTCGTTTATGATGTTGTACACCTGGCCGAAGTACGAGCTGGTCTTGCTGTTCCACATCGGCATGATCACCGTATTGACGGCGGCGCCGGCGGCATTGTCGACCGTGTACGTTCGATTGATGGAAGAGATATTCAGATTCAGATCCTCCGCCGTCCATAAGTGCAGGCCGCGGCCGTTGACATAGCTGATAGTGACGGTGGTGTTCTTTCCCAGACTGCGCTCGATCGAGAACGTTCCAATCTGCTGATTTTCGTTGCGAAACTTGGAATTGGCGAAAGCGATGTTGCTGGTGGCGTTGGGGATGGTGGTCCCGGTTGCGCTCACCTTGGGAAACACCAGCGCGCCGCTCTGATACGGGTTCACGCTGATGCTGGTCTGGTACAGGCCGTTGCCCAGAAACAGGGCGTCGATCAGTTGCATCGGAAACGGCGTGTAGTACATGCCGAAGCCGGCGCGAATCACCGTCCGGTCGTTCCACAGATAGGAGATTCCGCCGCGCGGCTGCAGCGTCATGTTGGGCGAACTGATGTACTCGGTTTCGTAGAAACTGGTGCTGTAGTCGTCCGGTTGCGGCAATTTCACCTTGTCCCAGCGCAGGCCGAATTCCACCTGCATCCGGCGCGAGATCTTCCAGTCGTCCTGCCCATACACTCCGACCCACTTCGTCCCCAGGCTGCGGATCGGATTGCCGAACTGCTGCGTGAACAGGGTGTAATCTTTGGAGTTGGTCTTGTTGGAGCTGAAGTCCTGCGCAAAGGCCGTCAGCGAGG
This sequence comes from Bryobacteraceae bacterium, assembly GCA_049686695.1. GTDB lineage: Bacteria > Acidobacteriota > Terriglobia > Bryobacterales > Bryobacteraceae > Bog-375. The sequence goes on along the minus strand of JBAVIH010000593.1, from coordinate 6,428 downwards.
GGTAATTGTAAGTGCCCTGCTGGTTGTACACCTGGTGGGCCTGATCCTCGCCGCGCCCGCCCTCCGCGCCGAGACGCAGGATGTTGGCGCCCGATGTCACGGTGAAATTCTCGGCGATCTGGTAGCGCTGCTCGTCGGGAACAACGCCCGGCGCGCCGGGATTCCCGCCCAGACTCACCCCGGCCACCGTGATCCCCAGCGCGCCGGTGGAAGGCCATTGCTGGGTTTCGGGCAGCACCGAGATACGGTCCTTGTACCACCCGAGGCGCAGCTCGTTGACGATGCTCGATCCCTGTTGCGAAGTCCAGCCGGCATCCGCGAACCGCGTCTCCTCGCCCACGTTGCCGTTGCCTCCTAACAGGCCGCCGTCCGGCGATACGGCCAGTTGCCGATATCCGTTGGGCGCGCGGTAGTGCTGCGCGTCCGCCATCAGGCTGAAGCTGTTGCGCTCGGTCCAATGGTAGTCGGCGCGGGCCAGGCCGGTGAAGGTTTTTTGCGAGCGCGGAATGATCGCGTTCATCTGCGCCTGGATGAACTTGTCGGCCGCCGTGCATTGCACTGAGGTTGCCGGCGCGCCGCAGCGCGAGGGCAGCACCGCAATGCTGTAGGGATCGGCGATCAGCGGGTTGGTGATGCGATTGATGCCTTGCGAGTCGCCGCTCAACGCTTCCAGGCCCACGAAGAAATACAGCCGGTCCAGGGCCTGGCCGCCCACGTTCCCTCCCTCCATTTCCTGTTTGTCGGCAGGCCGGAAAGCCGGATCGTACCGGTCCGGCGAAGCGAAACTGGCGTTGCGGTAGAACGCGTACACCTCGCCGTGAAAATCTTCCGTGCCGGTGCGGGTGGCCGCGTTGGCAATGCCGCCGGTGGCTTTGTACTCGAGCGGCGGCGTGGAAGCGATTACCTGGACGCTATCCACCGCCTCGACCGGAAACGCGCGCAGCGGGTCCGCCTTGTTGAGGAAGTACCCGTCGCTCGCGTCCAATCCGTCCACCACCGCGATGTCAGAGGACGGACTGCCGCGGAAGCCGATGGTGTCGGGTGTTCCGCCCAGCGCCGCCAGCGGAGCCTCCGCCACCAGCGATTCCACGCGCCGCGCGCTCAGCGGCAAATCCTCAATCGCATCGCGGCTGATCAGATCGGTGATACCGCTCTTGGTGTCCTGCACACCGGGCGCTACGGCGGTCTGCGCTTTCGCGCCCGGCGCGGTCTGCTGCAACGTGATGTGGAAGTTCACCGTCTCGCCGACGGGCACCTTCAGGTCGGCTGCGTTCCAACCGGTAAACCCCTTGCGTGTCACCTTCACCGCGTAGCCGGCGGCCGGCGCCAGCGCGGGCGCGTAGAAGACGCCATCGTCGGTGGTCGTCAATACCAGCCGCAAACCCAGCGCCCGGTTCGTGATGGTAACCGTCGTGTCCGGGATGCCATCTCCGTATATGTCACGCACCTTTCCCGTAATCGCGCCAAATCCGGCAATGGCCTGCGCGTAAGCTCCTGCGGAGCACATCAGAACGAATAGACAGAGAGCGGCTGGAGTTCGCATTCACAAATCCTCGGCAAGATAAGTACCTATTGTAAAGGGTTTTTGCCTTCAACAGGTTACGCCATCCGCGGCGCGCCTTTCCATGTGGGCTTGCGGGTCACATCTGTCCTTGACCGGCACACCTGTTGCAGATCGAGGTTTCGGCCGATAGCTGTATCAAGTAGTGAAGGGTTCGGGATGAAACGGCGCACGACGAGACGGCGCAGAATGAGACGGTTATCGAAGCCAACGGCGCTGGTTTTCCGCTGGGTGTTTGCGCACGTGCCCCCGTTTTCCCGGTGGATCCTTCTGGCCGCCTTGATGTTGTTATGTAGCGTAACCAACTACCTGTTGGCGCAGAGTCCGCCTGTTCCCGCAGGGTCGAACGCGCCGGCCGTTCGAAACCCGCCGGCCGCGGACAATTCGCCGCCGGCCACCGCCGTGAAAACGAAGCCGCCCCCCACCGCCGGGGAGATGCAGCAAGCGGCCATCGCGCTGCAGCGGGCCGCGATTCGCAAACAAGCCGAGAATCTCGGGCTGTGGTTGATGCCGCTCGACGGGCAACCGCCGGCCGAGACGCCCGAGCCGCCGGGTTGCGATCCCCTGGACGACAGCCTGATCAACCCGCTGATCGAAGACGCCGCGAAAGCGCAGAGCCTCGATCCCAAATTGCTTCGCGCCTTGATCGGGCAGGAGTCCGCGTTTCGCCCATGCGCCGTGTCTGTCAAAGGAGCCCAGGGATTGATGCAGCTCATGCCGGAAACCGCCGCCGGGTTGGGCGTCGCGAATGCTTTCGATCCCAAGCAGAATCTCGAGGGCGGCGCCCGCTACCTCAAGCAGCTCCTCGAGAAATACAAGGGCGATCTGCCCCAGGCTCTGGGCGCCTATAACGCCGGACCAAAGACGGTTGACGAATCCGGTGGCGTGCCGGATCTTCGGGAAACCCGCGAATACGTAGATGCGATCCTCGCCAAAGCCGGCCTCAAGCCCACCGCCGTGGCCGACAAATCGGCAGACCCGGCAGCCGGGCCCGCAGACCCGCCAGCCAAGCTCACCGAGCAATCGGCCAAGCCCGTTGACCCGGCACCCAAGCCCGCGGACCAGCCCGCGAAACCTGCGGACTCCCCGACTAAACCCGGTGGCGCCCTGTAGCCTGCCAGTCTGCTTTCCGAGACCCGCCGCGCCACGAGTCGAGTGGCCGTGAGAAATGCGCTCTAGCTGTGACCGGCCCACCTGCCGGACAGGGGCGCGGGTGGATCGGCGATGGACTGGACACGGATCAGCAGGACGGAATCCCGATCCTTCATCGAGGCCAGCGGCATGAATCCGTTGCTCAAGATGAACTCGGCATCCGTGTCGGTCATCAGCACCTCGGCGCACGGCTTGGCCACGGATTCGCCATCCGCACGGTAGATGTGCAGCGGCAGGTTTCCGATTTCCCGATAGAGCGCAGGGCGCATTTGCCAGCCATCGCTGCGAAAGGCCAGGCCGAGGACGCAGGCGCAAAAGAAAGCCGGGTTGCCCCACAGATAATCCGCGTGGACGCTTTCCGGCATCTCTTCAAACTCGAACTCCTCCGCCGGCGTCGTGTCTTTCCCGTAAGGCAGGCGCAGCAGGAATCGCGGCAAGGCGAGGCCGAGAAACCGCGCCTCCGGAGACCGGACGAGCTGGTGCCACTGCGGGCCTGGGCTGGGGTCGGAAGGAGGCACCGCTTCGCCCAGAAATGGCGCGCCCAGCGACGCGGCCAGACTGCCCAGCCACTTCAGCCTGGCGGCATCCTCGGCGGAGCGGCCGAAAACGAAGTTGCCCACGATCAGCGCCCAGGGAGCCGAAGAACCACCGAGGCAGCGCTCGAGCGCCGGGGCATCGGCCATCAACTCCTCGAGTGTCGCATCGAACACGTAGATTTTGAGGTCGGTGTCCGGCTGCAACCGGTCGACCAGCATGGCAAGCGCCCGCCATTCGGCTTCGAGCGATTGGAAATGCGGGTGGTGGAGAACGGCACGCATTTGCTCGCCCGCTGCGGCATCGACGCGCGCGGCCCATTCCTTCTGCCGGGGATCCTGGCGCGGCGCCAGATGCGGCTCGACGGCTCTCTTAATGAACTCGGCCATCGCATCGGGAGCCTCCACCACGCGCGCGGCCGGCTCTTCGTCGGACTGCTCCATCATGCTTTCGAGAAGACTCCGGCCCGACTGCACGCTCGCCGGCGCGGCGGGCTGCGGTTTTTCCCCAGCCGCCGCCGGAACGGGCGCGGGCTGGTTGCGCAAGTTCGCAAGATTCTGAAGAACGGCGGAGCGCCGATAGATGCGATCGGGATGAAAGTCGTCGAGCGCGCGGAATCGCAGCGTGCCTTGCGGAAGCTGAACGAATGGCGAAAACGACGAGAGCACTTGGTCGAGATTGTCGCTGTCCACCGCCACGGGGCGGCGCCCGGCGATGGGCGACCGCTCGCCGCGCAGACCGCGGCCGCTGAAATCCCCGAGGACAAGGATGCGAAATGGAGTGTCGGCCTCCGGCACGCTCCGGATTGGCTGCGTGCCGTCGCCGACTTCGATACCGACGGATACTTTTGAGATACGTTCGGACATAACTACCCCGCTATCGCGCGACGTCTGCTACGCAGGCGAGGTGCGAGAAATAGCCGGCCTGGAAAACTGCCGGCGCGCCGGCCATGTCAAGTTCAAAGTGGACGATGAGGGGCTTCCCGTTGACCTTCATCGGGTCCTTGCCCGCGCGGATGATCCATTCCAGGGAATAGCCGCCGCCCGCGGGCGTCCAATGGTCGGCCCGGTTGAAGAAGCGGAATACAGCCCAAAGGCCGTCCGCATCCGAGAACGAGATGTCCGGGCCGCCGAGTTTGACCGAAGCTTTCACGCCGTGCGATCCGCCCCCTTGCCAGGTGAACTGCTTGGCTGTGGCCGCGCCGCCCGAGTAACTAAGGCCCTGCCCATCGATCTGCAGGTTCACCGTCTGGATATTCTCCGAAGGCTCCGGCTTGAGCATGTAACTGAAATGCGGGTCCTGCGCGCCGCCCGCGTAGATCGCGTCTGAAAACGCCGTGGCTGCGTTGAAAAAGGCGAGGAACGCCGGGTTCACTCCGCCCGAGGGTCCGATGGCAAATTGCGATCCTTGTTTGACCAGCAGCTTCTGCAGGTTCTGATCGTAGAAACTCCAGAGCGCGCCATCGGGCTTGCGCAGGAGCCCGTTGACGTCCGCCACGGTGGCCTCCACGGTCGCGTTGGTATTGAACGGATACTTGGACAACACCGCGTGGAACTGTCCGCACAGCGACTTGCCTTTGGCATTCAACTCCGCCGGCCCCAGCGCGCGCAGCATGCCTTCCACGTAAACGATCGGGTCTTCCAGCAGCTTCTGCACCGTGGCGTCGAGATGGGTTTCCGAATCGATGCGGAAGGCCTGCGCCATCGTGCGCGTGGTGACCTTGGCGTCGGTGGCCTTGAGAAGCACCGGGGCCGCCGCCGCGTCGCTTGGGGTTCCACCCTGGCTGGCAATCGTATCGAGCTGGGCCTGCAGGTTCACCAGCGCGGTGACATAGTTCTGGTTCGGCGGCTGGATGAACTTATCGGTGCTCTCCGGCGGGACCACGGTCTGCACCGGCTGAAACGCCGACTTCACGTCCGGATCGTCTACCGCCGTGTTTTGCGACGCCAGCGCAAACAATTCGAGCAGCGGCGACTGATTGCCGGAAAGCTGCATCAACTTCTGCGAAGCGTCCGCCAGGCTGGCGTAGCGGACCACCGAGGCAGACTTGACGTAGGTCCGCCAGCGCTGGATAAAGTCGGCGTTGTAGCGGGCGCGCAGGTCCTGCTCCAGCTTGACGCGGTCGATATTCGCGGAAGCCTGGTCGCCGAGCACCCACTTCTCGCCGTTGAAGTACCGGTCGGCGTGCTGGATGGCGTCCTTCATGAAAGCCCAGCCGCCCTTGGAAAACGCGCCGGGCACTTCGTACGGTTCCAGCACCACCGGGGCCGATCCGGCGAACTGTCGATTGAAATTGATGGGCGGATTGGTCTTGCCGGCTTCGGACAGCATGAAAGCGTAGACCCGCTCGGTGCCGGCAAACTGGTTCAGATACCGGCGCGCTTTTTCGATCGTGAAAGCGTCGTTCGCTTCCGAGTACGGATTCCCTTCCTTGAGTACGTCCGAGTAGAAATCGAATTGCTTCTGAGCAAGCTGCTGGCGCTCCGCATCCACGGTGCGGCCGTTGGCCCACCACGTCATCAGAACCGGCGAGAGAAACTGGCTGGTGCTGTGCTCGTGGTGGGAGGTGGTGATCAGATAGGCCTTCAGCGCGTCGTAGGTGGGAGTGTACTCCGGTCCCGGAGTCGCGGGCAGGCCGCTCAGCCCTTGCAGAATGGCGTTCTGAGTTTGTGCGAACAGCAACTGGCGGAAGCGGTCGAAATAAATGCGCCACGCCTCGGGGTAGAGATCGTTCCCGACATAAAGGCCCAGGCGGTAAAACAAGGGAGCGCCATCGTGCTGGTACCGGCGCAGCGTCTCGAGCGACTGGCGGAGCGCTTCCAGTTTGCGCAGGCTGTCGACCGGCGCCAGATTGTTGCCGGGTGCGGCGACCGCCATGCTGCCCCGCGCCGCCGTTTGCAGGCGCGTTTCCAGGCCATGGTTGTTGAAGAACGAAATCGTGAATACGATCGCCAGCGCCAGGCACAGCACGGCAGCCGTGAGGAACAGCACGCGGCGCGCGAAGCTCGTCCTGATGCTGGCGCCGCTGGCGCCCATGGCAGCGCGGTCGGACAGCAGAACATCGGTGAACCAGTGGCCGAGGAAGAGCCACTGCGGCACTTTGCGCATGCCGCCCACTTGCGGCGGCGGCACGGCAATCCTCTCCGCGGCCAACATCTACACCGGTCTGACTGTCGTGCAG
>JBAVIH010000592.1:0-2398 GCA_049686695.1 Bryobacteraceae bacterium | reverse complement strand
CTACCGGCGCGTGCGGCGCACGCGCGCCGTCAGCGTGGAGCCGCGGCGCGTCTTCGTGCTTTCGCGCGTCACGCTGGGCGCCGATGTGGCCGTCACCAGCGTGCTGCTGGACGCGGCCAAACGCCGCTTCCCGCATGCCCGCATCGTCTTCGTGGGCCCGCAAAAGAACTATGAGCTGTTCGCCGGCGACGCTCGCCTGGAACACGCTCCGGTCGCATACCAACGCGGGAACCTGCGCAGCCGGCTTGCCGTATGGAGCGAGTTGCGGGCGCTATGCGACGTCGCGGACGCGCTGGTGCTCGATCCGGATTCGCGCTTGACGCAACTCGGCCTGCTTCCGATCTGTCCCGACGAACGCTACCACCTGTTCGAGAGCCGCACGTATGGCGGCGATGGCAACCAATCGCTGCCTGAGCTGGCTGAGGCCTGGGCGCGAGAAACCCTCGAGGTGGAGGGCGCCCGCCCTTACCTTGCGCTCTCTGCGCCGGCGCAGGCGCCCGCGGGCATCACGGTCAGTTTGGGCGTGGGCGAGAATCCCGCCAAGCGATTGCCGGATCCATTCGAAGAGAAGCTGCTGGCTCTGCTGGCCGCGACCGGTCTTCCGCTGACGATCGACAAAGGCGCCGGCGGCGAAGAAGCCGCGCGCGTGGAAGATGCCTGCCGCCGCGCGGGCCTTCAGCCGGCGTTCTGGGAAGGATCGTTCGCGGGCTTCGCAGCGCTCGTCGCCGCCAGCCGCATGTATGTGGGTTACGATTCCGCCGGCCAGCACGTCGCCGCAGCGGCCGGCATCCCGCTGATTTCGATTTTTGCCGGCTTCGCCGCCCCGCGCATGTTCGACCGCTGGCGGCCTACGACGCCCAGCGCACACGTGATTCGAGTCGACCGCCCGGACGTCGAAGCCACGTTGGCGCAGGTGGGGAGCGCGCTGGTGAAGGCGCTGTAGCCCGCAACAGTCCCTGGACCAATAACGGCAGCAGGTTTTCTTGGGCTCACCTGGCAGGTGCGACAATGTGGACGATGAACCGCCGAAGCCTCCTCAGTTGTGCCGTCTATCTCGCCTTGCTGCCTGGCGTGCCATTCGCACAGGTCAAAGGCGCTGTGCCGGTCAAGACGACGCCATGCGAGCTCGTAGCGCATCCGGAAGAATACAACCACAAGCCCGTCACCGTTCGCAGTCCCGTTAAGATCGCTTTCGAGGACTTCTCGCTCCCGACCTCCGAGTGCACCGGCGGAACGGTCGATATGGTGTGGCTGGAATACGGGAGGGGGCCGAAGCGCCAACCAACGATGTGGTGCTGTAACGACACCAGGTCAAGAGACCCTTTGGTGCTGATTCAGGACAAGGAGTTTCGCCGCTTTGACCACTACATCACGGCGCAGAAGAAGGCGGAGGGCTGTTATGATTGTTACCTTTACCACGTAACAGCCAGCCTGACGGGGAGATTCGATGTGGCGAAGGACGAACCAGGTCCCCTGGGTGGTTTCGGCCACATGGGCATGGCCGGTGCCCGGCTGTTGATTCACTCGGTTTCGGACGTGGTTGCGACGCCGATCGATCCTTCGGTCTACGAGAAGCGCCAGTGACGTTCGCCTGGATGCGCCGCGACGCATCGTGTCTCGTGGCCAGCCCCGTCTCCCATGCTCCTTTCGAAGATCGAGGTAAAGCGACCAAGCGAGGTGTGGGGCGGGCGCCCTCGCCCGCGTCGAACCCCCTGGTCCGACAGCCGAGCCAGGGGGCTCGGCGCGGGTCAGGGGACCCGCCCCACTTACTTCGGCCGCTTCGTGATCAGTTCGGCGGTGTCTTTCGACAGGCCTTCGGAGGTGGCGACGATTTTGACCGCGCCAGGTTCGCCGGCCTTGGAGCGCACAATAAGAAGCGCCATGCCGCTGAACGCCTTGCGGTGATCGGCCTGAAAGGGCTCGACGGTGGCGGCGTTGCCGTTATCCACGCCCGCGATGGTTCCGGCGCCGGTAACATCGAAATGCACCAGGTTATCGACCATGGGACACAGGTTCCCATGCTGGTCTTCGATTCGCACGGTGATGAACGAAAGGTCGTCGCCATCGGCCTGGATCGCGGCGCGGTCCACCGACAGCTTCACCTTGGCGGGTGCGCCGGCGGTGCGCACTTCATCCACCGCGACTTGTTTGCCGTGCTGATACGCTACGGCTTTCAGGATGCCCGGCTCATAAGGCACTTGCCAGATGCGGCGGTACCTGGTGACGAACTTACCGGTCTCGCTTACCTTGGCGTTGACGGGCATCGCCCACGGATCGGAGAAGCGCGCCTTCTTACCCAGTGACTTACCATTGAGGAATAACTCGACTTCCTCGGCGTTCGAGTAAGCCATCACCGGGATTGCCTGACCTTCCTTGCCTTCCCAATTCCAATGCGGCA
>JBAVIH010000591.1:0-1667 GCA_049686695.1 Bryobacteraceae bacterium | reverse complement strand
CAACTCACCCCTGTGTTCGCAATCGCCGCAAGGACCGAATATTTCTCTGACCGCGGGGGACTCTTCAGCGGGACGACGCAGGCGCTCAAGGAAAACACGCTTACCTTCGAACAAAGGGCCCTAGGTGGGCTGATAGTGCGGGAAGAATGGCGCCGCGATTCTTCCAACCATCCGTTCTTCCTGACAGACACGCTCGGGACTCTGAAAAAGGAGCAGAATACCGCGACTCTTGGAATCACATGGTGGTTTGGAGGCAAGGAGGGAGCCTGGTAAGTTCGTCGCGCTGCGTATGGTGATCTTCCAGGCTGCCGCGATCGACTTCCACCTGTAAGCAGTGGTAATTGACTTTACTCTGGAACGGATCGTCCTTAGCGCGCTCCGGCGCCGCCGGTCACGAAGGCGACACCGGCTCGCGGTTCGACCGCCCCTCCCGCTGCGATCAGGGATGGGTGAATTCGTTGGCGTGGGGGATCAGTTCGAAGTATGTGCTGCCGGGGAGAGTGGTGTGCCAATGACCGGTGAGACGAGCGTAGCCGCAAACGCCCAGGAACAGCGTGGCGATTCCGGCGGCCACAACCCACGCTGGTACCCGCTTCGCGCGGGGGGCTGACAGGAACAGCGCGCCGGCCGCCGGGCAAACGGAAACGCACTCCAGGCAGCCGGTGCATTCGGCGGATCGGATCGTGATCAGGCGGTCCACCGGCAACACGTTGGGGCAGGCTTTGGCGCACTTGGCGCAATCGATGCAAAGGCTGGGATCGCGCCGGATGCGCAAAGGGCTGGCCAGCGCTGCTAAGCCCATCAGGGCACCGTACGGACACAGATAGCGGCACCAGAAGTTTTGTATGAAGACTGAGGCGATCACCAGTATGGCGGTCACGATGCCGCCCGTCAAGCCAAGGAAGCGGAAGAAGTTGAGCATCTTCACGTCATCCACTAACCCGTAAGATCCGCTGAGAAAAGCGCGAATCGCGGGGACCGGCATCGAGCCGACCACATAGAGAAACAGGCCCAAAAGGATGTATTTGAGTCTACGCAGGGCGATGTCCGCAGGGCGTGGCAAGCGATAATTGCGGCCGAACGTGCGGCGGCCCAGGCGCCACAAGTACTCAGAGACGGTTCCCACAGGGCACAGCCACCCGCAGAAGCTCTTGCGGAAGACCCACGATGCAGCGAGAAAAGCGATCAGCAGGAACATACCGGCAGGATGGAGCGCAGGCACACTGCCGGACATCAGCAGGACCTTGAGGTTCATCAGGGAGGCGATCGGCAGCCACCCTTCGACACCGGGCGGACGGACGGCATACGCGGAACGGCCACCGGTTTCGTAGTAGCGGACGAAGAGATAAAACTCGACGCCGATCCAGACATTGAGCGCGAGGAAGGCAAGCTGCAACGTGCGGCGCAACGTTTGCGAACGGTCCTTGGCAGCGCGCTTCACCAGCTTCTTCCGGATCTTGATCGGCCGCGGTGCGGCAGTGGCAACCATGGGCGCCCAACTCTTAGTGCGAACGTTCCATCTCGATCGCCCGCGGGAAGAGAACGTTGTTTTCCAGATGGATGTGCTGGTGCAAGTCGGCTTCGAATGCCGCCAGCGCTCTATAAAGCGTTTGGAAGCTGATGCAGGCATCAGGCGGCGCTGCATCTGTCTCTTATACACATCTCCG
>JBAVIH010000590.1:0-12885 GCA_049686695.1 Bryobacteraceae bacterium | reverse complement strand
GCCGGCGGAGGCGCTGGCGCAGCCGCTGCGGGCGCGCTGTCAGGCGGCGTCCATAGAGAAGGCGTCAATTGCGAGGACCGGAACGGAAACTCCAAATAGCTCGCCTCGCCGTGGAACACGCCGTCTTCCCGGATGAAAAGGCCGGCTACGCTGGTCTTGGTGGCAAACGGCCGCACCAGCAGGGCGATGTGATGGGGACCCCGGAAACGCGCGTCCAGAAACGCCAGATCGTCCGCGTCCAGGCTGAGACCCTTGCGGCTGTGCGCGCGGAAGAAGCCCGCCACCGGAATGTTGCCTGCCCCGTTGTGCTGCTCAATCACCCTCTCGAAACGCGCCAGATCGGTATCCGCCAAGCGATACAGCGGCCCACGGCTGTAATCGCATTGGACTGTCTCATAACCCTGCACCATCACGGTCAGAGGACTGCCGGGAATCACCGAACCCAGCAACACGCCGCCAATCTCCGATCCTTTTGACGTCAAAGAGCGAAAGTTCTCGATAACTTCGCTCTCCATCCGGTCAATCAGATCGAAAGCCAGTCGCACTGCCACCGGCTTCTGGGGCACCTCCCATAGATAAGTAGCCACGGGCGCGGATTTCGGCTCGCCGCGTTCCCGCCGTGCTGTTGACTCGACCATCGCTGTTAACCTCCGCCCCGATGAAATCCTGGGCTGTTCACTTCACGGGTCAATTTTACCGGAAATCCAAGCAAGATATACCCTAAAATTGGCTCTATTAACCAAAATCAACGGTACTGATCTGCAACGTTTTAGCCGATAGCTATCTAGATATATAACCGTTAATTGTCCTTGGTTATCAGAAAAATACTGACACCTTTCACTCTAGCAATTCCAGATTTGTATGTCTATAATAACCGGGAATGAGTGCCAGGACCTGCCAACTTTGCGGACGGCCCCTCAGCCGAATCTGGGTGGGGGCAGGCGGCGACTTCTGTTCGCGGGAGCACCGTAGTCAATACGGGCTGCGCCTGGGGATGGACCGGCTGCAGGAAGCCAACAAAGTCGCCACGCTGATGCGGCGGCGTGAGAACCTGAAGTCCGTGGTGCCGGCGCAAGCGGAAAGCTTCGCCTCGTTACTTCGGCGCAGTTTCGATCAGGGCATGCGCTTGCCCGAGCCCGCTCCGCCGGTCCACCACATGCGCGCCATCCAGCCGGCACTCGAAGCGGAAGTGCGTGGTGGCGGCGAATTCTTTGCGCCGCGGCCGGTTAGCCAGAAAGCAAAGCAGGCCCCGCGAGCCGCCGGGTATCTGCGATCCGCCGCGGAAGGAACTGAAACCATACTGCCCGAGCTGCGGGAATACAAGATGACGGTGACGGTGCCGCCGCAGCGGCCCCCGCGCACTTGGGATGGGGCGCGCTCCCTGAAAGCCCGCCGGCGCGGATTCCCGTTGCCGCGACGCCGGGCGTGGCGGGCCGTGCTGCCAGGCGAGTCGCAGCGCGAGCCGGTGGGCGGAGCCACCTACCAGCGCGACGCAGCGCCGCCCCGATGGCTCAGTTTGCCGAGGCATGAAGGACGGCCCCTACCCTCTGTGGGGATTCAGCCGATTCTGCCCCCGGAGAGGCAGCTACGCGCGTTCGCGGCCGCGCGGCGGAAACCCGAGTTGATTTGGCCCGGCACCATGACGCCGCAGGTATTCGTCAAAGAAGGTCGCGTGCCGGCGTCTCGAATACCGCTGATCACTCCGTTGGCTCGTGCCGTAGCCTTGCCCCGTGGCCCGGTGCATGGACCGCTGCCGGGCATGGCGCACGGCTCCGCGCGCCGCGTAGGCCGCACCATCCGAGATACCCGCATGGTGCAGCGCGGCGCCGTCATCGAATGGACCGGGTCGAACCTCCCCGGGGTGGTCCTGGCCGAGGGTCACACCACCGATGCGTACCTGCGGAGCGCCGCCTGGAATCGCAGCGGCACGCGCGCGGTTACTGTAACGCCTAAGGCGTCCGACCTGATCCCCCGCTTCGCGACGGTGTCGTTCGAACCGCAAGAAGCGCCTTTCGGTTACTCCATTTTCAAGATTCAAAGCGGCATGCCGGCGCTTCCCGTGTCGCAGGCGTCCGCGCCCAAGGCGGCCCAGCAGACCCGCGCGCCGAAACTGGCGAAAGCCGAAGTCATTCGTCTGGAGGACCGCTTCGACGCCGGCCTGGGCAATTGGGTTGGCGGCGTGAGCGATTGGAAAGTCGACGTTGCGGGCGTTCGTCCCGGCGCTCTGGCGCTGTTCGCCCCCTCGCTCGGCATGATCGATTACGATTTCGAATTTCTGGCCCGCATCGATCAGAAGAGCCTGAGTTGGCTGTTCCGCGCCTCCGACGAGCAGAACTACCACCTCGCAACTATTTCGTATTCGCCGCAGGGCCGCACTTTCACGCGGTCTTCGGTGATCGAAGACGCGCCGGGCTTGAGTGTTACGACGCCAGTCCGGCAGGCGGGCAGTCCCAAGGCGGCGGTTACCATCCTCACGCGCGTCCGGGGCAACGATTTTTCTGTCTCCATCGATGGCGAAGTCATCGAGCGATGGAGCGACAACCGCCTGACAATCGGCGGAGTCGGGTTTTTGGGCGCGCCGGATCAGCGCGCGCGCCTCTACTGGGTGCGTCTGGTGACAGGCGGATCCGAACGGTAAGGAGGTCTGAAGAACATGAGTAGTAATCCAATTCGAACCAGTGCAAAGGTGCAGCCATTGCGAGGGCCGGCGCCGGACATTCAGGAAAAGGAATCGCCGGCCACAAGCGGGCCCGGCTTCCTGGCGCGCGCAGTCGCGCTACACTTGGCCGGCAAGCGGGATGAAGCCCTCAAACAGTTGCAGCGCGCCATCGCCGCCAACGAAGCCTCGCCCGAAATCTACCGGGCGATGGGGCACATCCAGTTCGAGTTGGCCGACTACAAGGAAGCCGCCAAGAGCTATCGCGCCTTGACCCAGATCAAGCCGCAGTATGCCATGGGCTGGTTCAACCTCGCCGTCTGTCTCGAGCGCCTCGGCTCCTGGGAAGAAGCGGCCGAAGCTTTTGGCAAGGCTTCCACCCTCGATACCGGCCATCTGGACGCGCACCTCGGGTTGGGCGTGTGCCACCTGCGCCTCGAGGATCCCAAGAGCGCCCTGTTCAGCTTCGAGCACTGCCTGGCGACGGCGCCGCAGCACGAAGACGCCTTGTTCGGCAAGGCCGCCGCGCTGCAATCCCTCGATCACGCCGACGAAGCCGCGGCGATTTACCAGAAGATCATCGAACGCAATCCGGATTCGGAAGAGTCGCTGGCGAACCTGGTGCTGATCGGCATGTCGAAGGAAGACTTCGACATGGTCAGGGAATACTCCGAGCGGCTGCTGGAACTCAAGCCCGAGTCCACCGTGGCCCTCGAAGGGCTGGCAGCCTGGGCGGCCGCCTCCGACGAACACGCGCTCACCGCCAAGTTCTGCAACCTCCTGGTCAACGCCGTCCCCGGCCACTTCGAAGCCTGGTTCAACCTGGCCCTGGCGCACCAGAAGTCCGGACGCTGGCAGCCGGCCGCGGAAGCCTATCAGGAAGCCATCAAGCTGCGTTCGCAATCATCCGAGGCGCACACCAACCTCGGCGTCGTGCACGAACAATTGGGCGACATGGCCGCCGCCCGCGCGGATTACGATCGCGCCATGGCTGCCCAGCCCGATGCGCTGGCGCCGATGTGGAACGTCGCCCTCCTGCTCGAACACGCCGGCCAGAACGACGAGGCCGAACGCTGGTATCGCCAGGTGCTCGAACGCGCCCCCAAGGAAGAGGAAGCGCGCTTCCGGATGGGTTATCTGCGGCTCAAGCGGGAAGACTTCCGCGGCGCCGTCGAAGCCTTCGAAGGCTGCCTCAAGTACCGTCCGTATTGGCCCGAAGCGCAGGCTAACCTGGCCCTCGCCTATTCCGGGATGGGTGATAAGGAACACGCCGAGCGGCTGTACGACAAGATGCTCGAATCCGATCCCAAGAGCGTCGATGCGCTGCGCGGCATCGCGGCCCTGGCAATCCAGGCCAGCGATTTCGGCACCGCGCTGGAACATCACGTGCGCCTGATCGACCTCGGCGAGCGTTCGCCCGAGATCCTTTACAACGCCGGGTTGATGTACGAAAAGGCCGATCAGCCGGAAAAGGCCGTCCGCCTCTACCGGGATGCGCTGGCGCTCCAGCCGGATATGCCGGAAGCCCTGCTCAACCTCGGCCGCATTCTGGAATCGTCCGGCAAGAGCGAAGAAGCCCGCTCCTGCTGGAGCAAGGCCCTCGAGGCCGAACCGGCATTGGCCCAGGGTTATTTCGGCCCCACCATCGAGTAAGCGTCCGAAACGAGTCAAACGAATCTGCCCGCTTGACCCACGCTGCGCAGGGCCGGGTACTCCCGGCCCCCGCAGCTTTTTTTTTGCGGCGCCAATCCGCCCGCAGGCGCCGGCCCACCCGGCCCGCGCAGCGCTACGCTCTTGAATTTCGCGTTGTGCCCGATTTGCTCCGTTGCCGGCGCGGCTTGCCCTATTCGGCGGGACGATTGGCGGCCAGCAATATCTCGAGCACATCGTCAAGTTGCTGGAAGCTCTGCGGCTCCAGTCCATGACGCTCCCATAGCGAAACGACTTGTTTGACGATTTGCATGGACGCGTCCTCGCCGTACAAGTCCAACATGCGCTTCGCCTCTTCGAGTTCCTCCGCGGTCGGGGCGTGACGGTGTCCGACGATGCTGTGGAAGTAATCGATCAGCTCCCGTGGCGTAAGTGGCGTTACCGTACAGTCGGCGGGCAGTGCCGTGTCACGGCGATCCTCGAGAGCGGCGCCCGTCCGCACCGCATGGGCTGGATCGACGCGAGCAGGTTGCGGGCTGGACAACGGATTGGACAACCACTGGCGGAAGACTGCGCCCAGAGCCAGGAGCAGCACAAGGAATCCCGCCCAGGGTAGAAGTTCCCTGCGAGTGTCCCAGTTCCTCGCTTTGGCCATGAGGTCCTCGTCGGTAGCCGCCGAAACATCGGCGAGCAAAATGCCGGCATCTTGCTTCTCAACCGTCTCCCGGATGTCACGATCCAGTCGAGATCTACCAACCTTGTTCTCTAAGTACGCGAACGCGAGTCCGAATCCACGGTAGTCTTCGGTGGGCTCGATCCTTCGAATCTCGGTGGAGCCGCTGGCGTCTACCGCAACTTCCTGATCGGCGTGGCCGCCGCCGCTCAGATAAATTGCCGCTCCTTCCTGAAACCACCTGGGGAGAGATCTTTTCGTGGCCGGGAATCTGGCGTTGATATAGGCGTGTACCAATTCGTGCGACAGCGTTTTCGGAGTCTCCCGTTGTTCCAGCCTTTGTTCGGCATCGGTGCCGCTACCCTTCTTGAGAATCGCGATGTATCTCCCCCCTGGGAGAGTAACTCCGGCGACAGCCTCGCCCGAAAAAGCCGCCTTCAACGATTCCGGCAGATGGTCCCGGTCGCGAAAAAAACGCACATAGATGAAGCCTCGCGGCGCCTCGAGGCCCGCGTCTCTCAGGCGTCTTACCGCCGGGTCGGTGCTGGTTTGCAAATCGACGAGTACCCGCTCGGTGTCGAGGAACTCCCTGAGCGAATCCCGCGCGGCCGGGTTGAGCACGGTGAGGCGCGGCAGAACCGTGTTTTCGGGCGTCCCGGTGAACAGCACCAACCACTCGACCAATTGCTTCAGCTCCTTTAACTCGTCCGACCCGGACTCTTGCCCGATGAGCCCTCGCAGCTCTTGCAGATCCGAGAGGCAAGCGTAAATTCTCTCGTAGTGATTCTGGCGAGTCCGTATCTCGGCCTCGGAGGTGAAGACCGGGCCGGCCAGCTCTTCGACCCATGCCGTGCCGTGCAGCAGTTCCCCAAGTTCCTTGCATGGGCCGGCAGGCGCCATGACGTCGTTCTCATCGGTTTGCCGGGCAGTCGCATTCGCTGCGAAAGCAAGAGCCAACAATACCGGGATCGCATGGGCGGCCGCGCGAACGGCCGTGGAACGAGGCACTCCGCACCCCCAACTCAAAATCTCGCCTTAGTCCACCTGTGGATCGTGAAGCAAGACCAGCCGGAAAGGTTCAGATTAGCACGCATGAGCGCGAACCGGCTCGACGAACCCTCTCCCGAACCCAAGGCGAACCCGGTTGCGCATGGCCTCCGCTCCGCCGGCGCGCCCCGCCGCAATGCCGTCCCGAGTCTCCACGTCATGCCAGGACGTGGTAGAGTGATTGGACAGTCGGGGAGGGATCGATGAAGCTGTGGTCGATTGTCGTAACGGCTGCTTGCCTGTTTCCCATTTCCGTTCTGCCGGCCTGGCAGAATCCCGCGCAGATCCGCCAACCGGAAGCCGCCGGCGATGCCAGTGAAACGCGCGCCATCCTGGCTGGAGCCGTGCAGAAGAATCCCACCAGCGCGGCCGCCCTCAAAGCCTACGCGGAGTTTCTGGAACAGTACGGCCAACCGGAGGCGCACGCCATGTATGCGAGGCTCCTGGCGCAGTTGCATGGGGCCGGCGCGGCGGCGGAGAAAGCCGGAGTCGCGCGCCGCCTGGTGACCCTCGACCTGTTGGCCGGAGACGGCGAGGCGCTGGCCCGCGATCGAGAATCCTATCGCGCCATCACCGGCAAGCCGCTGCCCGTCTCTTCGAGCCAGCCGCCCCAGCCGTGGCCCACCGTTCCGATACCAGGACCCATGCGATCCTTCGCGCGCATGGCCGCCATTTCGACCGACGCCGCGCCCGAGAACGTGCTGCCGGCGCTGGCGCGGAATATCGTCACCAACGGCTACCAGGCTTCGCGCAGCAACGAGACGCTCGAACAGACCGAGTACCTCAAGCTGCTGCACCGGTATCTCGATCAGGCGCGCGAGCTCGAGAAACTCGCCGGCGCGCAGTATGCCATTCAGGTGCCCAACTGCGATTCGCCCAACGCCGCCGACCTGTTGCGCATCCTCGGTTTCCGCATGCGCGGCGGCTGCGGCTCGGAGGTGGTGCTGGAGACGGTTAATGCCGGGCGCGCCTTTCTCACCACCGATTCCGGATTCCCGGTGAACCGCTTGGAAGAGGCGCTGCGCACCAACCGCCCCTTCACCTATGATTTTCATCCCACACCCGTGCCGGTGATGTTCGGTCCGGCTTACTGGACGGCGGGGAGCAAGGAGACCGATCTCGTCGATACGCTGATTTCCGATCCTTCGCTGTGCCGCCTGTATCTGGGGCTGTCCAAGCTGGATCCGGGCACTGCCGCCGCCATGCACGATTCCGGCACGCTGGCTCATCTGCGGGCGTATGCGCATGTTTTGGATTTCTTCGGCGGCGAATTCGAGTTGCGCGACGGCAAAGCGGTGGTTCCCGGCGGCGCCCGCTCGGCGGCGGCCTGGGGCGAACTGGTGGGCGTCTCGCCCGATCGCGGAGCGGAATTCTTCTCCAAGCTGCTGGCCAGGGACGATGGCTGGCTGGCCAGCCTTTTCGATGCCCTGGCCCGCATCAACACGCCGGTGCGCGACTACTTGACGGATCCGGCGCGCATGAAGCGCTTATACGCCGCGGTCCGCGGGAGGGTCACCAGCCCCGGCCCGGCGCGCCCGGTGTTCCGCTCCAATAGCGACATGATGCTGTTGACCACGCGGCTGCAGCTCGACCCCGGCGGCAAACCGCACGTGCCCGGCAACCTGGAAGTGTGGAAGGGCCTGTTCACCAACAACCCGCAAGCCCGTTACGATGGCAAGCTGACCCGGTCGGCCTCCGCCTGGAAAGAACCCGACGACCTGCTCGAAGCCCTGTTCGGGCTGTGCCGCAAGACGGTGGAAAACGAGCCGCTCAAAATCTTCATGGCGCTGACCGACATCGATCGCAACCGCGCCACCCCGCTCGCGGCGGCCACGGTGGAGCGCCTGGCTCACTCGTGGCACACCTACGGCAGCCAGTTCGCGGTGTTCAGCGAATCGCCGCAGTTGAGCGATCAGTCCATCGACCAATTCCTCGATACCGCCGAGGCGCTCACCCGGCTGCGTGAGCCGGCCCTGCGCGCCGATGCCGGCGGAATGTTCCAGGCTCTGATCTCGTTGTGGCAGATCCTGGTCCGCCAGCAGACCATCGCGGACCGCGATGCCGACGCGGCCTTCGCCGCAATCGCCGCCCGCTTCGCCGGTGTGCATTCCGCCCGCGACGCGTTCGAGGCCGGCCATCGCGGCTTCGAGGCGCTGCTCGGGGCGGCGGCCAAGCCCGCCGATTCCACCGCCGGACCCCAGGAGCGGATGGCCGCCCTGCTGGCCGGCGCCGCCGAATCCGACGATCTCGATACCCGCCAGGAGCTGGAGGAGGAGATGCTGCGGATTCTGGATGCCCAGCATCTGATCCCGCTCGATACCCTGTTCCAGTTGAGCGATTTGCTCGAGAGCGGCCAGCGCCCGGACAAGGCCGCCTCCGCGCAGTTGGCCAAGTTGGCCGGCCGCATCGCGGAGTTGCCGCTGCCGCGCGCGCCCCTCACCCTCAGCGAACGCAGTGCCATGGGTTTTGGCTTCTGGAGCGGCAAGCACCTCGACGGCGAGCGCAAACTGAACCTGCGGCTGGCCATCGAGAAGGCCGCCGGCGACCCAGCCCACCTCAAGGAACTCACGGAACTGCTGGCGCCGCTGCTCCGCGATTCCCTGCTCGGCTTGAGCTATGCGTACTACGCTCCGCCTGGCGCTCAAGTGCTCTTCACCAATCCGGTTTTCGTCCGCAGCCACGATTTCATCGGCGGCGAAAGCCAAGCCCTTTTGTGGAAGCCCACCGAACCCTACGGCTCGGGCTGGCCTTCCAACGGCGGCGGCCGCCTGGTGGGATCCCTTTCCACTTTGCCGTACGCGCTGGCTGAAGCCGAACAGAATTTCCTGGTGCCCGCGCAGACCCAGGCGCTGATCTGGGGCGATCTGGTTCCGCAAATGATTTTGAGCGCCAAAATCCCGCGCTGGTGGAACGTCACCCCGGCGCAAATGCATTGGGTGGGACTGAATCTGCGGTACGGGCGCGAATTGCTGGCCGAGGCCGCGCTGGATGAATCGGCGCGCGAGGCGGCGATAGCGGAGTTGGGCCGGCTGGCCGCGCCCGTGCGCACCGCCCAGGTGCGGCGCCTGATCGAGGAGGGGCAAGTCAAGGAAGCCGTCGACCAGGTCACTCCAGCCGAGTTGTACTGGCTCAGCCGCGCCCTGGAGCCGGCGCGCGACGCCGATCCCTCCCCGCTGCGCGCCCGGATCGAGCGCCTCTCGAGCGAAGTTCCCAGCCAGGTGAGCCTGCCCGCCATTTCGCGAGCCTTCGGAGCGCCCAAACCGACTCTGGCCACTTCCTACCGGCCCGAACTGCTCAACCTGCGCACCTTCCCTACGCTGATGGGCTACTCCAGCCGCATCCTGGCCGAAAGTTGGGAATCGAATAACCTGTACTGGGTCGCCTTAGCCGACGAACTGAGCCTGCGGCCCGCCCAACTCAACGTTCGCATTCCCCAATGGACCCAGCAGTTGGTCGAGCACATTTTCGCTTCTCACCTGGAGGACTGGCCCGCCGTGTTGCGGTCGCTGCGTGCGGTCGGCGACGACGTCCGCGAGCACGCGCGCGGCGCGTCGGCCGATCAAAAAGCGGTCCTTCGGGAATACCCCGCAGGGAGGCCACAATGACACTGTCCAGACGAGGGTTCCTGGCTGCCGCCGCCGGCGGAACGTTGCTGCGGGCGCAAGAGCCGCAGCGGCCCGTCTTCCGCGTCAAGGTGGACATGGTGGTGCACAGCTTCCAGGTCACCGACAGCAAAAACCACTACATCAACGGCCTCAAGCCGGCTGACTTCCGCATCTTCGAAGATGGCATCCCGCAGAAGATCGCCACCTTCGCCGAAGGCGCCAGCACACCGGTGGCCATCGGCGCCGACGGCACGGCGACGCCCTTGCTGAATGCGCACCAGGGCGGCGTGCCGGGCATCGAGCGTCCCGACGCCTTCGTCGGCACCAACGTCTTCGTTCTGTTCGACACCAGCAACTTCATGTACCGCGGCTTCGTCTACGCCGAAGACGCCATCGCCGATTTCGTGCGCGGCCTGGACCATGCCGATTCGGTGGCCGTCTACACTTTCAGCCGCAACCTTTCGCGCGCGGCCTCGCTGACGCGCGAGCACGGCGATGCCATCGACGGCCTGCGCAACGCCGTCGCGGGCGATGACACGGCGCTCTACAACGCGTTGCTGCTGACCCTGCGCGACGCCGCCAAAGTGCCCGGCCGCAAGGTCGTGATCGTGTTTTCGAACGGCCCCGATAACGCCAGCATGATCGCCCCCGACGACGTGCGCGCGGTAGCCGAAGACGAAGGCATTCCGATTTACGTCATCTCCACCAACGAGGTCAACAAAGACCCCATTTCGAGCGGCGTCTTCCGCCGCATCGCCCAGCGCACCGGCGGAAAGGCCTATTGGGCGCGCACCTGGCAGCGCCAGGTGGAAGCCTTCGAGGACATCCGCGAGGACATGAGCAACTCCTACACCATCGCCTACTACCCCGCCGCCAATCCGAACGAAGGCTTTCGCAAAATCACCGTCGAGATCGTCAGCGACGTCGGCAAGAAGTACCGCATCCGCTCCCGCCCCGGCTACCGCCCCAGCCGGTTCTGAGGGGGGCCAGCATGGCTTGGCGCCTGGACGATATTCCACGCCTTCGACGATAGCGAGGGTTGCCAGGGCGGCCGACACGATCGCAGCGCGACGGTTCACAGAGTATCTATCGGCCGCCCCGCGCAGAGTCTGTAGCGGAAACACTCACTCGCCAATGCCGGTATTTCCGAACCGGTCCCCACCCGCAAAGATGTGGTTCACCGCAAGAGCAGTTTCAGCCTCGGCTCAAAATAGGCGCACACCTGCACCCCCGGCGGGCGGAGCGCTGTGCCCTGCCCCGCTCTAGGGAGTCTCAAACGGAGACGATGTCCGACAACTGCGTGTCCAGATCCGCCAAAGCCTTTTCCAGGACAACCCGGTAACGCGGGTTCTGGGCCGATTCGAGTTCCCGCACGATGCGCGTGCGCGACAAAAGAATCGTTTCCTTCTTGCGGATGAGTTCCAGCCGATCTGGAGAGAGTGTTTTGTGTTTCTGGGCGCGGTGCCTATGGTTCTCAGCAGCGTCGATCTGCGCCGCGACCGACTTGCTTTCCCAACCTCGGGCCATACTTCTATCTTACGCGCACCGGACCCCAGGTGGCTACTCCGAAATGGCGCGGACGCGCTGCGCCCAATCGTTGCAACGCGCTTTTTGTCCGGCGTGCCCGCGCGCCGCACTTTGGCACGCACAGTTTGATATGCTCAGCCGTATGCCGCGAAAACTTCTATTTGCCATTTCGGCGCTGCTCGCTATCGTTCCGCTGCTGATCCTCGCGCAGCCGCCGGAACGCGTCGACCTGAACGCCATCCACAAGATCAAGGCCGAGGAGTACGAACACTCCAAGGTAATGGACATTCTCTACAACCTCACGGACCGCTACGGCCCGCGCTTGACCAATTCGCCGCAATTCCGCGCCGCCGGCGATTGGGCCGTGAAGCAGCTTCAGGATTGGGGAATCGGCAAAGCCCATCTCGAGAAGTGGGGCCCCTTCGGCAACGGCTGGGAAAACGACTACTTCGCGGCCAGCATGGTCGAACCTACGTATCAGCCCATCATCGCCATGCCGGTGGCGTGGACTCTGGGCACCGACGGCCCGCTGACCGGCGAGGCTATCCTGGCGCCGATGGCGACGCCGGCCGATCTGGACAAGTTCCACGGCAAGCTGGAAGGCAAGATCGTGCTGGTTTCCGCGCCGCGCGAGCTGGCCTTCCCCACCACTCCGCTCGCCCGTCGCTACACCGCCGACGAGCTCAACGATATGATGCTCGACGCGATCCCCGGCGGCGGCCGTGGCGGCCGTGGTGGACGCGGCGGCCCTCCCGGCCAGCCCGCCATGAACTACATCGAAATGCGCGCTTTCCGCGAGCGGCAGCAGACGTACTGGCGGGAAGAGAAACCGGCGGTCATCGTGCAGATCTCCAGCATCGGCGAGAGCGGAACCCTGGTCGGCGGCGGCGCCAACCGCGAACACACCGACAATCCGCCGCAGGTCATCCTGGCCGCCGAGCACTACAACCGCATCGCCCGCCTGCTGCAGCACGACGTGCCGGTGAAGCTCTCCTTCGACATCAAGAACCGCTTCATCACCGACAACCCGGATTCGTTTAACGTGATTGCCGAAATTCCGGGCGGCGCCAAAGCCGACGAGTTGGTGATGGTGGGCGGCCACTTCGATTCCTGGCACTACGGCACCGGCGCCACCGATAACGGAGCCGGCGCAGCGCTGGCCATGGAGGTGGTGCGCATCCTGAAAGCGGCCAACCTCACGATGGACCGCACCGTCCGCATGGCGTTGTGGGGCGGCGAGGAGGAAGGGCTACTCGGGTCGGCCGCGTATGTGAAAGAGCACTTCGCCGATCCCACCGTTATGAAGCCCACCGCCGAGCACGAAAAACTCTCCGGCTACTTCAACATCGATAACGGCACCGGCCGCATTCGCGGCATCTACCTGCAAGGCAACGAAATGGCGCGCCCGATTTTCGAAAGCTGGTTCGCCGCGCTCAAGGACCTCACGCCCGGCATCGTCACCATCCGCAACACCGGCGGCACCGATCACCAATCCTTCGACGGCGTCGGACTGCCCGGCTTCCAGTTCATCCAGGACCCGATGGATTACGAAACGCGCACGCACCACACCAACATGGACGTCTACGATCGCATCCAGCGGGAGGACATGGAACAGATGGCCGTGATCGAAGCCGCGTTCGTCTACAACGCCGCCACGCGCGCCGACAAGCTGCCGCGCAAGGATCTGCCCGCGCCGCACGCCGGCCGAGGTGGCCGCGGCGGCATGT
>JBAVIH010000589.1:0-17189 GCA_049686695.1 Bryobacteraceae bacterium | reverse complement strand
GTACTAGAGATCGATGCCAGCGCACGAAACACTATTCACCAAAGCGGCCCGGCGGCACGTCGCCCGGCTGGCGCAGGTGATTGCGCCGGCGGCGGCGGGCCTCGAGCGGAAATTTCTGGCGTTGCTCCGCAAGCGGCGCTATGGCGCGGTGGAGCGGCGCGCGCTGATGGCGATTTCCCCGTGCGAGGCGGCGCGGCTCGCGTCGATCGAGAAATTCCTCGAGCAGGTGGAATATAACGGCCGGCGCCTGGCCAAGTGCAACCTCTCTCCTGATTCGGTGGGCGAAGTGCTGCGGCAGTTCGATCAAATGCTGGAGCCTCTCCTGGAAGGCAGATTTGGCCCCTCGCGGGAACAACTGCAATGGGCTACCGTGTTGGCGCTCGGCCGCTCCTATTACCGCGTGCGCGAAGAAGAGAGCCAGGCCCTGTTCGGCATTTATCGCGCCGGAGCGGAAGTGGCCGATTCCGGGGAGTTGTCCCACCGCCTGGTGGGCCTGCTGGCGCGCGCTTTCCGGGCCCGCGCCGGAGGCCTGCTGGTAAAGGAAGGGGAACTCGACCGGGAACTGCGCCGGCCCTTGTATATCGAGCAAGGTACCACCGAAGAGCGGTGGATTGCCGACCCCGCGTTGCGCGGGCGGTACGCGTCCTACTGGTCTTACCCGCTGAATGGGTCGGCGGCGATTCAACTCGGCTTCCCGGTTCCGTATCCATGGCTGCCGCGTGAGTTGGAGCTGCTGGAGGCGGCGGCGGAACACTTCCGCAAAGCCACCGAACGCGCCCTGCTGCTGGAGGAAGTCGAGCGGCTGGCGGCAGCCGCCCGCCAGGCCGAGGATGACGAGCGGCGCCGCATCGGCCGCGAACTGCACGACGAAGCCGGCCAATCGTTGCTCTCGCTGCGGCTGCAACTGGAAATGATGGAACGCCGCGCGGATCCGCCCATGCGGGCCAGCCTGCAGGAAGCCCGCGCCGTCGTCGAACGGACCGTCATCGAGTTGCGCCGGATCATCGCCGCGCTCAGCCCGGCCGTGCTCGAGCGGCTCGGCCTGGCGCGGGCCCTGCGCCTGCTGGCCGGCCGGTTTGTGGGGACTTTTCCGGCCGGCATCCGGGTCCGCATCGCCGGCCGCCTCGAAGATCTGCCGCCCTCTCTACAGCAAGTGATCTACCGGGTCGCCCAGGAGGCCTTACAAAACGCGGCCAAACATTCTCAGGCAACCACCGTAAAACTTTCCCTCATGCGAGCCGATAAGGTTATCAGAACGCGCATTTCAGACAACGGCCTGGGTTTTCAGGCCGGCGTTACGGCGAAGCCGATGTCATTCGGCCTGGCAGGCATGCGGGAGCGCGCCGCGCTCCTCGGCGGCAAGGTCACCGTGCGCAGTGCGCGCAACCAGGGAACGACGGTGATTCTGGAACTGCCGCTGAACTCGGTTTAGGAAAAACCAAATGTCTAAGATTCGCGTACTCATCACAGACGATCATGCAATGTTCCGGCAGGGGGTCCGCACCTTGCTCGCGGCCGAGCCCGACCTCGAAATCGCCGGAGAAGCCAGAGACGCCGCCGAAGCGGTCAGCCTGAGCCGGCAGAATCACCCCGACGTCGTGCTGATGGATATCGGCATGACGGGGATGAGCAGCTTCGAGGCCACTCGCGTGATCCGCAAAGAGCGGCCGGAAACCCGCGTCGTATTCCTCTCCATGTACGATGACGACGAATACCTCGCCGAATGCGTCTCCATCGGCGCCAGCGGTTACATCCTCAAGGAAAGTCCCGCCGAGCAATTGTTGACCGCCATCCGCGAGGTGCACCGCGGCGGCAGCTATCTCAGCCCGCGCCTACTCACTCGCCTGGTCGACGATCTCCGCACCCAGGGCCGGGAGCCCGTCCGACAGCCGCGCTTCGGCACGCTCACCAAACGCGAACGCGAAATCCTCAAAATGCTCGCCGAAGGTCAGTCCGTCAAAGAGATTGCCACCGCCTTCGATCTCAGCGTCAAGACCGTCGAGGCCCATAAGTTCAACCTGATGCGCAAGCTGGACATTCACAACAAGGCCCAACTCGTGCAGTACGCCATCCAGAAGAAGATTATCCGCCTGTCCGAGCCGCTGTTGAACTGAACCATCGCCCTTGCGTGGCCGCCGAGTCTCCCACGTGCATGCCCGGCCCTTTACGGCGTCTGCTTCTTCTTCAGAACGACGACCGTGCCGAGTTGGTTGAGGACGGCCTCGGTCACTTTTCCCGTGGCGTCCTGTTTGAACTCGATTGTGATGCCGGGAATGTCGGCGAGTTGGAAAGTGGTGCCGCGCTTCGGATTCAGTTTGTAATCGGGTTGTCCGGGAACGCTGGCGATGAGGGAGTTTTCGCCGCGGAGCGAGATCTTGATCGGCACCGGAGTTCCCTGAATCTCGTAGTCGCCCGCGAACGCCTCGATGAAGCTGCGCTGGGTGAGTTGCCGGTCGGGCATGCGGGTGAACACGATATCCTTCACGTCGGGTTGCAGCGGCATGGACAGACTGGAGATGTCTCCGTCCATGTCGGTGAGGAAGACGACTTTCATCTTCTCGAAAGTATCGAGCGGGTCGGCCGGAACCTGAAACACATCGTAGTGATAGTGCTCCAAAGATCGAGTTACCTTGTTGAGTGTCACCTTGAACTTGTCGCCATCCGGCGCAATGGTAACCATCCCATACCCGGGGTTCGAGTAATCGCCGGCATAATCCTTCAGATCGTGAGACGGATGGGTTCCCGGCTTGCGCGGCGTGTAGCCCTTGTCCTTGGCTTCCTGTTCGGATTTCTTACCGCCCGCTTCGGTGGCCAGTCCGCGCTGATTCCACGGAACCTGATCCAGACCGAGCAACCGGTCGAAGACGCTGTTGGTGACGATTCCCGGCAGCGGGTTCCCATCCAGATTGGTCAGGACGACGACGCCAATTTTGTCGGACGGCAGAAACGCAAGATTGGCGCTGAAGCCGTCGATGTTCCCGCCGTGACTCACCTGTTTGTGCCCACGGTAAGTAGAAAGGAAGAAACCCATGCCATAACTGTTCTCGCCGACTTCCTGATAGGCAGGCGCTCCCGGTATGACCATCTGCGGCGTTTGCATCTGGACGGAGTTGTTTTCCGATAACAGTTGCTTGCCCGCGAGCTTGCCGTGGTTCATGTGGAAGAGGAGATACTTGCTCATATCCGCGACGTTCGAGTTGATTTCGCCGGCCGGGCCCATGGCGCAGCGGTTCGGGCACTGTGCGTCGAAGGGGATGCGCTTCAATTCGGCCTTCAGGTCACTGCCCTTGCGATAGGGCTGGGCAAAGTCGGCGCTGTTCTGGGTGTCCAGCTCGGAGAAATTCGTGCCGGTCATCTCCAGCGGCTTGAAGACGCGCTGGGTGATGGCGTCCTCCCAACTGGTGCCGTTCAACTGGCCTGCAATATAGCCCGCCGTCATGAACATCAGGTTGTTGTACTGGAACGTGGTGCGCAGCGGCTTGCTGGGCTCCAGGTATTGCAGGCGGCGCAGCAGGTCCTCGCGGTTGAAGTCCGACGTGTACCAGATCAAATCGTGACGCGGAAGGCCGGAGCGGTGGGTTATCAGATCGCGGATTGTCATCTGCTCGGTGAGGACCGGTTCGTACAGCTTGAAAGTGGGCAGATAGTCGCGGACCGGCTTGTCCCAGTCGACTTTGCCTTCGTCCATCTCCATGCCCAGCGTAGTCACGGTGAACGATTTCGTGATCGAGCCGATGGCGAAGAGACTATTCGGCGTGACCGGCAACTGCTTTTCGATATCGCGATGTCCGTAACCCTTCGTGAGAATGACTTTGTCGCCCTGGATGACTGCGAGCGCCAGTCCCGGCACCTTCCAGTCCTTCATGGCCTGGGTGACGAAATCGTCAAGCCCATCCAAACCGGGTTTGGACGGCTGTGCGGCGGCAGGGGCCGCGGATTGCGCGGGAGCGCGCTTGAAATTCAATTCGAGCGGTTGTCCCTGCGACCACGTGCCCGCGATCTCGGTCGATTCCTTATTGACGGTGCCTTCGTAGGTGCCATGCACGGCATCGACGGCGATGCTCAGCTTGGAATCCACGAGCGAGATTGCGCTCACGGGGATTCCGTTGGCGCCCTGATCGACGCTGTCCAATGTCGCCGTGAGCTTTCCATCCTTGTCTGCCGCGATGTGCAGGACCAGGTGGAGTTGGGGGCCCCCGGTATTCAGCGTTCCCAGCCAATCGCCGGCAACCCGCGATTGCGCGCGGCACAACGGCGAGAGAGCCAATACCGAAAGCACGATCGGGGTGAGTCTTCTCAGAATAGTGATCTTCATCGGATTTCCTTATCTCGGCGGAGGACAGTCGCGAAGTCCTCCGCATGATTCCAGTTGTTTGTTGAAGACGGGCGAACAGACCGGTAATTACCGCTCGCCGACAAGATCGTACGCACGCCTGTGCGGAATGGTTCCGTCTTTCAATCCTGGATCATGCCGGTGTTGGCCGGATAGCCCTATTGAGCCAGTAACTTGCTGGCCGCCGCGCGGGTCGAGGACGTTATAATGCGAACCAGTGGGCATCTGCATGCACCCACTTCAAAGAATCCGCGCCGCCGGATTTGTCGCGGAAGGAGAGTATCATGCGTTTCCGGTCCTTTTTTCTGCTTGCCGCCGCTCTGGCAGCGCAAACGCAAACCGGCGAGATAACCACTCGCGATCAGGTGCCCACCTTTCAATCGAGCGTGAACCTGGTACGCGTTCCGGTGGTGGTCCGCGATAAGAAGGGAAACGCCGTTGGCAGCTTCCATAAGGAAGACTTTCAGCTCACCGAGCACGGCAAGCCGCAATCCATCGCCCAATTCGCTGTCGAGGGCAGCGCCGTCCCCAAACCAGCCGCGCCGCCGGCCGCCCCAGCGGAGACCGCGGCCGAAGCCGCCGCCGAGGGTTCGAAACTGGTGGTGCCCACCCGCTTCGTCGCCTTCGTCTTCGACGACGTCCATCTCAAGATGGAAGACCTCATGAACGCCCGCCTGGCGGCGCTGAAGCACATTGGACAGGGGATTCCCGCGCAGGAACGCGTGGCCCTGCTCACGCTTTCCGGGAAAGTGACGCTCGAATTCACCGACGATGCGGCGAAACTTCGCGAGATGCTGATGAAGATCGTGGTCGTGCCGCCGCCCACCCACTTCCCTCCCGCCAGCTTTTACTTGGGGGACATATTCATGAGAAATCCCGGCAGCGAGGTGGCGAAACTCGGCGACCCGTCGATGCCGGAGGTGCTCACGTTGCAGACCTACGTGACCCTGAATTGCTTCCCCGGGATGTTGCCTGACACGGCGGTCAGTATCGCCAGGTCTACTCTTCGCTCAGTCGCCGATGAAGGCTCCGGCGCAGCCGTCAACGCGTTCCGGACGCTCAACAACATCGTGCGGCTGCTCGGCTCCATGCCGGGAGACCGGGTCCTGATTCTGGTATCGCCCGGCATGTACCTGCCCGACGAGTTGCAAAGGGAACTCAGCGAATCCATCGACCGCGCCACCCGCTCGGGCGTCATCATCAACACTCTCGATGCGCGCGGCGTTTACGTCCCGGACCCAACCGGCGATGTTCCCGGCTGCCCACCGGTAGACCCCCAGACCGGGTCGATGGTCGCGCGGTACAACAGTTTTGCCGCCAGCGCCGAGGGGCTGATTCTGAGCGATCTGGCCCATGCCACCGGCGGCACGGCCCTGGCCCAGAACGATTTTCTGGCCGAATTCAACCGGCTGTCCAGCCCGCCGGAATACGTCTACTATCTGGGCTTCTATCCGAAGGACCTCAAACCGGACGGGAAATTTCACGAGATCAAGGTGACGCTGGCCAACGGCAAGGGATTCTCGCTGCAGGCGCGCAAGGGATATTGGGCGCCCTCCCATGTGGAGGATGCCGCCGCGGCCGTCACGCGGGAAATCGGCGAAGCCGTGTTCTCCCACGACGAGCTGCGCGACCTGCCCATCGACATTCACACCCAGTTCTACAAGACCAGCACCGAGGACGCCAAGGTGAAAGTCAGTACTCATCTCGATATCCGGCAGCTTCCTTTGCGCAAGCAGGACGACCGGAACCGCGACGACGTGACGCTGGTATGCGCCCTCTTCGATCGCAACGGCAATTACTTGAAAGGGACCCAGAAGGTGGTGGAGCTTCGGTTGAAGGACGAGAATCTCGAGCATCGGCGCGCCGCCGGCGTCACCGTGATCGCCGATTTCGATCTCAAAAGCGGCGCTTACCTGATACGGGTGGTCGCGCGCGATGCCGAAGGCCAGCAAATGGCCGCCGCCAACGGAGTCGTGGAGATTCCATGAGAGACTCTAAGAGTATGCCTTTCGAAAGTGTTTGCCGCCCGCAATGCGCGGCGTTGCTGCCGTTCCTGTTGGTTCCGCTGCTGGCGCAAACCGGAGGTTCCGGCGGTCAGGGTGGGACGAACCTGCAGCTCAAGGCCGAAGCGCGCCTGGTGCTGGTGGATGCGGTGGTGACCGACAAGAAAGACGAGCCCATCCACGGCCTGACGGCGAAGGATTTCCGCGTCTTAGAAGATGGCAAGGAACAGACCATCACCGCGTTCCAGACTCACACTGGGCCCGCGTCGCCGGGAATCAGCCAGCAACAGCACTTCCTTCTGTTGTTCGATGGACACTCCACGGACGATCAGAAGTGGATCGAGCAGGCCGCCACCAAGTTCGTCGCAGACAACGCCGGGCCCAACCGGCTGATGTCGGTGGCGGTGTACAGATCGGGATGCCTGACCTTCGCCGCGCAATTCACCGCCGACGTCGTCCAGCTTCAGCACGCGCTGCACATCTGGCCCAACATCGGCCGCTGCCCTCCCGTCCGCGATCCGTACGGCGATATCCGGGCGCAGAACTACATCCAACTGGCGAGAGACCTGGCCCATGTGCCCGGCCACAAAGTGGTTGCGCTGTTCGTCGCCCATGCCGCGCCGGCGGTGAACGCCGCCAACAAAAAGGCGCAGCCGCCTCCCCGGATCGTATCCCAGAAGAACCAGCGGCCGAGCACGCGATCCTCGACGCTCGAGAGGAATGCGGCGCTCTCCGATCCGAAGGGGATGCCACTCGAGTTTCGCAAGGCGGATGCCTCGGTCTATCCGGTTGAAGGGACGTCCGGCGCCAGGAATCCGGGTTGGGCGCTCAGCCTGGCCGACGCGACCGGCGGCCACGAACTCAGCCGCGGCAACGACGTTCTGGCAGTTTTCGAGGTGCTGGCCCGCGAGCAGGACGAATCCTACACGCTTGGCTACGTGCCCAAGGAATCCCCGGAGGGAAGCTGCCACCCGCTCAAGGTCACCGTGGACCGGTCCGATGTGAAGGTGCGCGGGCGCAATCTGTACTGCAACGTCCCCCAGGCGACCCTGGCGTCGGCCAGCCCGCTGGAGAATGAATTGGCGAATTTGGGAGCCGCTCCGCACGCCGGCAACACCGCGGCGTCGGCATCCGTGCCCTTCTTCTATGAGGCCGGCGGCTCGGCGCGAGTCGATTTGGCGCTCGAGATTCCGGCGCCCGTTCTCGAGCCGACCGAGGTGAATGGCAAAGTGCATGCCACCATGGACGTGCTCGGCATGGCATACTACCTTGGGGGCGAGGTGGCGGCGCGGTTCAGCGACCGGGTGCGGTTCGATTTCGAGAACCGCCAGCAGTTCGACGATTTTCTGCGGAAGCCGCTGCGCTACGAGCACCAACTGAAGATCGCTCCAGGCAGTTACAGGTTCAAGCTGGTCTTCCGCACTGCCAAGGACCAATTCGGCGTGGTGGAAACGCCGCTGGCGGTCGAACCGTTGGATGCGGGACGGCTCAGTTTGAGCGCCATCGCCCTCAGCCGCGACGTGCAACCGATCACGCCGGACGCCGCCCGGGAGGAGGCGGATCAAGGGAAAAAGCCGCTGACCTTCCGCGGCAACCGGATCGCCGTTTCCGGCTCCGATGTTTTTTCGAAGACCGGCATCGCCGAGGCCTACTTCGAGATCTACGCGCCGCCGGCCGAGGGCGCCGAGCCGGCCCAGTTGACCATGCATCTGCGCCTGCTCGACGCGCAGAGCAACGAGCAGAAATGGGATTCGGGCGATATCGACCTGAGCGCCCTGGCCAAGTCCGGCAGCCGGGTGATTCCGGTAGCGCTCCGGTTGCCGGTGGCAACGCTCGAGCCCGGCACCTATCATGGCGAACTGACCGTCAAAGACTCCGCCGAGGGCGAAGCCGCCCGCAGCATCCAATTTCGAGTGGAGTGAAGCGGCAGCGGTAGTGGGACAGACGATCGGTTTTTGTCGTCTGTCAAGTTTTGTGCTTGTAGCGAGGCAGGACAGACCACCAAAGGCGATGGTCTGTCCCGCCCGTTCAGAACTTCAGGTGCAGCGCGACCTGCAAAATGCGCGGGTCGGCGGTGTTGGAGATCTGGCCGAAACTCTGGTCGCCGATGTTGGTATCCGGACTGCTGAATTCCACGTTGTTGAAGACGTTGAACGCATCCACGCGGAATTCCAACTCGGTGGCCTCGCGAAGCCGGAAGATCTTGGCAATCGAAAGGTTGGCGTTGAATGCACCGGGCCCGCGCAGCACGTTGCGGCCAAACGTCCCGTAGGTAAACTGATTCAGCAGCGTAGCGGGGTCTACCGGATTTGTTACGCTCTGATCGGCTTCGTTGTTGAGCGCCACTTCGCGCAGGTTGGAAAAGCTGTTCGGATTGAACCAGTAATTGCCGCTCGACGAGCTCGGGCTGCCATTGACGTTGGCGCTGACGTTCATGGCTCGGAAGGCTCCGGGGTCGAGGTACTGAATCTGCGCGACCAGATCGGCGCGCACCACCTGGATATCGCCGGCGCCGGATGGACCGGGGCTGGAGATGGAAGACGCAGCGCCGGGACTCGCCATCACATCCAGCGGGAAGCCGGAGCGCCAGGTGACGATCGGGTACAAGGTCCAGCCCCTGGTGAGCCAGCGCGAGTGATTGCTCAGCTTCTCGAAGGGCAACTCCCAACCGCCCGATAGCGAAAGGAACTGCCGGATATCGGCGTCTCCGGAGGACCAGAACTGGTTGTGGCTGTAGTAAGGCACGAAGTTGTTGCGCTGGCGGTAGCCGGACTCGTTATCCAGCTCATGCGACCAGGTATAGGCCAGCGTGAAAAACGTGTTGCCTAGCCGCGAATCCGAAAGGCGCTTGGTCAGGTCGGTCTGCAGCGCGTTGTAATTGGCGCGGCCGATATTCTGAAACTCGTTCATGTAGGTGTAATCGCCGGCGCAACAAGAGGCCAGGTCCAGAATGCGGGTGTCGGTGCCAGGCTTGAAGGGGTCGATGTCGGTCAACCCGGTGAGCCCGTGCGCGATGTATCCGATATAGCCGGCCTCCATGGTCAGGTTGTTGGCGAACTGTTGCTGGATGGTGAGGTTGTACTGGTAGATGCGAGGCGTCTTGAGGTTCGGATCCACGAAAAACGGATTGCCGCCGCCGATGGGAAGGTCTCCGGCATCGGCGAAATTCACGTCGTGGTTGATCGGTTTCGACGGGAACGGATTTGGTTCGCCGGCGGCGCCGAACGGATTGGACAGAATGCCGGGATCGGAAGTGAATCCATTGGCGGGCGGGCTGAAGGTCAGGTATGCCGAGGCGAAGAACGGCGCCTGCCCGTTGAACTGAAGGTTGTCCTCGGCCTTCAGAATGTCGTAGAACATACCGAAGCCGCCGCGCACACTGGTCTTGGCGTTACCGAAGACGTCCCAGGCAAAACCCACGCGAGGGGCGAAGTTGGTGCGATCGGGCCAGTTCGAACCACGCGGTGCGTCCGTGTCGCCGGGGAAGAGCAGCCCCAGCGGAGCGCCCGGAAACACGGTCGATTGCTTGCCCGGAACGAAAGAGAACGAGCGGCCCTGCGTATCGTACTTGGGTTGATTGTATTCGTATCGCAAGCCGTAATTCAAGGTGAACCGGGGGCTGATTTTCCAGGCGTCCTGCGCATATCCGCCGAAAGAGTGCGAGCGGATGTTGGTGGGCGCGTTGGGATACTCCTGGAAATCGTCGGGCAGGCCCATCAGGAAATCGGCCAGATCGTTGCCGGAACCGATCAGAGTCGAGGAGCCATAAAAGTCGAATTCGCCGTTCAGGTAATAGCCGTAAATCATGGCGTCCCGGTAGGACGAGAAAAGGAAGCCGGCCTTCAGCAGGTGGCTGCCGCGGGTCCAGGAGAAATCGTCGGTGAAGGTGAAGGTGTTATCCACGATGTTGGCCGGGCCGAAGGGATTGTAGCCGGCGAACAGGCCGCTGCCTTCGAGATTGATGTTGGTGGATCCGTCCACCAGATCCGGGGTGATGCCGATCCCCAGTTGCGGCGGACCGGGCTGGGTGCCGATCGGAAAGTTCTGCTTGGTGTTGTTCCGCTGCGCGGTGAAACGGGCCACGTTGATGGTGGTGGGCGAGAAGCTGTGGGTGTAACCCACATTGCCCATATACGCCGCGACGTCGTCGGAAATCGGGAAGCCGGCCACCGTGGTGGCGCCTGAGGAGCCGGAGAACGGCACCGTGCTCGGGCTATCCTGGGCCGCGATCGTGGCGCTCAGCGTGTCGCGCATGCCGATGTTGTAATCGATCTTGCCCAGGTATTCGGAATGGTTGGTGCGCGCGGCGGCCTGTGGGAATACATAGCCGGCCGACGAGACGGGCAGCAGGTTGTTCTTGAAATAGTTGAGCGCCACCTGGCTGATGCGAGCCGGATCGATGATGGCCTGTCCGGCGAGCGTGGGATTGGGCTGAAACCACGGATTGGACTGCAGGAAACTGGCCACCAGCGGGTCGGGACCGCCGCTGGCGGATTGCGAAAAATTGCCCTGCTCCTCGAGCGGTGTGAAGGTCGTGATCTTGCCGGAGGCCGTATTGGCGTTCTGTTTCTGTCCCTCATAGGAGAAAAAGAAAAACAGTTTGTTGCGGCCATCCATAAGGTGGGGCAGGTACACCGGACCGCCCACCGTGCCGCCGTACTGGTTGCGTTTCAGAATCTGGCGCGCGATGCCCTGCTCGTTATTGAAGAAAGTGTTGGCATCCAGATCTTCGTTGCGCAGGTAGTCGAAAGCCGTGCCGTGTACCGCGTTGGTGCCGCTCTTGATCACGATGCTCACGATGCCGCCGCCGCTGCGGCCGTATTCCGCCGCGTAGTTGCTTTGCAGCACGCGGAATTCGCCCACCGCATCGGGATTGGGATTGATCACGATGTCATTGTTGATGAGGTGGTTGTCCAAGCCGCCATCGAGCAGATAGGTCACCGAATCGGAACGCCCGCCGCCAACGCTGTATCCTCCGGCCTGCCGCGGCGCGTCGCTGTTCTTCGGCGTGACGCCGGTCTGCGTGGCGAGCAGGTCGAGCGTGTTGCGCCCGTTCAACGGCAATTCCGAAATCGCGATGCCGCTGACCGTGGCGCCCACGGTGGAGTTCTCGGTCTCCACCGCGCTGGCCCCGCCTTCCACCGTGACGACATCCTTGACCGCTCCCACCGCCAGCACGATGTCGACGCGCAGCGTCTGGTTGATCTCGAGCGAGTTCTTGGCGGTCACCACCATGCGCGAGAATCCGGCCGCTTCGGCGGCGACTTCGTACCGGCCGATCGGCAATTCCAGCACCTGGTAGTAGCCCTGCTTATCGGTGGTGGTCTGCCGCGCAATCCGCGTACCGGCATTCGTAACGGTTACCTTGGCGCCGGCAACCGTGCCGCCGCTGGGATCGGAGACGCTGCCGACAATCTTGCCGGTGGTATCCTGCGCAACGACAGGGTACCCGGCCAGAGCCAGAATACAGATCGCGTATCGAAGCTTAGAAACTGCTGCGGACAATCGCATCTTTATACCTCGGATTGTATTGATATGCGGAAATTGCCGGGGCGGAATCGCTCATTTGCTCTTCGTACCAACGGGATCGCGGATCCAAAACAGGTCAACCGCAACAATCGGCCGCGTGAGCTCGCACAATCACGCGGCGGTATGAGGCGATGCCGGACGACGGCGGGGTCGCCTGCGGGCAATTCTGCCGTATAGTATCACGATTGCAACAATTCGGGTGGGGCATGCTTTCGCTTGCCCTTCACCGCCATCTTGTTCGATGGAATGACGGCGATTTGCGTTAGAATCAGCCTGACGCGCTTCGGGTCCTCGGCGGGAATACTCTTGTCCAGGCGAGGATTTCGCTTGCGCGCCGCCGGCAGAATACCATGGAACCAATCACGTCCGGGCCCACCATCGCCGCCACGGCAACCGTGCATTCCGGAGCGCGCGTTCACCCGACCGCGGTGATAGGCGCATATTGCATCGTCGAAGACGAAGTGGAGATCGGGCCCCACAACCGGCTGGACCCTTTCGCGATCGTCAAGCGCTACACCGCGCTCGGCGAAGGCAATCACATATACTCCGGCGCCCAGCTCGGCACGGATCCGATGGACAAGAAGTTCCGCGAGGAAAACTCGAGCTACCTGCGGGTGGGCAATCGCAACGTGGTGCGCGAGTTCGTCAACATCTCGCGCGGCACCAGGCCCGGGGCGGTCACCGTGCTGGGCGACGACAACTACGTGATGAGCTCGGTGCACATCGCGCACGATTGCCAGTTGGGCAGCCACATCACCATCGGCCCCAGCACCAGCCTGGGCGGATACGCGGAGATCGAAGACAGCGCGTTTCTTTCGGCCGGCGTCGGCGTGCATCAGTTCTCCAAGGTCGGGCGGCTGTCGATGGTGGCGGCCAACACGCGCGTGGCGCAGGACGTGCCGCCGTATTTCCTGGTTTCGGAGTTCGATTGCGCGGCGCACGGGTTGAACCTGGTGGGGCTGCGCCGCAGCGGCGCCTCGCGCGAGACGGTCGCGGCGTTGAAACAGGCGTACCGTCTGCTGTACCGTTTGGCGCTACCGCGCAAGGAGGCGCTGGAGCGAATCGAGGCCCTCGGAACGCCGGAAGCGCTCCACCTGGTCGAGTTCATCCGTTCGTCGAAGCGAGGCATCTGCCGCGATCACCACTCGATGACCGCGGCAGCGGCGGTCTCCGGCAGCGAGGAATAGCGCCGGTCGTGGATCAATAGCCTAATCGCCAGCGCTGTTACTTGACCGACATCAGCGGCTTGTTGGACGCCTGCCCTGCGATGGTAATCTGCACGGGATAAGAGCCCTTGGCGAGTTGTGGAACGTTGAAGTTCGCCTGATAGAGCCCGATGGACCCGGGCGTTAAGCCGATGTAGACGACGTTGGCCGCGACCCCGCCGACGGTCACGGAGTAGTTTCCGGTTAATGGCGAGAACCCGGCCGGCGCTGGTGAGCCGGATGCGAGCGGGCCAGCCGCCTGGACCGGGCCGCCGCCGGTGAACCATGCCACCACTTCATCGCCGACGCTGGCGGGCGTGGTGGTGGAATTCACGCTGTTATCCGAATTCGTCACCACCGCGCGGTTGCTGTTGTAAACGGCGATCCCCGGCGTCCCCGTGGCGGGAACGTAAACCGCCGCGGCGTTGCTGGCCACAGTCCCGTTTAGAACCACCACGGACGCCACCGTTCCGCCCGGAATATTCCAGGGCATCTGTGCATTGATCTGGGTTGGGGACACGTAGTACAACGGCACTGCCACCCCGTTCACCGTCACTTTGGTAGTCAGTAGCGTGGTCGGAAACGGGACGGTGGCCGCTTGCGCCGTCTTCGTGGCAAGGTCGGTCCCGTACAGCACAAAAACGCTTCCCGGCGGAGTGGAGTTCACCGCATAGCTGAAGACATTGCCGATGGATTCGGTCGGATTCAGAAACGCCGCGTGCGCCGATCCGGAGCGGACGAATTGTGGGTTGGCCAGGATTACATTGGCGCTGGCGCCGTAGTTACCCGTGAGGACAAAGTTCAGTGTGTTGGTAGCGCCGTTCGAATCCACGAGCGTAGCCGATGCCAGGCAGCCGGAAGTGACCGAGTAAGTCCCGGTAGCCGTGATCGCAGCGGGGGACGTTCCGCCCGACGATTGCGCATAACTGGCGGTAACCT
This sequence comes from Bryobacteraceae bacterium, assembly GCA_049686695.1. Classification (GTDB taxonomy): domain Bacteria; phylum Acidobacteriota; class Terriglobia; order Bryobacterales; family Bryobacteraceae; genus Bog-375. The sequence goes on along the minus strand of JBAVIH010000589.1, from coordinate 3,180 downwards.
TGCCTTGGCCATCGAACTGGAAGACGCCCTCTTCGCCGGCGGAACCGGTCTGCGTTGTCCCGGACAGGGTCGATCCGCTGGTGGTGAAGCTGTACGGCCCCGACAGCGTAGCGGTGGCGCAGCCCGCCGGGAATGCATTGTTGCCGCTGCCCGAATAGACGTAAGTGGCGTCCGAGCCGGTAGTAGCGAAATCACTGCCGCCGCCCCAGACCACCAGAGTATATGTCGCAGGGTTTCCAGTAACAAAGTTGATCGGGCCGTAGCAGTTGGATGCGATCGCATAGCTTCCGGTGTAACTAAACGGCGTGCCGGCCCCGTGATTCGTGTTGGCAATTCCGGTGAAGGTGACGGCGCTCTTGCCATCGAAGGTGGCCGTGCCGACCGCCTGGATGGTGCCCGCGAAGCTTCCAGCGGCCGTGATGGCGCGGCCGCTAAGGGTGAGTGAGTAGGTTCCGTTCAGGGTGGCGGCGCTGCAATTCCCGCCGCCGATCTGGTTCTGCGCCACGGCGGGTGCCGCGAGCAGGCAGCCAAAGGAAAGCAGGCAGACCATGTGTGCGTATCTCATGCTCGACCTCCCCGATCGGCAACGCCGGATAAAGGCTTCCTGACCATGCTTACCGCCGCCGGTTGGCCGTACGCGGCGTGGGTGCTGCCGGTAACCAGGAATTTCGAGCTTTGCGCCAACCCCAGATAGGCGGCGGCGTTGGCCACCGAGCTGTTATAGATGCTGAAGCTCATCACGTAAGAGTTATTGCTCGCATCGGTGAGTGTGGCCGATCCCAGGCAGTTCGACGATATCGAATACGATCCGGTGATGGTGAGCGCGCTGGGCGCCGCTCCGCTTGCCGACATGGTAAGGTTCGCCGTCACCCGGCTCACCCCGTCGAACTGCAGCAGTCCAGCCCCATTGTCGACGCCGCTCACGGCGGTGCCGGTCAACGCGAATCCGGTTCCGTTGAAAGTGTATACGCCGGAGAACGTGCTGGCCGAGCAAGCGGCCGGCTGGGCGTTGCCGCTGCCGGAGTAAGTGGAGCTTCCATCGCTGCCGCCCAGCAGGAAGTCGTTGCCCGAATCGTAGATCGCCAGGTTCAGTGTCGCGCTGCCTCCCGTGGCGATATTGATGACTCCGGCGCAATTGGCTTGCACGCTATAGGTTCCGGACCATGTCAGCGGCGTGGCGGCAGCTTGGCCGGTGTTCGCCGTCAGGCTGATGGTGACCGCGCTCAGCCCGTCAAAGTTCGCCGAACCGTTCGCCTGGGACACGCCGGTGTACGTTCCCGAAGCGGTGACCTGCCTCGACGTTATGGAGACAGCATAAACTCCACTCAAGGAGCCGGAGTTGCAAGCCCCGCCTCCAATGGTGGGTTGCGCCAGTAAAGGCGCTGCCAGAAGGCAGAACAGGAAAGATAGCGAAGCAATCGGACGCTTCATGCGTTTGGTTTTCTCCTCACAGGAAAGTTAAATGCCGTTCTTGAATTATATGCGAAGCTCGGGCGCCCACGGGTACCGGCAACTGCCGGGCCGCAGTTCCAGAAACCCGGCGGCGCACGAAAAGTTGTGCGGCGCCTATCGCTGGCCCACTTCTTCGAGCAGCGCGGAGATGCGCGGGCGATCGGGGGTGCGGCGGCCGAAGCGGAGGGCGTTGTAGGTGTCGGTGAATTCGGCGACCGCTGCGGCGAGGGGGCCGGCGGGAAGGGAAGCGGCGAACTCGCCGGGCGTGAACCAGGGCGGCTTTTGGTAGCCGCGGCGCTCCAGGATGGCCAGCATACGCCGGTAGAGCAGGGTTGCATCGGCAGCCGTAGTGGGACTGTGGCGGGCGCGGCTGACGCGCAGGCGGAGGCGCAGGGCGCGGACCGCGCGCGGGCCGTACTTCCAAAGACCGGCCGCGAACAGAATCGCCGCGGCCAGCGCAATACCGAAACGGCGCAGCCATGCGGCGGCGCGCTGCTCCCAGGTGTTGCCGGTGTCGGAGAGGGAATCGAACCAGCGGACGCCGGCCATTCGCGCGGCTTCGTCAAACCGGTCGGCCAGGGCGCCCTGGCGGCTGGGATCGAAGTTGACCACCCAGCGGCTCCAGAAGGTGCGGGCGGCATCGAGATAGAGCGCGAAGCCGGCCAAAGTGGACGTCGCAACGCGGTTGGGGTCGGGCGGCGTGGGGTCGAAAGTGGTCCAACCGCGGCCGCTCAGCCAGGCTTCCACCCAGGCGTGTGCGTCGGAGGCGCGCATCAACCACTGGCCGGTGAGGGGGCTGTAGGCGCCGCTTTCGAAACCGGTGGCCATGCGCGCCGGCACGCCGAGAGCGCGCAGCATCACGGTCATGGCCGAAGCGAAGTATTCGCAGTGGCCGCGGCGGCGGATGAACAGAAAACTAGCCAACGGGTCCGCGGTTCCCGCCGGCGGCAACTCGAGCGTGTAACCGTAGCCGGTGTGGAAGCGGGATTCGATGGCGCGGGCGCGGTCGAGGTCGCTCGAGGCGCCGGAGGTCCACAGGCGCGCCAACTCCCGGATGCGCGGGTCCAGCGAAGCGGGCAACTGGAGGTCGCGGGCGGCGTCGTAGGGGTCAAGCGAGAGGGCCGGATAGGCGGCGCGCGATCGCTCGGGACGCTCCTCCAGGCGGCTATACGCCGAATAACGGAAAACACCGGGCGGACGGCGCGCCAGGCGGGCCTGGCCGCTCGATCCGCGCAGCACGGCGAAATCGCGAAGGTCCAGGCTCTCCGGCGTACCGGCGAAGAATAGCGCGGCGGAATCGGCGGGCTCGAGTTCCACATCGTAGGAGATGTGCGCGCCCGGTTGGCGCTCGGCGGAAGGAAGCAGAGCGAAGTGGCCCGCGGCCTCGGCGTGGAGGGGCGGCGCCGGTTCGGGATTGGTCCACTGTTTGCCGTCGAAGGCCGTCAGCAGGGCGCCGCGCCATTTCAGACCGGCCACCGGCTGCGGGCTGAAGACGGTGATGTGCATGACCGGCCGCGAACTGGTTTTCAACTCACCGATTTCGCGCAGGGTGATGCGGGCGGAAAAGCCCTCGAGGTGGAGGCGGTGGGAGGTCTGCCATCGCTGGGCTGAATCGATCGTGCGCGGCAGCAGGAAAAACAGGCCGGCCGCAACCAGCAGGATCGACGCCGCGGCCGCACCGGCGAGTAGAGCCAGGCGGGGCGCGAGGCGCCGTGCGGGGGCTTGCGC
>JBAVIH010000588.1:0-16061 GCA_049686695.1 Bryobacteraceae bacterium | reverse complement strand
ATCCTGCGCTATGCGCGCGCGAGCGCGCGCAACCGGCCGGCGCCGGCCGTTCCCGCCGCCGAAGAGTCGGCCCTGGTGGCGGGCTATCTGGCCGCCAAGCCCGCCCAAATCCAGCAGGCGCGGGACTGTCTGGCGATCGGGGACTTCGATCCGATCCGGCGCTTCGGCCACAATCTGAAGGGCACCGGATCGGGGTACGGGTTCCCTCGCATCGGAGAACTCGGGTTCGAGATCGAGAAAGCCGCGCGCGAGGGCGATTCCGGGCTGGTAGCCGCGAAACTCGAGGACCTCTACCGAATGGTGAACCAAGAGACCCGCGACCGCGCCGGGGCGCAGGACCGGAACTGACAGCCGCGGGGGTTGGTACGGTACCCTGACCTCTACAGGCTTGCGGGGGCTTTTGGGGCGCGGGATACTAGAGCTGAATCTGGTTCGGGTGGAGTGTATCCACAAGATGATGGCAGAGAAAAGCATTTCGGTTCTTCTGATTGAAGACAACCCGGAGTTTGCCCGGCTGGTGCAGCACTGGCTCACGGCCGGCGGCGGCGACGTGTCCTTCGCTCTGTCATGGGCGGATTCGCTCGCCGGCGGCCTCTCGCAGATCTCCCGCGGAGGGGTGGAGGTGGTGATCCTCGATCTGGGCCTGCCGGATAGCGAGGGATTGGGAACCTTCTCGGCGGTCCGCAAGCGGGCGGGAGCGCTGCATATTCCGATCGTCATTCTCAGCGGCTCCGATACCGAGTCCCTGGCGCTGCAAACCATCCAGGAAGGCGCGGAGAACTACCTGGTCAAGAGCGATTGCGACGCCGCGACCCTGTGCCGCGCGCTGCGGTACGCCGTCGCCAAGCACACCGTTGAAGTCACCAGCCGGAGCAGAATCATTGGCGTGATTGGCGCCAAAGGCGGCGTGGGGACTACCACCATCGCGTGCAGTCTGGCTACCGAGCTTCGCATCCAGACCGGACAGCGGGTGCTGCTGGCCGACCTGGACATCGACACCGGCGTGGTTGCCACCATGATGGGAGTCGATCCGCAGTACAATTTTCACTACGCCGTGGCGAATTTCCACCGCCTCGACCAGAGTTGCTGGAACGCGATCGTGGCGCACACCGGCGACGATCTGGACATTGTCTCCTCGCCGACGTACCTGGGCCAGGAGGCCGTGCCAGTGGAGTCCATCCGGCAGGTTCTTTCGCTGGTCCAGCCTTTCTACGATTGGCTCGTCCTCGACCTGGGGTGTTTCGACACGCTCAGCACCGGCCTGTTGAACAGGACCAGCGATCTCTTTGTCGTCACCAGCACCGGTGTTACCTCGCTCTTCCTGACCAAGCGAGTAATCGAGACACTGGCCAAAGCGGGAATCGAGGGTCAGCGGGTGCGCCTGATCGTGAACGAAGCGGACCCCGTTCCGGCGTTCACCGGGCGCGACCTGCCGACTATCTTCGGCGCCGAGGTGTACGCCACGGTGCCGCGGGACGCCGCCAACCTGCAGAGGGCTTTGCTCGAAAGAAAACCGCCGGCCGGGAACAGCGCCCTGCGCCAGCAGATGGCCCGCGTGGCGCGCCGGCTGGCCGGCCTGCCGGAGAAGAAGGGCCGCCGTTCGCTCGCGCAGATTCTTTCCTTGCCGTAGCGGTTCGGCGAATCCGCCGGTTCCGCTACCGGCGCCGGGTGGTGGGTCAGCTTCCGATTTGGCGACTTTTCGATCACGTGAATTCGTTCCGGGTTGCCGACGATCCTGAGAGGGTATACCCTATCAACAGCATGGCCCTACTCAAGGACACAGTGGACCTGTTCGTAATTGGGGAGGATTTCTACCGCGGCTCCACAAAGAAGAGTTTGGCCAATGGCTGGTGCGACTTCTCGGCTCTTGGGCGGGAACAGGTTACGAGTTTCTTTGGCACTTCAGTAGATCTGGGGACCATCTGGTATGTGACCCATAAAATCGATGAGTCCGGCCTCCGCTCCTTTGAAGAGTATCGTCGTCAGCAAATGTGGCTGCGTAACCAAGGCCCGAACGTCGCTTGCATCATTATCGACGGCCACAGAACTGAGCCAAGCAGGCACACTATCCCGACCGGTGGCGAACGGTCGCATTACCCAACCGAAAATGCGGCCATCCTGGCGTTGGCGCAGTCCCACTTGGCCCCAAACGCCATGTTGATCGCTGCCGAATACGAACAGTCGCCCGAAATCCCGTCATTTCTGCACCAGAAATACGACGGTGAAGAAATCCTTCTGGTGCCCCCGGATTTCCCACAGAACGCTCTCTCGAATTCCGTCAGACTTCTGCATGAAGATTTAGAAAATGCCCCATTACCGCACGGGCGCCCGATTTCCTGGAACAAATACCTCCGGTCGAAGGACATTGCAGACGACGTCAAAGCGGCTATACGAACTAGCTTCCTCCGAGCTTCGCGAACAAATTCTGGCAAGACTCAGACAAGTCCCCAATCCGGAACTTGCCGAGGGGTCGCCCCAGTTGAATTGGGTATGCCAGAAAGTCGAGAAGTATCTGATCGCTGACTCTCAGGGGCTCTTGGAGAAGCGCACCGCTTTCGTAGTCTCGAAACTGTTACGCGAAGCCCGGGAACTTATATTCGCAGAGCGGGATGAGGCTGGGTTAATGAATCCAACCTCAAAAACGGCCGAGTCGGCTCCCCCCAGGGTTGCCCGACAGGTCAGACCCGACAAGTGTATCGGTGACGGCGAACGCGGTCACTGTAACGTTGATCGAGTCCGGCGGTGGGTGGAGCGCTTACAGCGCCGGTTCGGTTTTGTTGAACGCGTTGTGCGCGTCGAAGCCGATGGCAAAATCTCATGCCGGCCTTGCCGACTCCTTGACCCGGACAAAGCAGCGCAACATTTCACCAAAGTCTTGCCCAAAGATAGGGACCGAGTTGTCCCAGCCGTTCTTGACGGAACGCACCACAGCGCTGGGATTGCTCTTCGGATCAACATTTGGTTAGCCGACGGTTGCACCATCGCACAGCGCGATCAAGCAATCGAACTCTTGAAGGCGGACGTCGAACTGTTCGGCAGTACCACGTGTTGATCAAGTGTGCGGCAGTAGGATCATATCTGTGGTCGGCTTAGCACGTTCGGCACCTTTGTCGGGCCTGAGGAAGGGACACTGCGCTCCATTTGCTGGCCGATGACTGCTTCTGGCCCGAACCGGAACTTGGGGCCTTCGGCGCCATCTGGACGTAACACGCCCATCTCGGAGACTGACCCACTGCCCGGCGCCGGGACAGGCGATACACTTGTCTGGTGATGAGCACACCACTCGCGTACCTGCACGATCAGATCGAACAGTGGAAGAGCGAAGGCACCTACCAGCGCCTGCGCGTTCTGGAATCGGCCAGCGCGGCGGAATCCCGCTTCGATGGCAAAGACGTCATCAACCTCGCGTCCAACAATTACCTCGGCCTGACCACTCATCCGAAGTTGATCGAGGCGGCCATCGCGGCGGTCGCGCGGTACGGCGCCGGTTCGGGCGCGGTGCGGACGATTTCGGGCACCATGTCGCTGCACCTGGCGCTCGAAGAGCGCATCGCCGCCTTCAAGAACGTGGAAGCCTGCGTGGTTTTTCAATCCGGATTCGCCGCCAACGCGGGCACGGTGTCGGCTATCCTGGGGCCGGACGATCATATCGTCTCGGATGAACTGAATCACGCCAGCATCATCGACGGCTGCCGTCTTTCGCGGGCGAAGATTCACGTGTTTCCGCACAAGGACGTGGCCGCGGCGGAGGGCATTCTGGCTTCGCTCGACGGCGCCGGCGGGAAGAAGTTGCTGATCTCGGACGGCGTTTTTTCGATGGATGGCGACATCGGCCCGCTGCCCGGCCTGGTGGCGGCGGCGGAAAAGCACAGCGCCATCATGATGGTGGACGACGCCCATTCCTCGGGGGTGTTGGGGCGCAACGGGCGCGGCACGATCGATCATTTCGGTCTCGAGGGGCGGGTGGACATCCAGGTGGGAACGCTCTCGAAAGCCATCGGCGTGCTCGGCGGCTACGTGTGCGGGAGCCGCGACCTGATCGAGTTCCTATATCACCGCGCGCGGCCCTTTCTGTTTTCGACCTCGCATCCGCCGGCCGTGGCGGCCGCATGCCTGGCCGCGTTCGACGTGTTGGAACAGGAACCCGAGCGCATCGACGCGCTGTGGGCCAACGCCCGCTACTTCAAGCAGGGCCTCAAGTCGGCGGGTTTCGATACCGGGATCAGCGAGACGCCGATCACGCCGGTGATGGTCGGCGAAGCGGCGTTGGCGCACCGGTTCTCCCGCGAGTTATTCGCGGAAGGCGTGCTGGCGACGGGCATCGGTTTCCCCACGGTGGCCAAGGGGAAGGCGCGCGTGCGGACAATCGTGGCCTCCACGCACAGCAGGGCGGACCTGGACCGCGCGCTGGAGGTCTTCGAGAAGGTCGGGAAGCGTCTGGAGATTCTGTAGGACAGGGCATCGCTTTTCGTGGTCGGTCATGCCGAACTGAGGCACGGAACATCGACAGGGTCGAAAAACCTCCTCGAGGCTGCGGGAATCCTGGCAAATCACCGGCGGCAAGACCGCCGGCGTTACCGATTTCGCGGGCCGGCGGCCCATCCCAACAGACAGACGACAAGAGACGATCGCCTACTCCATCCGGAATTGCACGCCGCGGGCGGCCTGGCTTCCGGTGGAATCCTTGAGGATCAACTCGGCGCGATAGGTCCCGGGCGGCAGGGCCGAGACAGGTAGTTTGAGCGCGACCGGAATCACGGAGTTACCGGACTTGGCCAGGTCACTCAAGTCGAGATCGCCGGAAGCCCACTTTTGCTGGTTGCTCTGCGCGTCGAGCACGCGCAGGCGCATGCTCAAATGAACCGGCTGGGCGCCTGGCGCGGGCGGCTCGTAGATTTCGAAGTAGGCTTCGGCGGGGCCGGTCTTCGAAAACAGATCGGATCCGGATACGGTAATCCGGCTGCCGCGGAAGATCAGCGGCTTCCTGCCCGCCTCGATCTCCTCCTGCGCGGCCTCCGGCGATATCGGTTGCACGTCGCGGCCGAGGGCGATGGCGCTCAGAGCGAGCTTGCGGGCATCGAAGGGACCGATAGCCAGCGGCGTTTCGACCACGCCGAAACGATCCTGGGATGAGCGGTAGATCAGCTTGAACCGGTAGTTGCCCGGAGCGATCTTGAACTGGCGTTCGAAATGGAGCGGACGCCGCAAAAAGTCGTCGAACTGCTGGCGGTTCGGGAAATCGAATCTCACCGTATCGCTGAACCGCGCGGCCACTTCGTCTCCCAGGTTATAAGCCAGGCCGAGCACGTCCATCGTTGCATGCAGCTTGCCGTTCACCTCGGTGAGGTTGAGAGATGGGGAGGGAATCTCGACCGCCAGGTTGACTCGCGCCACGCCGTTGGCTTCATAGAAGTAGGGAACGGACGCCGACGCCGCGTCGCTGCCGGCGTGAGGCGAGTCGGCCAGGCGCTCCAGCTCCTTCTCGAGCGGGTTGGCGGCGGCCAGGCTCGCTTCGTGGACATTGCAATACAGATTGCGCCCGCGCACCTTCGCGTTGGGACGGTCGACGCTGACCTTGAGAGCGTGGCAGCTTCCTTCCGGGGACTCCTGCGGCACGTAGCCGAGCGTGTAGTCTTCGTTCTGCTCGCGGGAGAGCTGACCGAAAGCAGCGACAAGGTCGTTGCCGCGGTTGAGCTCGCAGCCGCCGGTAGAGTCGGCCAGGTGGAGCGCCCAGGGCGGAGTCCGCGCGCCGGTCTGCGATTGGACCGGATAGACCGAGACATCCGCCTTGCGAAACTCGGCTTCCATCCCAAACGGATCGCGGCCGGCGATTCTCTGTAGCGCGGCAATATCCGGCGTGAGCCCGGACAACTGGGACGCCCGCGAGCCGGGATCGGACGAGCCAAAAACCGGATCGATGCTGCGGCCCAGCCCTTCACTTCCCGAATTCACCCAACGCTCTGGGCCGATCGCTTCCGGCGCAGCTTTGGCTACAAACAAGGCCAACACTTTGTGGCCGGGCACATGGGCGAGATCCCTCGCCAGTTGGGCGTAATAGCGCGCCTGAAGATCGCCGGCAGGATCGGCGACGAAGCCGCAGCGGAGGCCGGTCGAGAGCGTGCCCAGCGCGTGCTGGAGTTGTACGACGTCGGCAGTGAATTGGGTGGCTACCGTCATGCACCCGGAACTGTAATAGGCGATAGACATCAGCCGGTTGGGTCCGGCATTGTCGGCGATGAACCTGGCGGCAGGTTCCTGGATCGATTGCAGATCGTTGTGAGCGTCGCCATCGAACAATAAGAGGAAGTGCTGCTGCGGAATTTCCGGCGCGGCGGGTCCGGAATGGGATTGGAATGCGGTGATGGTTTGTTCCTTGCCATCTTCGAAGACGTGGAAATCGGACGCGGTGAGACCGTGGACGGGCGCGTCTTTCCTGCCGGTAACGACGGCATCCACCAGCACCAGGCGCGATTCGGATTTGATCTTGAGGGGTGTGGAGGGAGGGGCGGATCCGGCGGTTTGAGCGAGAAGCGGGGAGCAGAGGAGGAGCAGCAGGGGCGGCAACTGCGGCAACGGCCGGGCTGGCGCCCGGCTGCGCCGATTGACAGCGGCCAAGCAGGACAACATCCTGCCCCACAGGTTGGCAGGCGAGGTTTTCATGGGATTTCGACTACGCCGTTGGCGGCGGCCATTTGCCGGCCTTCGGCGTCGCGGACGACGACGCGAATCATGTAGGCGCCGATCTGGACATCGAAATCGTTGATCACGGTTACGCCCTGGGTGCGCCGCCGATCGAGATTCTCATCCTTCAGCCGAAGCTCCACCACCTTCTGGGTACCTTTGATGTAGTTGCCGTTGCTATCGAACAGGGCGCACACCAGGGTGAGGTCGTTGCGATTCCGGTCATCCTGTTTGCGCAAGTGAAGCTGTTGGATATCGAGGTGGGAGGTTACTCTGACCTTGGCGCCGGCTTCGGCGGTCTTGAAGAACTCGCTTTGAATCTCGATGGGCAAATCGCGCAGCTCATCGTGGGAGAAGACGGCCTCACCGATTTCGCGCGTGGCGGTGGTTGCCGCGTCCTCCTCATGGGAGGGCGCCCAGTAGCCCTTGCGCGCCTGCACGGACAGGCCCTTCGAGTCCGCCAGCTTGACCTTGATCTCGTGGAACCTGCCGTCTGGTTTGAGATCCTTGGGATAGAAACCCAGATAGTAGACGAACTCGGGCGGGTTAGCCAGGCGATTGAATTCCTCCAGAAAATCGTTCTGGGCGAGGGCGGTGCCGCCGGTCGAATCGGCCAGATCCCGCAGAATCAGCCCTTGGGAAAAGTTGGCGGAATTGTCGTACTTGACGACGAGCCTTTGGGTGAAGGAGTTCGTCAGACGGCAGCCGGGAACATCGCCGGTCGGGTCGATGGTGTAGACGCCGCGCCCGTCGAGGGTGTTGATGATGACGCCGGAGCGGGTGGCGCGGTCGATGGATTCGCTGAGGTCCTTCTGCAACTCGTCGGGGAGGTAGAAGCCGGGCGATGCGAAGAGCAGAACCCGATCGCCGGGCATAGAGCCGAGCAGCCGCACGACGTTGTTGAGCATGCGGAATGCGTTGATGGCATCGCCCCTGCCTTCGTTGGCGACCTCGCGGAGAGTGTCCTGGGCGATTTTAGCGGCGGCATCCTCCGAGGGACCATGCAGGTTGAGGCAATCCTCGGTGATGCCAATCTGCATCTTTAGCGCCTCCCCGTCGTCACGGTTCACCCATTGGTCGGCCACGTAGAAGCTGGCGGGAGGGAAGTGCACGCGAGGCGGCTCGGGCATGATCTTCATCAGAGCCTCGCGGAATTTCGCAATGTCATTGGTGAATTCGAGCGACAGTTTGCCGGAGAGCGTGAGCAAAGCCACGCGTTCCTCGGGCCGCATTCCCTGCCCGATGTGCTTCAGCGCCGCGACACGAGCGTTCATGAGGTCTTCGAGCTTGAGATGGACGTCGTCGAAGACAAAGGCGGTGAATCGGGTGGGGACTACTAACTTGGGGGCAGCGGCGGCCGGTTCGCCGGGGATCTCCGATTGGGAGGACGGTTGCGCGGCCGGCTTGGGGGCGGCGCCGCCCTCGATGGCGAACTGCGAAATGTACTGCGTCTTGGCGCGGTCGGTGAGTTGAAAGTCCTCTTTGTGGAAGGTGCCGACGGCGTGTCCCTGCTTATCGCGGACCACCACGGGGACGCGCACCAGGTTGACACTGGATTGAAAGGTGGGCGTTTCTTCGCGAGTAGTTACCTCGCCGGTTTGAGTTTGCGCAGCCAGCGCGGCGGCGAACAGGAAAAAAGGCCAAGAGCGCATCATCTTCTCCTTCCGCGGCAAATCCGATTGCGCGGACCTCTTGCGCGTGAGCTGCGCTGTGGCCGGCCCACTGATTCGAATTATAACGTTGCCGACTGCACGCCGGAGTGCAAGCTAAGTGGCTCGAAAGGGCCAGGACGATCCTGATGGGTTATGGCTCGAATTAGGCACTAACGCGAATCGCGGGGCGCCCGTCAGAGGGAGCATGAAGACAACAGCCTGCATTTTCATTGGCGCGCTGTTCGCTTCCGGGCAGCAGCCTGCTGCACCGGCTCCGGACTCCCCGCGGCCCGAAGCGGTTTTCACCGTCACCTCGACGCTGGTGCAGGTGGATGCCGTGGTGACCGATTCCAAAGGGCACCACGTCACCGATCTCACCCCGGAAGACTTCCAGGTCTTCGAGGACGGGAAACTGCAGAAGTTGACTCACTTTTCTTTTGTCACGGTGACCCCGGAGCGCGCGGCGACGCTGCAACTCCAGGCCACACGCGAGAAACCACTACTCAAGTCCGTTGCGGCATTGCCGCCTCCGCCCGCGGCGCAACTTCGCCGGGAAGATGTGCGGCGCACCATCGTGCTGATGGTGGACGATCTCGGCCTTTCCTTCGAAAGCATGGCAAACGTGCGTGCATCGCTGCGCAAGTTTGTCAACGAGCAGATGCAGCCGGGCGACCTTGTCGCGGTCTGCCGGACCGGCGAAGGATCGGGCGCTTTGCAGCAGTTCAGCGGCGACAAGCGGGTGCTGCTGTCGGTGATCGACGGCTTGCGCTGGAACCCCAATGGCCGCTTCGGCCTGAGCTACTTCAACCCTTACGGGAAGTTCGGGCGGGCCGAGCAGCTTGCCAATGTCCCCAGCGGCGCTCCCGGGTCGCTCGACGTGCTGTATGACGTGAAGAGCAACGCGCTCGCAACGATGGGTACGCTCGGGGCGGTCAACTACATTGTTGGTGCGCTTCACGAGTTGCCGGGGCGCAAGTCGATCGTGCTGTTCTCCGACGGACTGCAACTGTTCGAAGCTCCCGGCGCTGTGCAGATGCACGCTCCGGGCGGGTTCGTGGACCCGGCGGTGGATAGTTATGCACAGGTGACCGAGACGCTGCGCCGGCTGATCGACCGGGCCAACCGCTCGGGCACGGTGATCTACACCATACACACCTCCGGACTGCAGACTCTGCAACCGGACGCGCAGGACAACCCGAACCTGGGGCCTGGGCTACAGGGGCCCATCGGGTCATCGGGCGCCCAATTTGCCGAGGGCACACTGAACGCCGTCACCCATGCGGGCGCGATCGGCGAAAGGGATGTTTTCAGCAACAGCCAGCAACAGAACCTGGCGTACATCGCGGACAGGACCGGCGGCCTGGCGTACGACAACGGCAACGACCTGAATTGGGGCCTCGAGCGGATGCTGGATGACCAGGCGGGCTACTACCTGCTGGGGTACCATCCGTCGGAAGCTACCTTGAATGGCAAGAACAGCAGGAACGACTTTCATCATATTCAGGTGAAGGTGACGCGGGCGGGGCTGCACGCGCGGTCACGGAGCGGATTCTTCGGCGAGACCGACGACGAAGCGCTGCCCAAGTACCCGACACCGGTAGAACAGTTGCAAGCCGCTATGTTGTCGCCGTTCCAGTCCTCCGGGGTGGGCGTGCGGTTGACGGCTCTGTACGCGGAGGTTCCCAAGCAAGGCCCGGTGGTGCGCAATCTGCTGCGGATCAACGCGGCCAACCTGAGCTGGTGGCCCGACCGAAACGGCGGCAAGTGGGCGCGGCTTCATCTGGCGATGGTGGCCACGGGAACAGCCGACCAGCGGCTGGCGGCAGTGGACCGCCTCTTCGATCTGAAGGTAGAGCCGGGAAAGATGGCCGAGGTGCTGCGCGATGGCGCACTATACACGCTGGACGTGCCGGTAGCGGCGCGCGGGGCGTACCAGGTTCGCGTAGCGGTGCGGGACGAGGCGACGGCCAAGGTGGGGTCGGCCACGCAGTTTGTCGAAATCCCGGACTTGAAGAAGACGGGATTCGCGCTGACCAGCGTGGTGCTGCAGGATGGCCAACGGGCGGCGGACAGTTCCGAGCCGGGCATCACGCCGGCGCTGCGGCAGTTCAAGCCAGGCAGCTCGCTCGAGTTTCTGTGCGCGGTCGAAGACGGCAAGAAAGAGCCGGATGCGACCCTGGCGACGCGGGTGCTCGTGGTGCGCGACGGCAAGGAAGTGTACTCGGGGCCGGCGCGGCTGATCGACATGCCGGGCAGCGGGAAGGCTGTGTTCGGCGCGCTGAAACTGGCGGCCAACATGACGCCGGGCGACTACTATCTGCAGGTGATCGCGATGGAGCAGAAAGGCGCGAAAGCCGCTGGCCAGTGGACGGACTTTAGGGTGATGCCGTAGCACTCGAGAGCGGCCATCAGTCAGAATGAGAATATGAAAGCAACCGTCGGCATCTTCATTATTGGCGGGCTGTTCGCCGCGGGGCAGCAGCCCGCCGCGCAGGCTCCGGACGCGCCGCGGCCGGACGCCATCTTCACCGTCACCTCGACGCTGGTGCAGGTAGATGCGGTGGTGACCGATTCCAAGGGGCGCCACGTCACCGACCTCAAGCCCGAAGACTTCCAGGTCTTCGAGGATGGCAAGCCGCAGAAGTTGACTGGTTTCTCGTATGTCCGGGTGACCATGGAACACCCCGCGGCAGAGCCCAGACCGGCGCCGGCCAAGCCCAGCGCCGTATCGGCTTTGCCGCCCTCGCCGATGGCGGGGATTCGCCCGGAAGACGTGCGGCGCACCATCGTGCTGATGGTGGACGACCTGGGCCTCTCCTTTGCGGACATGGCGTTCGTGCGCAAGTCGCTGCGCAAGTTCGTCGAAGAGCAGATGCAGCCGGGCGACCTGGTGGCGATTTGCCGCACCGGCGCCGGATCGGGGGCTCTACAGCAATTCACGGTCGATAAGCGGGTGCTGTTGTCGGTCATCGACGGCTTGCGGTACAACCTGAATGGCCGTTATGGCATGAGCGCTTTCGAGCCCTACGGCAGGTATTCCGGGCTGGCCGAGGAGATCGGCGTCCTCCATCCAACCGGCGGCTACCAGTCGCTCGACACGTCGTATGACATGGAGAACAACGCCATCGCCACGGTCGGCACGCTGGGGGCGGTCAACTACATCATCGGTGCGCTGCGCGACATGCCCGGACGCAAATCGATCGTGCTTTTCTCCGACGGCTTTCAGGTCTTCGAGCCGCCTACCGGCCCGGAGATGCACGCGCCGAACGCGCATGGCGCAGCCCCGGTCTCGCTGGATTTCGACGAAGCCCAGCGCGCCCTGCGCCGTCTGATCGACCGGGCCAACCGCTCGGGCACGGTGATCTACACGATGGACGCGCGCGGCCTGCAGACCGGGCAATTGGACGCGCAGGACAACCCGGACCTGGGACACGGCGGGGCCGAGGCGAACCTGGCGTTGAACGCCCTGACCCACATTGGCGGCGGAAGGGACGTTCTCGACAATGTGCGCAAGGAGAATCTTGCGTACCTCGCCGACAAAACCGGCGGCCTCGCGTACGAAAACGGCAACGACATGAACTGGGCGCTGGACCGGGTACTGGAAGACCAGGCGGGTTACTACCTGCTGGGATTTCATCCGCCCGAAGGGACGTTGCAGGGTAAAGGCCGCAAGAGCGACTACCACAGCCTCCAGGTGAAAGTGACGCGCGCCGGGTTGCACGTGCGCTCGCGGAGCGGGTTCTTCGGGGAGACCGACGACGAGACGATCCAGAAGTTCGCCACGCCGATCGAACAATTACGCGCCACCATGCTGTCGCCGTTCAAATCCTCCGGCGTGGACGTGCGGCTGACGGCGCTCTATGCGGAGGTTCCCAAGCACGGACCGGCGGTGCGCAATCTTCTGCGCATCAACGCGGCCGACCTCACCTGGAAGCGCGACTCGCGCGGCAGCGACTGGGCGCAGATCCTGCTGGTGGCCATGGCCACCGGCGAAGGCGACGAACCGCTGGCGGTGATGGGCCGCGTCTTCGATATTCACGTGCTTCCCGGGAAGATGGGCGAAGCGCTGCGCGACGGCGCCTTGTACACGCTGGACGTGCCGGTGCCGAAGCGCGGCGCGTACCAGATTCGCGTGGCGGTGCGGGACCAGGCGACGGCCAAGGTGGGCTCGGCCACGCAGTTCATCCAGATCCCGGAGTTGAAAAAGAGGGGATTTGCTTTGACCAGCGTCGTGCTGCACGATGGCGACCGGACGCCGGATAAGCCCGACCTGCCGGGGATCTCGGCGGCGCTGCGGCAGTTCAAGCAGGGTACCTCGCTCGAGTTTTTGTGCGCGGTGGAGAACGGCGGCAAGAAGGGGCCGGAGGTGGATCTTGCGACGCGGGTGCGCGTTTTGCGCGGCAGCAAGGAAGTGTACTCGGCGCCGGCCCGGCTGATCGACTTGCCAGGCAGCGGGCGGGTGGTGTTCGGCGCACTCAAACTGGCGGACAACATGCCGCCCGGCGACTACTATCTGCAAGTGATCGCCGCGGAGCGAAACGGCGGCAAAGGCGCCGCCGCCCAGTGGACGGATTTTACCCTGGTTCCGTAGCCCGTGCTTGTCGCCGGATCATCTCCGGCGTTTTCGACCAGCCCGGCATTCCGGCGGCGCGAAGCTCCGGCCGCGGGGCCCGACTCCCGCGGAGGCCGGAGCTTTTCGACGAGGAGAAGGAAAAGCTTCTGAGCCCGTCAATACGGTGAGACGCAGGCGGAGGGAATCCGGTTATAGCCAGTATTGCCACTGGCCGGCGGCGACCACGTAGATCCCCAGCGCCAGGTTGGTTACGGCGTGCGCGAGTACGCAGTCGCCGAGCGACTTGGTACGTACCAGCCACCAGTTGTAGATCACGCCCGCGACCAGGCCCACTTCCCAGTACGGGCCGTGCTCGGAAGCGAACATCAGCGCCACCACCCAGAATGAGCTGGCGCGGTAGGCTCCCAGCGGTACTTTCCGCCAGTCGCGTTCCATCAGCCAGCGCATCAGCCAGCCGCGCCAGAACAGCTCTTCGACCACCGGAACCACCAGCGCGGAGCCGGCGATCCGCACCGCCAAAAACGCGAAACTGCGCTGCAGGCCGTCCGGCAGCGAGCCTGCCGCAACGTGCGTGAGCGAGTTTTCAAAGAGCCAGCGATGCCGGTAATGGAACAAAAGGTCGGGCGCGATCCAGACCGCGAACACCAGCACTCCAACGCCGATGCTAACCACCGGCAGCGCGAAACGGAACCGGAGCAGCGGGCGCGAAAACGCTGCGAGGGTGGCCAAAACCGCCGTCAAACGTAGCGGATAGGCCCACAAGGGGCTGAGATCCAAGGCTCGCTCCAGCGCCAATAGGGCCACGAAAACCAGGAAGGGTGCGGTGTAGGCGGCCGTGGCGCGGCTGCGGGTTTCGGGCTCAGGCTGCATCGGAAAGAACTTATCCATTCTAATCGGCTGGGAGCCGGGAAAACTTCAGGGAGGCCCGAAGAAGTCTATTGGCGGTACTGAAGGTACTTTCGATCTAGGCCGGAGTTGGCAGGCGGAAGCGCCTGCGCGATTGATGATCGAGAAGGTTCCGGGTTTGAGTGGACGATTATCTGTTGGCAAAGGACCGGCGGCAAGACCGCCGGCGGTACCGCAGTACTTTCGACTTCGGAGGACCGTGCTTACCGGCGGCGCGAAGCCGGCGCGGGTGGGCGGGCGTTGACGACCGGAACCAGCTTGTTGTGCTCATCGGGCTCAGGCGAGTACGCCGTGCGCGCCACCAGTTCGCGGTTCAACGTGGCGACGAATTCCTGGATCTGGATGTGCATTTGCCCCATCTTTTCGCGCATGTTGAGGATAATGTCGACGCCCGCCAGGTTGACGCCCAGATCGCGCGTCAGGTGAAGGATCACCTCGAGGCGCTCCAGGTCTTCGCCGGTGTAGAGCCGCGTGTTGCCTTCACTGCGCGAGGGTTTGAGCAAGCCTTCGCGCTCATACAGCCGGAGCGTCTGGGGATGGATGGCGTATTGCTCCGCCACCGCGGAGATCATATAAGCCGCTTTGGATTTCTTCGCCATGCGCTAGACCTTGCTCCACAGCTCGGCGCGAGGGTCCTCGTCGTGGTGCAGGTCCCGCAACTGGCCGAGCAGCTCGCGGGTCCGCTCGTCGCGCGGATCGGGTGCTTCCACGGTTATTTCCACGATCTGGTCGCCCCGCTCGCCCGAGCGGGAACCCTGCACGCCCTTTTCGCGCAGGCGGAAGCGCTGTCCGTTTCGGGTGCCGTGGGGAATCTTCAGCAGGGTGCGGCCATCGATGGTGGGCACCTCGATTTTGGCTCCCAGCGCAGCCTCCCACACGGCCACCGGCACCTTAATCTCGATATTGTCGCCCTCGCGGTGGAAGTAAGGGTGCTCTTGCACCTTGGTGGTGATGTAAAGATCGCCCGGCGCCGCGCCCCTGGTTCCGGCATTGCCCTTGCCCGGTACGCGCAGGCGGGAGCCGTTGCGCGCGCCCGGCGGAATGCGGACGTCCACCAGTTCCGTGCGGGTGACCCGGCCATCCCCACCGCAGGTGGGGCAGGAATTGCGCAGGCGTCCGCTGCCGTTGCAGCGCGGGCAGGTGAGATTGAACCGCATCGCGCCCGCCATCTGGCTGACGTTGCCGGTCCCCTTGCATTGCGGGCAATTCACTTCGCCCGCGCCGGTCGCACCGGAGCCGTGGCAGGTGGCGCAGATGTCATAGCGCGTGATGTTGAGCCGGGCTTGGGTCCCCTTGATGGCCTGCCAGAAATCGATGTCCATCACGTATTCGAGGTCGCCGCCCTTTTCCACCTCGGGCTCGTGCGGCTGGCCGTGGCCGGAGAAGAATTGGGAGAAGATGTCGCGAAAGCCGCCGCCGGTTTCGGCGCCGTGCCGGCCGCCGGCGCCCGCGCCCGCTCCTGCGCCACCGGCGAAATCGGAAAAATCGAAGCCAGAGAAATCCATGTTGGGCTGCGGGCCGGCTCCCGCCGCACCCTCCGGCCCACCGCCCGCGAATCCGCTCTCGGAGTAGAAGCCGTACTGGTCGTACATCTTGCGCTTCCTGGGGTCGCCCAGCACATCGTAGGCTTCCTGAACGTTCTTGAAACGGTCCTCAGCCGTTTTATCTCCGGGGTTCAAGTCCGGATGGTGCTTGCGCGCGAGCTTGCGGTAGGCCTTGCGTAGTTCCTCGACCGAGGCCGTCCGCGGTACGTCCAGCGTTTCGTAATACTCGTGCTTGGGAGGGGACATAAGCAAATGTCAGGGCCGGGAACGCCCGGACGCGATTCCTGGGCGGGCCGGACGCGCCTGGTCCAATCGAAGACCGTCCGGCCCCCAGGCCGCTTACTTCTTTTTGTCGTCGACGTCGACGAACTCGGCGTCCACCACGTTGTCTTTGCCTTTGCCGCCGTCTTTACCGCCCGGACCCGCGCCCGAGCTATCGCCGCCCGGAGCCGCGCCGGCGTCGCCTGGCTGAGAGGAAGCCTTGTACATGGCCTCGGCCAGCTTGTGACTGGCGGTGGTGAGGCGGTCGACCGCGGAGTTGATGCGATCCGGGTCGTTTTCGGCCATCGCCTTCTTGGTCTCTTCGAGCGCCGAGTCAATTTCCTTGGCCTCGGCGTCGCCGATCTTGGAGCGGTGATCCTTCAACGTTTTTTCGACGTTGTACACCATCGCATCGGCCCGATTGCGCGCCTCGATCGTGTCGCG
>JBAVIH010000587.1:0-13180 GCA_049686695.1 Bryobacteraceae bacterium | reverse complement strand
GGTTCGCTGGCGGTAGACACGGGGTTCATCGTCCACAACGACCGTACTTATCCGAACCTCGTAAAGCTGTTTTCTGAACTGGGCATCGAAACTCAGCCGAGCGACATGTCGTTCGCCGTGGTCAGCCGAAGAGACGGATTCGAGTACTCCAGCCGGGGATTTAATGGGTTCTTTGCCCAACGCGCCAACCTGCTACGGTTGGACCAGTACCGTTTGTTGTGGGAGATCCTGCGCTTCAACCGGGAGGCACCGAAGCTGTTGGACAACCCGACAGTGGCCTCGATGACCCTCGGAGACCTGATGGAGCAGGGCCGCTACCCGGCGCTGTTCACGGAGCGCTATCTTTACCCCATGGCTTCCGCGGTCTGGTCGATGTCGACGGATGAGATCCGCCGTTTTCCTGCGCTGACTCTGTTGCGCTTCTTCGATAACCACGGAATGCTAGGAATCAACACCCATCCCAAGTGGAAAGTAATCCGTGGCGGCAGCCGGGAGTATATTCTGCCAATCACGGCTCCATACCAGGAGCGGATATACACGGACGTCAATATTGGTTCCGTTGCCCGCGACGAAACAGGGGTCACGCTGCACTTTCAGAACCGCCCGTCGATGCGCTTCGACCAGGTAGTCTTCTCCTGTCATGGCAATCAGATCCTGCCATTGCTCGAAGCGCCGAGCGATGCCGAGCAGGATATTCTGGGCCGCTTCACCACCAGCAGGAATGAGGTCTGCCTGCATACCGATTCCCGCCTGCTGCCCACGCGTCCACGGGCGCGGGCTTCATGGAATTACAGCCTGACCTCGGACCCCCGTGCTGGAGCGACGGTTACCTATTACATGAACCGGTTGCAGTCGCTGGCGGTTCCGGAAGATTATTGCGTCACGCTAAACGCCGGCAGCGGCATCGATCCGGCGAAGGTGCTGCGCCGGATGGTCTGTTGTCATCCTCTGTATGACAGCGGTGCGGTTCAGGCGCAAACGCGCTGGAATGAGATCAGCGGCCGCGTGGCTGACGGCAAAGGTCATCGTCGCAATCCACTGGGAAGCCCTGAGACTCTACTGGAAGAAGGTCCCGGTGTATAAGCACCCGGCCCGTCTGAAGGATACCCATGAGCAAACATCCGACGTCGTTCGCTAAGCGCATTTTTCTGCGGAGCCTGGAGCGGTTGCGAGGGGGCTCGCTCGATCTGATCGCAGGCGGCCGCACCTGGGAGTTCGGTGAGCCGGGCGGGTCGCTGCGTGCAACGGTTGTGGTGCACAGCGACCGTTTCTTCCCGCGCGCCTTATTGGGAGGGAATGTGGCGCTTGGCGAATCCTGGATGGATGGAGACTGGTCGTCGCCCGACCTGGTTGCCGTGGTCCGGCTGGCGGTGCGGAACCTGGCTCCGCTCGAACAGCAGAACGGGCTGCTGAGCGCGTTGAGCCGGGGATTTGACGCTATGCGCCATCGCTTGCGCGGAAACTCAATCACAGGCAGCCGTCGCAACATCCAGGCACATTACGACCTGAGCAACGAGTTCTTCCGGCTCTTCCTGGACCGGAGCATGATGTACTCCTGCGCCTGCTACGAAGCCGAGGACAGCTCGCTCGAAGCGGCGCAGTTCCACAAGCTGGACACCATATGCCGGAAGCTGCGCCTGGGTCCCGAAGACCACGTGCTTGAAATCGGCACCGGGTGGGGCGGGTTTGCCGAGCACGCGGCGAGGCACTACGGGTGCCGGGTGACGAC
Organism: Bryobacteraceae bacterium; assembly: GCA_049686695.1. Taxonomy (GTDB): domain Bacteria; phylum Acidobacteriota; class Terriglobia; order Bryobacterales; family Bryobacteraceae; genus Bog-375. The sequence continues at coordinate 11,451 of JBAVIH010000587.1, read as the reverse complement.
CACGACGATTAGCCGCCGGCAGTACGAATACGCGCGAGAACGTTTCGGCTCGATGCCTGAGCGGGAGCGCATCGAGTTACTGCAGGAGGACTATCGCAACCTGCGTGGCCAGTACGACAAGATCGTCAGCATTGAGATGTTCGAGGCCGTGGGGCTCGCTCACTACGACGAGTTCTTCCGCGCCTGCGACCGCCTGCTGCGGCCCGATGGCAGCATGTTGATGCAAACCATCACCATCAAGGAACAAGCCTTTCCCGCCTACCACCGGCGTAGCGATTGGATTCAGAAATACATCTTCCCCGGGGCGGAACTGGCCTCCGTGAGCGAGATCCTCCGTTCGCTGGCGCGCGCAACTTCTCTCGGGCTATACCATGCCGAGGAGATCGGCACGCACTACGCACGCACGCTGGCGGAGTGGCGCAGACGGTTTCACAACGCCACTGAGGAGGTCCGGGCTCTGGGTTTCGACGATCGCTTCATTCGCATGTGGGATTACTATCTGGCCTACTGCGAGGGCGCGTTTCTGGAGCGCCACATCGGCGACTTTCAACTGCTCCTGACCAAGAATCATTCACCCCGGAATTTGTTTGGAGAGCCCTGGCGCGAGGAAGGAGGCGGAATTGAACCGATTTCATACGCTGCGGCGAGAGCAGTGGATTCCCCGACCCGTCGATAAGGTTTTCGCATTTCTTTCCGATGCTGGCAACCGGGAAGAGATCACGCCGCCATGGCTGGGGTTTCGAATCTTGACGCCTGGCCCAATTCGCATCGCCGCCGGCACCAAACTGCGGTATCGGCTGAGCCTGCACGGCCTTCCGGTGAGGTGGACCACCGACATCCGGCGATGGGAGCCACCTTTTTGCTTCATCGATGTGCAGTTGAGCGGTCCGTACCGGCTGTGGCATCACACCCATCGATTCGAAGCTCACGACGGGGGAACGCGCATGACCGACGTCGTCAGATGCCGGCTTCCGTTTGGCATCATCGGCCGGGCAGTCCATACGTTCCAGGTTCGGCGCGACGTGGAACGGATTTTCGACTACCGGTTCCAGCGCATCGGCGAACTGTTCGCTGCCGCCGCGGTAGAAGAGCCAAAGTGACCGGCGCGCGCGCTGCACCGGTCTTGCTCTGGTTTCGGCAGGATCTGCGCCTATCGGACAACCCGGCCCTGACCGCGGCTTTGGAGCGCCGTTCGCCGGTGATTTCGGTGTTCATCTGGGCGCCCGAGGAAGAAGGGGACTGGCCGCCCGGCGCTGCCTCGCGCTGGTGGTTGCACCATTCGTTGGCCAGCCTCAGCGCCGAACTGGAGACGCGCGGATCGCGGCTGGTCGTCCGCCGCGGACCGGCGGCGGCCGCGTTGAGCAAGCTGGTGGCGGAATCGGGCGCATCGGCCGTTCTGTGGAACCACCGTTACGAGCCCGCGGCCGTAGCCCGCGACCGCGAGGTGAAGTCGAAGCTCGGCGAGAGCGGCGTGATCGCCGAGAGCTTCAATGGCAGCCTGCTGTTCGAACCGTGGACCATTCGCAGCAGCAGCGAACAGCCTTTTCGGGTTTTCGCGCCCTTCTGGCGAGCCTGTCTTGGCAAGCCCTTGGCGCCCGTCTGCCAGGACGCGCCCAAGCGTATGCCCTCGCCTGATCAGTGGCCGCAATCGCTGGACCTCGCGGAACTTTCGTTGGAACCGGCAGTCGATTGGACAGGCGGATTCCGTCAGGTTTGGCAGCCTGGCGAATCGGGGGCCAAGAGCCAACTGCAGCGCTTCTTGCGGGAAGCCCTTGTGGAGTATCCTGTGAATCGCGATAGGCCTGGCCTGGCGGGCACCTCGCGGCTGTCTCCCCACCTGCACTTCGGCGAGATCAGTCCCGGTGAGGTTCAGCGCGCTATCCTCGGTGTGGCGAGTGGCAACCGCGCCGCTTGTGATGCCTACCTCAGGCAACTTGGCTGGCGCGAATTCGCGTACCATCTGCTGTATCACAATCCTGAATCACCGCATCAGGCGCTCCGGCCGGAATTCGCTGCCTTCCCCTGGCGGATGCACCCGGCAAACTTCCGGGCGTGGAAGCGCGGAAAGACCGGTTACCCGCTGGTGGACGCTGGTATGCGCGAATTGTGGCACACCGGCTGGATGCACAACCGGGTGCGGATGGTCGCGGCGTCGTTCCTCGTCAAGCACTTGCTGATCGACTGGCAGGCAGGCGCAGCGTGGTTCTGGGACACTCTGGTTGATGCGGATCTGGCGAACAACACGCTCGGCTGGCAATGGGTTGCAGGCTGCGGCGCCGATGCAGCGCCGTACTTTCGAATCTTCAACCCGGCCATTCAGACAGAAAAGTTCGATCCCGGCGGCGGCTATATCCGGCGCTGGGTTCCGGAGTCGCAGCATCCCCTTCCGATCGTCGACCACGGCGAGGCCCGCGAGCGAGCCCTGGCGGCGCTAGAGAGCATCAGAAAAAGATGAAGCCTCTGACCCCAGTTTCAGTACTTCAATTACCGATTCGCCGATCGGGCCGGGTTCCTGGCCCGTTCGGCTGATCATCCGCACCGGCGGGAACGGCGGCGCCAACAGAGATAGGGCATCTGCCGGAAGCCCCTCGGAGTTGGTTGTGTGAGAATGAACAATGTTAGGACCCCGCGCTGAACGAATCGAGTAATTCTTGCCTTATGTCTCATCTACAAAACGTGTAGCCATTGCCGGGGCTACCGGTTACATCGGTGGCCGTCTCGCGCCTCGCCTGCTCGACGACGGTTACATAATTCGCTGCCTGGTCCGCTCGTCGGGAAAACTCGCGGGCCGAGCGTGGGCCGCGAATCCTGGCGTCGAGATCCGCCAAGCCGATCTGGCGGACGGTGCATCGCTGGCCAAGAACCTAGCGGGATGCGACGCAGCGTTCTACCTGGTTCACTCCATGACATCCGCCGGCGCAGAGTATGCGAACAAGGATCGTCACCTCGCGTTGCAGTTCGCGTCTGCCGCACGGGAAGCCGGCGTGGGGCGGATCATCTACCTAGGTGGTCTCGGTGAGACTGGACCCGATCTCAGCGAGCACCTTTCCTCGCGTCGTGAGGTGGAAGAAGCACTTGCTTCCACGGGTGTGCCGGTGACTGTTCTGCGCGCCGCGATGATCATCGGTTCGGGTTCGGCATCCTTCGAGATCTTGCGCTATCTTGTCGAGCGGTTGCCCGTGATGATTACTCCGAAATGGGTGAGCACACCGTGCCAGCCGATTGCTGTCAGAAATGTCGTCGGATATCTGGCTGGAGCGCTGTCCCAGCCCGAGACCGCCGGACATGTATTCGATATCGGCGGCCCGGAGGTGCTTTGCTACCGCGACATCATGAGCGTCATGGCGCAAGAACTGGGCTTGAGACAGCGTCTGGTCATCCCGGTTCCGCTTCTGACACCGCGTCTCAGTTCCTATTGGATCCAGTTCATCACTCCGTTGAGCCACCAGATAGCCAAGCCCCTGGCAGAGGGGCTCAAGAACCCCGTGGTGTGTCGCGAGGACCGGATCACAAGATTGATACCGCAGGAACTCCTAAGCGTGCGGCAGGCGATCCGGGCGGCTCTGTGCAAGATGGCGGAGCACCACGTGGAGACGAACTGGTCCATGGCGGGGCCCATCCCCGGCGACCCTGATTGGGCGGGCGGTACGGTTTTTCGTGACGTGCGCCAACTCACAATAGAGGCTCCCGACTGGGCCGCATTTCGTGCAGTTTGCCGGGTTGGCGGAGGCCACGGGTGGTACGCCGCGGACTGGCTCTGGAAAATACGCGGGTGGATGGATCGCCTGGTGGGCGGACCTGGTCTTCGCCGCGGCCGCCGCGATCCGGAAATGGTCGGTTACGGGGAAGCCCTCGACTTCTGGCGTGTCGTGGGGTTCGAACGGGATCGCCGGCTCGCGCTCCGCGCAGAAATGAAATTACCAGGGGAAGCGCTGCTCGAGTTCCGCATTGAGCCGGGCGGTGCGCGTCAGTGTACTTTGCAGCAAGTGGCTCTCTTCCAGCCCCGCGGATTACTCGGGCTGCTGTACTGGTATGCGGTGGCGCCGCTGCATAACGTTGTTTTCCGCGGCATGTTGCTGGGCATCCGGCGAGAGGCCCTTCGAATCGCCGCCAGCCCGGCGGAAGCAGCGAGTGCAGCCGGCGAACGCGGACATGCCTGGGAATAGGCCGGCTTGAGAATAACTGCTTTGAACTTTGAGAACGCTCGCTTTGTCATCATTGGCGCCTCCGGAGGTCGGCTCCGCCCTTTCGCGTAGGCTGAAGAGCCATGGAGCGCAACCGATCCTGCTGGGCCGGTCAGCCGCCAAGCTTGCCCCGCTCGGTGAGGAACTGCGCAAACACAGGCTCTCGACGCATCAAAGAGTGAACTGCGTCGCGCCGGGCCTGGTGGATACGCCGCTGGCAGCACGGATCGCTGCAAACGAGGCGGCCAGGAAGGCTTCCGCTGCAATGCATGCGTTGGGCCGAATCGGTCGAGCAGACGATGTGGCGCCGGCAATCGCTTGGCTGCTTGACCCGGAGAACAACTGGGTCACCGGCCAGATCCTGGGCATTGATGGCGGCCTCGGGACGGTTCGCAGCTGCTAGTCCGGCAGGCATCAGCCGGCGCATTCGGCGCCGTCTTTTCGTCTCCGCTAACTCGCTCAACTCAGCCACAGCGTTCGATTGCGAGCATCGACACATCGTCCGCGGCGCCAGCCGGCGCGGACCACTGTTCGACGCGCATCATAACCGAGGACAGGCTGTCGCCGAGAGTCGAATCCAGGCTCCCGCCGAGTGTCTCAAGCAAACGCTTGACGCCGAACTCCTCCCCTGCGGCGTTTTCGGCTTCCATGATGCCGTCAGTGCAGAGATAGAGCCGATCTCCCCCGGAAAGCGTCACTGTATGTTCTTCATAGGTCGCGCCGGCTAGGAGTCCGACTGGAACGCCACCTGTTTCGCCAATGCTGCGGCCAGCACTGCGAGAGAAGAGGATCGGACCGAGGTGCCCGGCTGCTACGTAACGAAACTCCCCGGTGTGCTTGTCGAGTATCCCGTAAATCATCGTGAAAAACTGCGACACGCCTGGGTTGGATAGGAAGTGCCTGTTCAGCCGGGAAACCACCTCTGCGGGCGGCGCAATGCAGTACTTGCCCGTACCATCATCGGCCGCATGATAGAGGAAGGATCGATCCGGTACGACCGACAGCATGTGAGTGAGAGTGACGGAGAGGAGCGCCGCCGCCACACCGTGGCCGGACACGTCGAGGATGTAAAGGGCGACGTTCTGGTCGTCTAGCAAAAGTACATTGAGAGAGTCGCCGCCCACGTCGCTGCAGGGCCTGAACCGGTAGGCGAAATTCATCCCCGGAAACTCGGGTAATTCGACCGGCAAAAGGGCGTGCTGCAACTCCGAGGCGGCCTGCAGGTCCCGCCTTATGGCCTGACTGGCGGCCTCCAGCCGTTCATTCGCTTTCTGGAGGGCATCCTGCGCTTGCTTCTCCGCGGTCACGTCCGACTGCACCCCGATGAAATGCGTGACCGCGCCAGAGGAGTCCTGGACTGGAGTAATCGAGAGGCGGTTCCAAAATGGGGTACCGTTCTTGCGGTAGTTGAGCAGTTGGACCGTAACCTCCCGCTTTTCGCGAATCGCGGCGCGCAATGTATCTAGCGTCGCGGGATCGGTGCCGGGACCCTGGAGGAAGCGGCAATTGCGTCCGAGAACATCCGCCACCCAGTAACCGGTGAGGCGCTCGAATCCCGCATTAGCGTAGATCAGAGGGTTATCCGGCAGGCTGGCATCGGCGATCGTGATGCCCTCGGCGCTAGCCGCGAGCGCCCGGTCCTTGAGCTCGAGCTGGGCGTGTGCCCGTTCGCTGTCCAATCGCTTGGTTGGAGCGGCGTTGGCTGTTGTCGGAGTCATTACCGCCTGTTACGGTGTCCGGCAGGTTCTCAGGCCGATTGGCTCGAAACTGCGTCAGACCGCACCTCTACCTTTAGCACGATTCCGCTCTGGCCAGGGACGGAAACAATCCTCATTGAGTTGGCGTTAACCCGCGGTGATTGATTTATCGCCACGGCCCTGCAGGCATCGTGTGGCGGGCAACGGGGGATTCCTGTGACTGCGGTCCTGGCGCTATGCCTTTTCTCCCAGCACGCCCACCGAAATACCCAGCGCCCTGTCTAAGCCGTCGGAGAAAACCGGACTGTTAGAGTGTTAGCAAGTAGCTGCAAACGCATGCAAAAACGGGTCTCCCCTGGTTCGGGACCAGGAGGTCGGTGGTTCGAATCCACTCGCCCCGACCAATGTTTTCTGCAACTTAGCCAAGAAACTCGACCGGGCCCCTATGGCGGAAACCAGGAGCCCGTCATACGGCCGGAGGAGCGCGAGAGGTTCAAATCAGCGAGACGGCGTTTATAACCGGCCATGTGAATACTGTGGTTTGACACGACACTGGCTGGTTTCCCCAGCCCAGGAGAACGAAAATGGTAAGCACGCCCTCAAGCGGTCCTCGGTCCCCATTTAAGCCGAGGAAACCAACCGAGGAACTGGTAGGCGTGGCGCACGACCTCCAGCGTGCGCCACGGAGGCCTAATTATAATTCACGAACGTGAGGCTGGCTAGGCTGGACATTCCATAGAAGAAGTCCAGGCCGGGAACACTCGTGCTGACCGGGTTGGTGTAGGTGCTCACGATGAGTTTCCCCTCTGTGCTGACCGGCAGCGCTAGCAACACCGCGGGTGGCACCGTGAACTGTTGATCGGTGGCCGTCGCGTTGCACACAAACGAACCGGTGAACGTGCCGGACGACGAGTTGCCGCTGATCTGCGCGTAGTTGCCCGGCGCGCCGCCGGTCCAGTTGACCGTCACACCCGCCGAGCGCGTGATGTTGGCAGACGAACTGGTACTGGCATTGGTCCACGCCAGCGCGTTCGGGTAGGGCACAGCGATGCTGAAGGCCCCCACGTCCGTGCCTGCGGTGCCGGTGAACGTCATCGTGGCCCCAGCCGATGTGGGGAAGATCTCCGTCGCAGGGTTGGCGAAGTACGATCCAGGGTTGGCCGGGTCTGGTGGTAGGTTGATTGTTCCGATCGATCCTTGCAGTGAGATCGTCCCGGCGTTTAACGCCGTGAGCGGGTTGGCAGACTGAACAGCGGAACTGGTCTGCGACACGAAGCAGCTTCCCAGCGAAGGCTGAGCCTGGCTTTGCTGCCCGATCAGCAGAGCGCCGCTGATGCTGTAGAACGCGGCTTGCGCCGCATTCAGATACGAGGCATTGCCTGCATAATACCAGGTCTGTTGATAGTAGTACGCAAATCCATACTTGACCGAGCTCTTGGTGGACAGCGTGGCGGCTAGCGACGGGTCGACGTTCGCCACCGGATCGACGCACGTGCCGCCATTGGCGGCAATCGGAAGCGAGACGATGTTGCTCGCCAGCGCCCCGCTGCCGGTGCCGCTCACCGCCGACACGGAAACTGCGCACCCGGTGGGCGTATTCGCCGGAATCTGCACGACAACTTGGTCGACGCCCTGGTAGCCGGACCGGCCCTGGTAGATGATCGGCACCGAAACGTTGCCGAAGTAGAGGGCGCTGATGCCGTTCAGGTTGCCGTAGTGCTTGGGCGGATTCACGTCGTCGTTGGCTGTGTCGGCGCCATCGCCGGAGCCCCAGAACACGACGTACTCGCCCGGCTTGGCCGAGTTGGTGCTGGTGATCAGATGCCAGTCGTTATTGTCGGTCGCAACCGCCAGCCCGCCGCCATACGCGCCGAACCCGAAAACAGCGGGCGCGATCTGAATCGACATCGGCGCGCTGGTCACCCCGCCCGAGGTCACCGTCAGCGTGCCCGCGCCGGCGGGCGTGCTGGAAGGAATCACTACGGCGAGCAGGTCGGAGTGATTGGGGTCGCTCGCATCGCATACCTGCCCGTCGCATGCGTAGTAAAACGCTGGGTTGACACTGGTGCCGCCTACGGCGATCGTGACCTGGGCGCCGTTCAGCGTCGTCGGCAGCGCTTTGCTGGGATCCTGCAGCGGACTCGCCGAGCTGCCCGGCGTCACCAGGCTGTTTCCCTTGATGAGGATCAGCGATCCCGGCGCGATGCCGTAGTTGGGCGCGTCGGGCAGCACGAAGCTGTAATTGTTCTGCACCATCGTGACGGTCGGCCCAGTCGGCGCTGCCGGCGCTGCGCCCTCCACTTGAATCCGCTTGGACGCAATGTCGGTGGACGCGAGAAGGTTCAACTTCGAATCGTCGATAGGGTTGAACGTGGTGGCGCCGCCGCGGGAAACGTCGTGAGACCCCGCCGCAGCCATCGGCGCGACGGCGGTGCCGTTGAAATTGATGTCGCCGGTCCCGAACGGGCCGGTCTTGCCGGTACCACTATTCCGATTGTTGTCGGCCAACGCGACAACGGGCGTTGCCGCGAGGAGGGCGGCGACGGCCAGCATTGATATCAGTCTATACACGCTATTATTCGCTCCACACGTGCGTGAATCACAGCGAGCCGCGCGCACGTTGGGCACACTGTAGCATAAAGACGCCGAGATGGGACGTGACTTGACTGAAGACGGCGTGGGGCGGACGGGCGCCTTCAGTCGGGTGGAGTCCAGCGTTCCACTGCCCGGGGGAATCGATTCATCCGGCCGCGAATGATCCGGTCCACAACGGCGGCTCCGAAAATCGAGCATCGCGCCGGCGAGAAACGTTCCAGCAACGGCTCAAGCGAGCCCGGCTGCGCGGCAACGCCTGCGTTGAAGATATCGATTACCGGGCACAACGGCGTATCGACAAGACTGCCGTCCGGGCGCTGGCGCAGGAATCGGCCTGGGTCCAACGCCGCGAGAACCTCTTCGTGACCGGGCCGACCGGCTGCGGAAAGAGCTATCTGGCATCCGCGCTGGCGCACAAGGCGTGCCGCGATGGCTATCTGGTGTTCTACAGCCGGGCGACGGCTCTGTTCCGCGACCTCGGCATGGCGCGAGCCGATGGCAGCCTGCGGAACTTACTGGCGCGGCTGGCGCGCACCGACGTTCTGGTGGTGGACGACTGGGCGATCAGTCCATTGACCGAAACCGAGAGGCGGGACTTCTGGGAGATCTGCGAAGACCGTTACCAAACCCGATCGACCATCCTCGCCTCGCAGGTTTCGGTGACGGCCGACGGAATCCTCGACCGGCTGGTGCACAACGCGCACCGCATCGAGCTGAAAGGAGAATCGATGCCAACGTCGACCAATTGGGATCGCGCATGCTCACCGAAAACACACGGCCGATGAGCCGTGAGAAGCGGCCCGTGGTTGCGCGAACGTGCTTGGTCAGGGTATCAGATCGGCGTCCTGTGGGCCCAGGATCACAGTCCCTTCGTATACCCGGCCGCTGAGAATCCCTTTGCGCCCGCCCTCGATGGGAATCCTCTGCTCTCGCTGCGTCGTGTTCACGTAGAGGGTCCGCCCATCCACAACCCTCGCGTACACTCCATCGGGAGTCCTGGGGCCGGGTTGAAGGCCCGCCATCCGGTAGATGGAGTTCAGGACCGGCCCGACGGCCGACGCCTTCGATTCGGTCGCCAGATAGATCGCGTTGCCCTTGCCGAACTTGTTGATCGTGACAGCCGGGGAATGGCCGGGCGCGTTGGTAAATCGCGAAAGGACCGCGGCCGTCGACGGATCGAGTACTTCGTACCAGCGCACGCCGCTGTCGATGGACGCGCCGTCGAGTTCGAAGGTAAGGGCCGGTTCAACCTCATAGAATTCGTTGGTCTTCAGTCCGAAGACGTCGCTCAGGCGCCCTGGCAACGGCGTCTCGAACCACTGGGCATGCTCGTCGACTTTGGCCGACAACGCCGTCATCAGTACCGTGCCGCCGCCGTTCACGTAGTCGCGCAGAGCCTTTGCGCCCGCGGCGTCCATCACATAATCGGCCGGCACAATGACGAGCTTGTAACGCGAAAGGTCGTGATTCCCGATGTTGATGATGGCCACGTCCATGTTCGCGCGGAACAAGGGCTCGAACGCTTCTTGAACCTGCTGGGTATAGTCGGATTTGAAGTATTGCCGGGTCGTGTTGGACGGTCCGTTCGGATGCGAAGCGATGAAGGAATCGAACGAATAAGCGATGGCCACCTCGGGGCGGGTGTACCGCGGAAATCCGAGTTTCGAGAGTTGCTGGAATTCCGCCGCAATGCGCGCAAACTCGTCGACTTTCCACGATGGTGTTCCGTCGTGGTCGAGCAGTCCGAACAGCGCCTGCTCTTCTCCGCCGGCATGGCTGTTGAAGGTCCACGCCAGAACCGCCTGCGCGCCGATCAACAGGGCCACGTAGGCGTACATACGGCTCCGGCCGCGGGTTCCGTAATAGCCTCCGCCGCCGGCGGTGAACTCGTTGAACCAGATGGGCGTTTCCAGATCCCCTTTGGTCATCAGCGCACCCAGCGAGCCGCTAATCGGCTCGCCGGGGTAGAACCCTTCCGCGCCGTAGGACACATAAGACTTGTACGTGCTGAGGTAGTCGAACCCTCGTCTCCCGGCGGTATCCCAGAGATTCGAGATCGACGGGACGCCGGGCATATTGCGCCGCCGGATCGTCTCCAGTTCCCGGAGCCGCGCGACCGTCACATCGGACCAGTAGCGATGGAGGTCCAGGTAGCGTTCGGCCGGTCCGGGACCGCTCGCGAGCGGCAGGTCGACGTCGTCGAAGCGGTTCAGCCGGCGCGACCAACGCTGTGTGGCCCAGGCTTTGTTGAGATTTTCGACCGTACCGTACTTCGTCTTCAGCCAGGCGATGAAGCGCTGCCGGTCCGGCGCCGAATAGGACATGAACCCGTTTCCAATCTCGTTGTCGTAGCCGATGGCGATCACCGCGGGATGGTGTGCATACCGTTTCGTGATTGTGTCGGCGAGGAGGGCCGCTTCACGGGCGTAGTCCGGATCGCTGATGTTGTCCATGTACCGCTCGGCGGGCGGAATCCGCGCGCCGCTTTCGCCCACGACGTCCACGCCAGCGTATGCGCGATGCAGCCAGATCGGGGCCGGTGAGCCCGGAATGTCGACGATGACTCGGATTCCCGCGCTGCGCATCTTGTCCATGATCCTGTCGAACCATTCGAAGGTGAACTTGCCTTGTGCCGGCTCAAAAGAATCCCAGGAGAGATCGCCCATGCGAACGACATTGAAGCCGGCACGCTTCATGATCGCAATGTCGCGATCAATCTGCTCCGGTGTGCGATCGATGGGCTGATAACAAGTCCCCACAAAGAGCTGCCCTGGACCCGGCCAGTTTGGGTGTGCAGGAGCGTCCTGAGCGACACACAAAGCGCTCAACGCGCCCATGAGGATAAAAGGTAGTGCGAACTTCCTGAGTGAGATGCAACCTATCTTCCGGTGGGTCGCTGGACGGATGGTTCTGCTCATAGACTCTTTTGTAAGCGACAGACTGGATTCTTGATCTTTCAATTGCCCCCCTGGCTG
>JBAVIH010000586.1:0-3530 GCA_049686695.1 Bryobacteraceae bacterium | reverse complement strand
ACGCCGGCCCGCGCCAGGGCCGCCGCGTGAAAGCTGCCCAGAGCGCCGCAGCCGGCTACCACCGCGTGGGCGCGCAGCAGGGACTCCTGGCCGGCCTCGCCCAGCCCGGCAAACAGGATCTGCCGCGAGTAGCGCTGGCGCTCGGCCGCATTCATCAGTCCGATGGTAACAAACCTGCTGTAAAGCGCTTACGCTATCATGTTTCTGGTGCGCCGCCCGTTCGCCAGCGTTTCTCGCATCGTCGTGCTATCCCTTGCCGCGCCAGTGATTTTGCTGCTTGGTCAAGACGCTTCCTGGGAAGGCAAGCGGATTGCCGCGATCCAATTCGACCCGGTTCAACAACCACTCGACCCAGCTGAAATCAACCAGATGCTGGCCGTGAAGCGGAACCAGCCGCTGCGGCTGGCCGACGTCCGCGCCAGCATCGAGCGCATGTTCGCCACCGGCCGGTATGCGGATATCCAGGTGGATGCCGAGCCTTACCAGGACGGCGTGGTGGTGCGCTTTCTCACCAAGAACAGTTGGTTCATCGGTCACGTGGCAGTAGGCGGCAAAGTCTCCAGCCCGCCCAACACGGCGCAGCTCGAAAACGCGGCGCAACTGGATCTTGGGGCTCCCTATACGGAGGCCAGCCTGACCGCGGCGGAAGCCGGCCAGAAGAAGCTGCTGGAATCGAACGGCCTGTTCGGCGGCGTAATCACGCCGGTTCTCACGTGGGAAAACGACTACCAGCAGGTGCACATCCGCTTCAACATCGACGGCGGCGTCCGTGCCCGCTTCGCCGCGCCCACCATCGTTGGCAACGTCCAGCTCGACCGCGCCGGCATCGTGCGCGCCACCGGGTTTCAGCGATGGCTCATCCACACCTGGAAACCGATGACGCAAACGCGGCTGCGCGATGCGATGGAGGGTGTGCGCGCGCTCTATGCCAAGGATCATCGGCTGGAAGCCAAGGTAACTCTGGAAGACGTGAAGTACGATGCCGCGACCAATCGCGCCGTGCCGGTGTTCGACATCGACGCGGGCCCGCGCATCCGCCTGCGCGCCATCGGCGCCAGGATCTCCGAGCGCAGCCTGGGGCGCTTTGTGCCGATTTTCGAGGAGCGCTCGGTGGATGCCGACCTGCTCACCGAGGGCGCCCACAATCTGGGCGACTACTTTCAATCGAAGGGCTACTTCGACGCCGAGGTCGCATTCAAGCAGCAGCGCGTCATCGACGACCAGGCTACCATCGACTACCTCGTCAACCTCGGCGAGCGGCACAAACTGGTCTTCATCGGCATCCAGGGCAACCGCTATTTCCCCGCCGACGACATACGGGAACGCATGTTCCTGCGCACCGCCTCCTGGCTGCAGTTTCCGCACGGCCGTTTCAGCGCCGACCTGCTGCGGCGCGACGAGGATTCGATTATCAACCTGTACCAGTCCAACGGATTCCGCGACGTGAAGGTGACCGACCGGCTGGACGACCGCTATCAAGGCCACAGCGGCGAGCAGGCGGTGTGGATCACCATCGACGAAGGGGCGCAAACGTTCGTCAACAGCCTGACCGTGGACGGCATCGGGCAGCTCGACAAGGCCAAGATCCTTTCCCTGCTCAGCTCGGTCGCGAATCAGCCCTTCAGCGAGTTCAATGTCGCGGTGGACCGCGATGCCATCCTGGCGCAGTACTACCAGAACGGCTTCCCCAACGCCACCTTTACCTGGAGTTCGAAGCCCGCCGCGCCCAATCGCCTGGATCTGCGATACACCATCAGCGAGGGCGGCCGCGAGTTCGTGCGCCAGGTGATCTTCAATCCCGGCGGTCTGGCGCACACGCGGCCCAGCCTGGTTTACCGGAACCTGCAGCTCAACCCCGGCGATCCGCTATCGCCCACAGCCATGAGCGAGACCGAGCGCCGGCTCTACGACCTCGGCGTCTTCTCGCGCGTCGACATGGGGATTCAGAATCCGGATGGAGAGACGGATCAGAAGTACGTGATCTACGATCTCGAAGAAGCGCGGCGCTACTCGGTGTCGGTGGGCGTGGGCGCCGAATTCGCGCGCATCGGCGGCTGCGCTTATTGCCTGGATGCGCCGGCGGGCGAAACCGGATTTTCGCCGCGCATTTCGCTCGGCGTCACGCGCACCGATCTGTGGGGCATCGCGCACACACTGAGCCTCCGCACGCGGTTCTCCACGCTCGAACAGCAGGCGATCCTCAACTACGACTGGGCCCGTTTTCGCGGCAACGACAAGCTGCTGCTCACCTTCACCGCCCGTTACGACGATTCGAAGGACGTCCGCACCTTCTCTTTTAAGCGCGAGGAAGCCTCCATGCAGTTGAAGCAGCGAGTCGACAAGTCGCTCACGCTGCTCTACCGCTACACCTACCGCGCGGTCGACGTGAACCAGGCCACGCTGAAGATTTCGCCCGAGTTGATCCCGCTGCTCTCGCAACCGGTCCGGCTGGGCCTGCTTTCCTTCAACCTCATTCAAGATCGGCGCGACGATCCCCTGGACCCGCACAAAGGCGTCTACAATACGCTCAACGTGGATTTCGCCGAGCACATTTTCGGTTCGCAGCGCGATTTCGTGCGCGTGCTGGCGCGCAATTCCACCTACCACCAACTGGGCAGGAAGCTGGTGCTGGCGCGCAGTACGGAGATCGGCAATATCGCCGCCTTCCATTACAGCGGCGCTGGGGAGGATGCGGTTCCTCTGCCGGAGCGTTTCTTCGGCGGCGGCGCGGCGTCCGACCGCGCCTTCCCCGAAGACCAGTCCGGACCTCGCGACCCGGAGACCGGCTTCCCCATCGGCGGCAACGCCATGTTCTTCAATCAGACCGAGTTGCGGTTCCCGCTGATCGGAGAGAATGTCGGCGGCGTGCTGTTTCACGACTTCGGCAACACCTTCACCGGCGCCAGCGACTTCTCCTTTCGCGTGAATCAGGACGGCCTCAAGGACTTCGACTACATGGTGCATGCCGTCGGCTTCGGCGTCCGCTACCGCACTCCCATCGGCCCGTTCCGCGTGGACCTGGCCTACGGCATTAATCCGCCCCGTTTTTACGGCTTCAAGGGAACCGAGCAGGACCTGGTGAACGCCGGCGTCAACCCGTGCCAGAACGTTCCCAATCAGTGCACCGAGCAGAGCGTGAGCCGTCTGCAGTTCTTCTTTTCCATAGGACAGACGTTTTGAAGAGGAATCCCGAGTTGCGATCCGCCGCGCCCATCCGCCTGGCTGCCCTGGCGCTGGCCGCCACGCTCGCTTCCGCCGCCATCATCGACCGCATCGCGGTTTCGGTGGGCAGCCGCGTGATCACCTCGAGCGACATCGAGCGCGAGATTCGGGTGACCGCGTTTCTGAACGGGCAACCTCCGGATTTGAGCCCCGCGGGCAAGCGCGCCGCGGCCGAGCGCATGGTGGAGCAGAGGCTGGTGCGGCACGAGCTCGAGACCAGCCGCTACCCGGTGCCGCAGCCCGCCGAAATCGAGCCGGCGCTGGCCGCCTTCCGGCAGCGCAACTGCACGGCCGAAGCGGATTACCGG
>JBAVIH010000585.1:0-10010 GCA_049686695.1 Bryobacteraceae bacterium | reverse complement strand
ACACATAGTCGCTCATAGACGCACCGCCGCACCCATATCTGCCATTGATCTGTCCGCCGCTTCGAGCAGCCTGACCACCCGCAACCCTGCGATACCGTCGTTGAAGGGCACTTTGTCCTGGGTAACGCAGTCGACAAAGTACCGGATTTCCGTGGCCAGCGCTTCAGTCTGTTCGACTTTCGGCGCCCACATATCGCCCGTACGATAACTCACCAGCACGTCGTATACGTTCTGGCCGGCCTTGATTTCCACGCCCTTGTCGTATACCTTGAGCTTCTCGTCGGCGTCCAGGTCGTTCCACACTACCATCCTCTTCTCGCAGCCCAGAAGGGTCGTCCGCACTTTAACCGGCGAAAGCCAATTGACGTTGAAGTGCGCGATGACATTGTCGCTCAAGTAGATGGTGATGTAAGCGACATCCTGGTGGCTATTCAAGTGGTTTTGCCCGGTGGCAGCCAGATATTCGGGTTTCGACTGCACCAGGTGATCCATGATCGAAAGGTCGTGTGGTGCAAGGTCCCAGATGACATTAACGTCGTGCTGGAACAACCCCAGGTTTACCCTGGTCGAGTCGTAATAATACAGCTTGCCCAGGGTGCCGTCGTGGATCAGTTGCTCGATCTTGCGCACTGCGCCCGTGAACAGGAACGTGTGATCGACCATGATCGTCAGGTGCTTCTTTGCGGCCAGTTCGATCAGTTCTTCGGCCTGCGCTGCGGTTGACGTGAATGGCTTTTCGACAAAGACGTGTTTTCCGTTTTCGAGAGCCGTCTTAGCCAGCTCGAAATGCGTCCAAACCGGCGTGATCACAGCCACAGCGTCGATTTGCGGCGCGCGCAGAACATCCGAAACGTCGCACGTTGCGCGCACATTGGGATAGGCGCGCTGAATCCGGCGCTGGGCGGTCGGGCTCTTGTCGCAGATTACCGAGACTTCGCAGTCGTCGACGGCATTGAAGTTGCGCGCGATGTGCGGTCCCCAGTAGCCATAGCCGATGATGCCGACTCGAATCATTGCTTTTCCACCTTCAACACGCACCGGCTCCGGAAATGACCGCTAGCGGAGTCTGAAAGAGAATCTTGATGTCCAGCCACAGCGACCATGACCTGGCGTATCGGATGTCCAAACGTACCATTTCATCGAACTTCACCCTGCTTCGCCCTTCGACTTGCCAGAGGCCGGTGATCCCGGGTTTTACGGCCATCAGGCGTTCCTTGTGCCATAGAGCGTAGGCCCTGAATTCGTACATCACCGGAGGCCGCGGCCCGACCAGAGACATCTCTCCGCTCAGGACGTTGAGCAACTGGGGCAATTCGTCCAGACTGGTCTTGCGGAGCATTCGCCCTACTCGCGTGACTCTCGGGTCCGCCGTCAGTTTGTACTGTTTTCTCTGGTCTGCTCCAACCTGCTCCAGTCCTTGGGCGCCTGCGATGAATTGCTTCACGTACTGTTCATGGATTGCGTGGTCGTTCCCCACATACATGGATCTGAATTTCAAAAACGTGAACTTTTTCCCGTATTGTCCTAGCCGGACCTGCCGGAACAAGATAGGGCCTTTCGATGTCACTTTGATGGCTATTGCAATCGCCATCAGCACTGGAAGACTCAGGATCAGGGCGGTCAGGCTGCCGGCAATGTCCATCAGCCTCTTGAGGATGGCGGTGATCGGTTTCTTTGTCGTGCCGCGCGCCAAATCCAGGTGCAAGGTCGAGTTAGCCGGCCCATCCGGACCGTCGTTGTCCCAGTCCTCCGGAAAGACGTGAAAGGAGAGCCTGATCTGGTTGATTTGCCCGACGCTCAGCGCGTCATAGAGCGCGTCGGTGACTTTGGTCGAGAGGAGTCTCACCACGGACTTCTCTTCGACGGCGGCTATCTCGGTGAAAATGACCCCGATAGCGGCGCCGCGCCTGTACCACCCTTTGATGTCCGTGTCTCGCGTTGCCTGCGACAACGCCCGCAGAACCTTGTCGAGCGTTGCTTCGTGGTCGCCGGATTTCAGGAGGTCGCCGGATTCGAGAATCATCAGCACAAAGCGCCGATGGGAACGCTCGGTTCTCTTGCGTTCCAGCCGGAGCATGCGCGCAAACAGTTCCTCGGTCAGCATCCCAAAGTCTTGGGGTTCCTCGGCAGCAAGGAACGATTGTGATGCCAACGCGGAGCTTGCTCTAAGTCGAGGCATATTGTTCAGCACAGATTCACCCTCGGTATCGCCAGCGAAAGATGATTGGTTTCGTGCCCTGCCGCTATCGACAGAGCCGGATGATGTGCAGGAAACTCTTGCTCCTGCTGCGGGAAAGCCGGCCTATATGGACTGAGGACTCGCGACCGGTGATCGTGTGACTTGGATCGCCATCGGGCGCCCGCTTGCGTCCAGCGGTGATACCCACTCGCGATCGATCTCCACTGCTACCGATCGTTTTAGAAGACTGACAGAGACAACCACGCGGTATCGCTTGCGAACCTCGACCAGGAAGCCTTCCAGGCCGGCCAATGGCCCATCTTCGAGCCGCACGCGCTGCCCGGCCTCCAGGAAGGGCCACGGTTCCGCCGACAGACCGGACTTTACGGCGCTCTGAATCGCTACGATTTCCTCTTCGTCGATGGCGACGGGAGTTCTCCCGATGCCCACAAAGTGGAGCACGCCTGGAATGGTCAATAACGGGAGACGGCGCTGCGGGTTCAATCGGCAAAATACATATCCCGGGAAGAGTGGAAGCTCCACCGATTGTGTGCGGTCTGACCACCGCCGGCGGCATTCGTACAGCGGCAGGAACTCCTCGAACCCCTTGTTGCGCGCAATCGTGGAAACCACCCTTTCGCAGCGCGATTTCACTCGAAGAGCGAACCACTGTTCGGAAATCGACTCAAGAGTGTTTTCGATGCTCATGGATGCCTTTCCAACGGGTCCCGGCGCATGCTACCGCCCTTTGAGTCCCATCCGGCGAGAGCTACCTTGCTGCTCAGTCCCCCCGAGCTGGGCCCTACCCAATGTCCCGAAAGGGCAAAGGCATTCCGATTGCCACAATGCCAACCAATGGCTGTTGTCTTTTGTTTCTGGTATTTAGCAGCGATCGGCGTCTCGCCCTCCCACGGCGCCGACGCGATCTGTGCCGACGATTCGGACTTGCTCCAAATTTGTGAGACGACGCATGGCACTGCGCCGGGGTGTTCCGCAGATGACAGGACCCAGCTCGCAGTGGCCGCCGGACGCCGAATAGCCGATTGCGGGGTTACTTTCCGCCTGCGGGCAGGGCGGCTGATCGGGCGCGCCGCTTCTTGGCCCAACCCTCTTTGTTCACTTGGCGGGCGCGGCCCACCGCGAGCGAATCCGCGGGAACCGGGTCGGTAATCACCGAGCCGGCGGCCACGTACGCGCCGTCGCCGATCTCGATCGGCGCCACCAAAGTCGAGTTGCTTCCGACGAACGCCCCGCCGCCAATCCGCGTCGGGTACTTGCGCGCGCCATCGTAGTTGCAGGTGATCGTGCCGGCCCCGATGTTGGTGGCTGCGCCAATTTCCGCATCGCCCAGATAGGCCAGGTGATTGGCCTTCGCGCCCGCGCCCAGGCGGGTCTTTTTCAACTCCACGAAATTGCCGATGTGCGCGCCTTCCGCCACGTGATTCCCCGGACGCAGGCGGGAGAACGGTCCGGCCTGCGCGCCTCGCTCCAGCCGCGACGCCGTCACCACCGTCAGTGGACCGATCGCCACGTCGTCGCCGATGGCGGAGTCCTCGATGATGCTCGACGCGCCAATGCGGCAGTTCTCGCCTATGGTGGTGGCGCCCAGAATGCGCGCAAACGGCTCGATCACGGTATCGATGCCGATCTCGACGCCGCCATCGATGGTCACCGTCTCCGGCTTCTCGATCGTCACCCCCGCCAGCATCAGTTCGCGCAGCTTGCGCTCCCGCAGCAGCCGGTCCGCCTCCGCCAGTTCCACCCGGTCGTTGATCCCCAGGCATTCGCGCGGATCGTCGATCTTTACCGCCTTAATACAATGTCCCGCGCGGTTGAGAATCTCCACCATATCGGTCAGGTAGTATTCGTGCGCGGGGTTATCGGGACGCATTTCGCTCGCGTGTCGCCAGAACAGGTCGGCGCGGTAGCAGTAGATGCCCATGTTGGCTTCGCGAATCGCCAGTTGCCCGGGAGTGGCCGCTTTCTGCTCCACCACGGCCGTCACGCCGCCGATGGCGCCGCGGATCACGCGCCCATAGCCGGTAGGGTCGGGCATGTCGGCCGAAAGCAGAGCGCCCGCAGCTTCGCTGCCATCCATGGTTTCGATCAGGCGGTGCACCGTGCCTGCCCGCAGCAACGGACCGTCGCCATAGACGATCACCAGGTAGCCATCGAGCGGCGACAGCGCTTCGCGCCCCACCAGCAGCGCGTGGCCGGTGCCCAGTTGTTCGGTCTGCTCGATGAAGCCTATGCCGGGCGAGGCAATCGCTGCTCGCACCTGCTCGGCCTGGTGGCCCACCACCACGAAAATGCGGTCCGCCCGAGTCACCCCGAGCGCCGTATCCACCGCGTGCTCCACCAGCGTCTTGCCGCCGGCGCGGTGCAGCACTTTGGCCTTGTGCGATTTCATCCGGGTCCCTAAGCCCGCCGCCAGAATCACAACCGTCACTGGAGTTTCCATCTCTTCCATTATGGCCATGATTGGTGGGGCATGCTCCCAGCTTGCCCGTCCCACAGAGCTCATCGGCGCGCGTTCGCTTTGCCGCGCAATTCGCGCAGAGCGTCTTTGGCGATCCAGCGGGCGGAGCGGGAATCCAGGCGCTCGATCCGTTCGGCGGTGGCGATCGCCTTCCGGAGCAGGCGGGCGTTGCGTTTGCCGATCCCCCTCAGCGCCCAGTTGACGGCTTTTTTCACCATGTTGCGGTCGTCGGTGGAGGCGCCGGCGGCGAGCTTCAGAAAGGCTTCGAACTGGGCGTCTTCCATCCCGCTGCGTTGCGCCGCCAGTGCCGCCATCAGCGCAAACCCGGCACGGCGGACGAACTCGGGGCTGGCGGCCGACCATCGGGCGGCCTTGGCACAGGCAAACGGCGTGTGGCGGAACAGGTTCTGGCAGGCCTGGTCGCAAACGTCCCAGGAATCGAAATCGCGCGCCCAGCGGTCCATCTGGGCGGACGTGATGCGCGCCGGGTCCTCGATCATGGTGGCCAGGATGCGCGCCTCGTGAATCCCGGAGGCCCACAATTCGCCGGCCAGCCGGTGATCCTTGCCGGCCCGCTTGGCCAATGCGCGTAGCAGCGGAATCGGCACTCCCAGCGTGTGGCCGGTCGAAATGCCGTAGCGCGCCATGCCGGCGACGTTGGCCGGATTGGCGTGCGCCTCCAGTTCCGCAATCAACCCGGCCGCGCTGGAGCCTTTCGTCACGCGGGCGGTTCCCCCTCGGCTTCCGCCAGTTGCTGGCGCGCGGCGCGTACCATGCCCAGAAAACGGCGCGCCAGCTCGCGGATGCGGTCGGGATGGCGGTGCTCGATGCACTCCGGCGGGATCAGCTCGCTGCCAATGCCCAGCGCCGCCGCGCCGGAAAGGATGAACTCGAGGGCGGTGGTCTGCTTGACGCCTCCGGATGCGATGAATCCGATGTCCGGAAACGGCCGCGCCAGGGCGTGGATGTACCTTGGGCCGCCGACCTGCGCGCACGGGAACACCTTGACCATCTCGCAGCCGGCCTTGCGCGCGGCCATCACCTCGGAAGGCGTGAGCACGCCCGGCCAAACCGCCACTTTCTCGGTGAGGCCGAATTCCACCACGCTCAGGTCCAGGCCGGGACTGGTCAGGAAGCGCGCTCCCGCATCCTGACAGCGGCGCGCCGTTTCGAGATCGAGCACGGTCCCCGCGCCCACGATCACTTGCGGATGCTGCCGCGCCAGTTCCGCCACCACCTCGAGCGCGCCGGGCACCGTCATGGTCACCTCGACAATGGGGATGCCCCCGTTCGAGACTGCCTCTGCCGCAAACAAAGCATCCTCGGAGGACCAAACCCGAATGGCCGGAATGATGCCGATTTCCTCCACCCGCCGCCGGACTTCGTCTGGTGTCACGGCTAGACTCTCCCGTCAAGAAAAAGGGCCGGTGCCCGCAACCGCTGGAAACCCTATTATCACCCACACTCGCGTGTGCACGCTGCCCGGCGGTCCATCCTGGATCGGCCATGGATACTGTAAGGCCGACTTCCCCTTCGAGCCGCCAGCAGCCTTGGGCGTGAGCGGTTGAAGCCGCGTGGGGCAAGTTGGCCCACGGGCGGATGGCTAGGTCACTGAAAACAGGACAACGGGGCAAGTTGCCGTGGGACAACTTGTCCCACGCAGCCTTTGGGGTGTTCGATGGCGGCTGCGGCCGGCGCTGCGGACTGCACCACCCTCCCACTTCCATCGTGGCATGGGGAGGCGGCCGGAAACGCGGCGAAACGCAAGAAGATGACGGTAAGCCTCGCAGGAACAAGGGCTTGGGAATATTCGTTCCGCATGTCAACGCCCGCGCGCTGGGGAAAGGGCGAGTCCCCTTTTCCGCGCTCACTGTCACGGATCTTTTTGTGCAAGCCGCCCATGCTGGTAGACGTTATACCGTGCCACTTTGAATTGCAGAGTCAATCTGGTGCTCTGAATATCGCGATCTGTTACCAGGTACTGGCCTTGCTGCATGGAATCGACGGGGTCCGTATACGGTTCCCACTGTTCCAGTCTGCCAAGCAAGCCACACGCATAAAGAATCGCAAGATCCTTGAGATGACTATCCGTCCAGACGCGCACCGGGGGCGCCGAGGCGCCAAGGTCAAGCAGGTGAGGCGTCAGCATCTCCGCCCGGAGCCAGGTCCCGACCGCGATCGCATCGGTCTCGGGGCCGCCTGCCCCCCGCAGGGAACGCATCGCGAGGACTTGATTGTCCCATGCCCAAAATACGCCTACTAAGGCAACCAGAGCAACTGTGACGATACCCTGACGCCGCGTACGCGTGCGCGTCGAATACAACAGGGAGAGCAGCGGAGAAAGCGCTATCGGTAATAGGGCCATGCTGAACACAGCGACTGTTGTGTAGGGGTGCCCATCCGGATTCGCAGCGGCAGCGGAGGCTATTAACACGCCTAACCCCAGCCCCATGGTAGTCAAAACGGTCCTGACACGTCCCCGGTCCGGACCGGTTCGAACGGAGCCCCAGACGATGCCGAACAGAACTAGCGGTAAGAGCGGCCATAAATCGTGCCACAGCGCACGCGGATATGCACTAAGTCGGGCGGACAAGAGAGTTACTCCGGAGTCCCGAACTAACGACTCGGCATTTCGCCGCATCGCGTCAAAAGGCGAACCGAACTTCACCCAGCAACCAATCAGCCAGACGGCACAATAGGACACGGACACAGCGGCAAACCACAACCAGGTCGTCAACCGGAAAGCGCCCCCGTGTCTCTGTTGAATCCAGGCGTAAATCAGCAACACCAAGAGGATGGGCGCTACCACCATCCATGCCACCATATGGAACGAGGTCGCGGCGGCGAAGCACAGGGCAGCGGCCCACCACGCCAGCGACCTGGACCGCGGGGCGGCCGAAAGTCCTATCAGGAAAAGCCCGGCGCCCCCGAGGACGCAACCGACAAGGGGCGTTTCCGGCATAGTCCCGGCCCCGGGCAGAACACCGATCCACCAGGGAGCTGCGAACAGCACCGTTAGAATCGAGTGCCGGTGGTCGCGGTAGATACCTTGCGTAAACAGGAACACGCCGAGCAGCGCTAACAGGTTGAATAACATCGCAACGCATCTGATGGCGGCCAGGGGATCGTGTATCAGATGCATGGCCAGGCCGTTTGCGTAAAAAGTGCCGCCTTGCCATATGCCATCCCACGTGATCAGATATGGTTGCTTGTACCATCCCCACGAGAGATAAAAGCGGGACGCATCGTCAGGGATGAAGTAATGAAACCCGAGCGAAGCCAGCAGGAATAAGCAGGCCAACCGCCATGCCCACGCGCCGCACACAGCCAAAGCACAGAGCGACCAGGAGACGCGTCCCGGTGACGCGGCTGGTTCCGGATCGTGTCTGCGAGTCGAGAACAGAAGCAGGGCAATTATGGCGGCGATTTGCGTCATCCACCCCGCGGCCTGGATCGATAAGACCCGATTGATGATCACGTGCCTCTCGCTCTCCTGAAATCCTGGCCGCGAGGTTCATGCCCCACCCTGCACGCGACTATGAAACCGGGATTTCCGTTATGGAACAAAATCCGTGTCAAGCGCGTTTCCATTTTCCCGCCAAGTGCAAATGATAGCGCGGTGGCGGGTGCGGGGCCCCAGGGAAGGGCGCCGTTTCAGGCGCCTCCCAGCTTCTGTGCTCCGGCGGCCTTTGCGAGCGCACGATCGAACGTGCCGAGGGGCAAATGCCCGGCCTTGCGCGCCAGGTGCAGCATCAGGCAATCGGAAAAACCCAGCGTTGGCCGCGAACGAAAGAGATCCAGCGCAGCCGCCACGACGTCGGAATCCTGCAGTGTCAGATCCTTGTGATTCAGCAGCATCCCGAGCGCGGTGGCAAGCTCGGCGGCGCTGAGCTCGTAGACCGTGGTGAGAACCCAGGTGGCTTCGGCCAGCGCGAGCACGGACACCCAGGCGCCCTTTTCGACGAAGCGGTCGGCGGAACTGGCTTGGCGCGGGTCGTCTCGCGTAATGAGCCGGACCAGAACGTTGGTATCAACCGCGCGCATGACGATTCCGGATGCGCTGCCGGATACCCCGTTTCATGTCATCGACCGTCCGCCGCTCCGGTGCCTGCACGGGGAACAGCACCCGATGGATATCCTCGGAAGAGAACCGGGCCGACCGCCGCACGACGATGTTCTCTCCATCCTCGTCCCACTCCAGGACCGAGCCGGGACCGACGCCAAGCCTCCGACGAACACCGGCAGGGACCGATATCTGCCCCTGCGCCGTGACCTTCGAGTGAGCGATTGCCATGCCTTGATATTACCACGGTAATGCACAGACACCCCCCGAACCCGCAAACGTAGCCCCGCGCTGGTTTGGATCGGAAAGGCGTGTGTAACCGGCTGGCGCAGGCGTCCAGAAAAGCTACGCAGATCGGCTGTGCTGGGTTCAAAGCGGGTTGCGTGGTAGGGACGGGCGGATTCGAACCGCCGACCTGTCGCTTAGGAGGCGACCGCTCTATCCATCTGAGCTACGTCCCCACGGTAGGGCTTCCTTTGATTCTAAATCACTTCAACTCACGCTGCCGAAGCGACTGCGTGACCCACTCGTTTGCGACGCCACCGGCGCTCAGCGCGTTTCTCTTGGGCCTGTGCGCCGAAAGCGGCGTGAAGACGGCACTGGCGGCAAGACCGGCGCTACCCCTTACTGCACCTCTTCGGTCCAGCTTTCCAGCACCTGTTTGAGCTTGCTCATGAACTGGTCGGCCAATGCGCCATCGATCAGGCGATGATCGAAGCTCAGCGACAGGTGGCAGATGGAGCGGATGGCGATGGCATCGTGAATCACCACCGGGGTTTTGTCGACGGTGCCGACACCGAGGATGGCGACTTGCGGCTGGTTGATGATGGGCGTGCCGACCAGGCTGCCGAAGCTGCCGAAGTTGGTGATCGAGAAAGTTCCGCCGAGCACCTCATCGGGCTTGAGCTGGCGCGAGCGGGCGCGGGCGGCCAGATCGACCACCGCGCGTTGCAGGCCGAGCACGTTCTTTTCGTCGGCGCCGCGGATCACCGGAACGATCAGGCCGTTCTCGAGCGCCACCGCGATCCCGATATTGATGTCGTTGTGGTAGATGATGTTGTTGCCGTCGAGCGAAGCGTTCAACAGCGGAAACTGGCGCAGGGCCACCGCCGCGGCGCGGGTGACGAACGGCAGATACGTCAGGTTGAAGCCGTAATTGGCCTGGAAGGCGGCCTTGTTGCGTTCGCGCATTTTGGCGACGGCGGTCATGTCCACGCGGTGAATGGTGGTGACGTGCGCCGAGGTACGTTTCGACAGCACCATGTGTTCGGCGATCTTGATGCGCATGG
>JBAVIH010000584.1:0-1528 GCA_049686695.1 Bryobacteraceae bacterium | reverse complement strand
GTCGCGCCGCTGGTGCCACGCCTGGAGGCACTCGTGGATGATCGAGCCGAAGTGCAGATTCCGGTCGCGGCCGAGCGGAACGAGTTGTTGGAGGTAGCGCCAGTCGACCGCCTTACGGCAGTTCCGGAACAGACTCCACATCGAGTAGGTCGAGACAATTGGGGCGCCGGTCATGTTAGATCTCCGGAAACCTCTCGGGATTGGCGCCGCTGTTGTTCCAGCGGAGACACTTCACCGGCTTGTAGCTCCGGTAAGCGATCCACGCCTTGAAGAACAGCGCAACGATTTCGAGCAGCGGCAGTTTCGCCTTGCCGGCGCTGTTGGTGCGCAGCCGCTCCCGCAGGAGGTAGACGGGATTGCGTTCAGTAAGACCGGCGCCGCTCTCCAGTTGGTTAAAGAAGGTTTCGGCCAAGTCGGGTTTCTGCGCGCTGAAGAGGTAATAGCAGAAGGTCATCACCCGCGGAGAGGCTAGGCCGCGGCCCATTCCCGACGCATGGCCGGCGACCGTCGAGATCCTGCGGTCGGTCCGAACCCGCTCGTTGACCTTCGTTTTACTCGGCTCCGCGTCTTTGTTGCCGAGCTGGTGGATGCCGCCGTTTTCATGCAGGAGGATGAGGTGGGCGGCCGCGCATGCGGCAGTGGCGTTCTCCACACCCTCCAGGTAGGCAATGTTCGCGGCGGTCCGGACCTTGCCGATGTCGATTGTGCTCATGGCCTCGGGGTCCAGGCCGAAGATCACGTCCGTATCGATCGGGATTTCGCTCTCGGCGCATGCCTGCAACCGATGCTGCCCATTCAGCAGTGCGCCGTTGGTTCCGAAGCTGATCGGCTCGCCGTTGTACTTCCACCGGCCCTCGACAATGTCGAGCCAGATCTTCATCCAGTGCGTTTCCGAAATGGGGCGGTTCTTGATGTTGGTGGTTTCGAGCCAATGCTTCGCCATAGCCGGAGTTACCAGCATCCTGAGCCGGGTCGGTTTGGGGGCCCTCAAGAGCGAAGCGAAATTGTCGGTGGCGGCGCCGCCGAACGCGGCGGGCGTCTGCAGGTCAATCGATGCCTGCGTCGGCGAGAACTGCTGCAATGACGTCACGTGTTTTCTCCAGTTGTTTTCTAAGTTGGTTGCTGTTGCCGCGGCGCATGGCCGCCGCAAGATCCTTCGCGGACACCGGGCATTCCGCAATTTCCGAGGCGGCGCTCCACACGCGCTGACACCAGTAATTGGCCATGCCTTCGGCGCCGTTAGCACCGGCGCCCTCGGTCGATGGCGATGGGTCGGTTGCGCAGGTGGTGCCTGTTGGCTCCGCGGGCTGCACAGCGTCAGGCGCAGCTGCGGGAAGAGGCTGGGTGGCGGTCTTGCCGATGTTGGTGACTTTGATGGTGCGGCCGTCGCGGCCCTTGCGCTTCGGCGACTGCGGAATTTCCGCAGTCAATTTCTCCCGCCAGTTTCGTACCGTACCCTCATCGACGCCAACATGGGTGGCGATTTGGCGATTGCTCAATTGCGCGCCGTTGGGATGACCGAGTGCCG
>JBAVIH010000583.1:0-1964 GCA_049686695.1 Bryobacteraceae bacterium | reverse complement strand
CCGCGCCTGGTGCTCCTCAACACCCCGCGCGCCGCCGCGGACCTGGCCGGCGCCTCAACCTGGGTGGCCGGCGATGGCCGCGCGCTGCCCTTCCGCGATGCCGCCTTCGACGTGGTTTTCTCGAACTCCGTGATCGAACACGTCGGCGACGCCGCCAGCCAGCGCCAATTCGCCCTCGAAGTGGCGCGCGTCGGCCGCTCCTATTGGGTGGAAACTCCCAACCGCTGGTTCCCCGTCGAGCAGCACCTGCTCACCCCGTTCATTCATTGGTTGCCGCGGCCGTGGCAGCGCGCCCTCGTCCCCCGTTTCAACTGGTGGCGCGTGTTGGTTCCGCTTTCGCCCGACCGGCGCGATTTCTACATCGATCACTACCTGCGCGACGTCCGCCTGCTCGGCCCCCGCCAGTTGCGCGCGCTCTTTCCCGATGCGCGCATTCTGCGCGAGCGCGTGCTGGGAATCGCCAAATCGCTGGTAGCCCTGCGCCGCCCGTAATCCGCGGGATGCGGATAAGGCGCGCCTACTCGTGCCGCAGCGCGCGCATCGGGTCGATCGATGCCGCCCGCCGCGCCGGCAGGAACGCCGCCGCCAGCGCCACCGCGATCAGCACCGCTCCGGTCCCGCCGAAGGCCATCGGATCCACGGCGGCGATCCCGAACAGCAGCGAATGGACCGCACCCGCCGCAGCCCAGGCCAGCGGGAAGCCCAGCATGAGCCCGGCCGCCACCAGCAGCAGCGCATCGCCCAGCACCATCCCCACCACATCGGCGCGCCTGGCCCCCAGCGCCATCCGAATGCCAATCTCGCCGGCCCGCTTCGCCATCCCGTACGACATCACCCCGTACAGGCCCACCGCGGCCAGCAGCAGCGCCAGCACGCCGAAGAACCCTCCCAGCGTGGCCAGCAGGCGCGTCTCGAAAATCGAATCGTCGATCCGCTGGCGCACCGTCGTCCAGTCCGTCGCGGCGAGGCCCACGCCCACCCGCGGCAACTCGCGCCGGACAACCGCCTGCACCACGGCCTGCGGCAACACGGTGCGCACCAGAATATCGGGCGGCCAGGTCATGTTTTCGTACTGCGCGAGAGGCACATATACCCTCGGCGCAATCTTTTCCTGAATGCCATTCTGCCGGATGTCGCGCACCACGCCCACGATGCTGGTGCGTTCGCCGCCTTCGGGCTTGCTATCGTCGAAGCTCAGCCAGCGCGTTTCAGGACGCGTTTCACCCGGCAGGAACTCGCGCACAAAGGCCTCGTTGACCACCGCCACCTTGGGAGCGGCCGCCGTGTCGTTCCGGTCGAATTCGCGGCCCCGGAGGGTGGCGCCGATGGTTTCGAAGTAGTGCGGCGCCACAAAGGCCTGATCCACGTCAACCGGCTCCGTCGCGGTGCGTTCCGAGCCCGGCACGCGAATGGTTGCGTCGAAGCTGCCGCCGCCAAACAGGGCGGGAAGGGCGCAGCTTGCCGAGTGGATGCCCGGAGTCGCGGCCAGCGTCTGCACCAACCGGTCCTGTGCCTGGTGGATGTTCCCTTTCCATAGGCGCGGGAAATCCAGGTTGAACGCAATGACATTCTGATTGCGAAAACCCAGGTCGACCGAGCGCATGGCCAGCAGGCTGTGCCCGAACAGGAAGGCCATCGCCACCAGCACCACGCTGAACGCCACCTGCGCCACCACCAGAACCCGCCGCAGCGCCGGCCGTCCGGCGCGGTCGAGGCCTCCCGAACGCAATCCCGAAGCCGGATCGACCGCGGTCGAGCGCAGCGCCGGCCCCAGCCCGAACAGTAATGCCGAGGCAACCGAAATCGCGATGGTGAACCCGAGCACCGCCAGGTCCGGCGCACCCGAAAATGGGTTGCCGGCCTCCTCGGGCAGAAAGCCCGTGATCATCCGCACGCCCCAGGCGGCCAGCCCGATGCCCGCCGCGCTGCCCGCGGCCGCGATCAGCAGCGTCTCGGTCAGCGCC
>JBAVIH010000582.1:0-19155 GCA_049686695.1 Bryobacteraceae bacterium | reverse complement strand
GGCAGCAGCGCCTCCACTCCCACCATCCAGAACGGCGACGTGGTGATGATCAGGCCGGCCATGCCGCTGGGGATGAGGGTTTCGGAGATCGCCAGCGCGCCGTTGCCGATGGCGATCGTCCCCAGGCCGGCCACGCACGCCGTCGCCAGTTCCTTTCCGCGCGGAATGTGCAGGCCGCGGTGCCAGGCGAAGGCAAGCGTCAGCGTCCCCGAAATCAAGTAGCGCACCGCCACCAGCGTGAGCGGCGGAAAGGTCTCGAGCGACATCCGTATACCCAGGTAGGTGGTGCCCCAAAAGAAACACACCACCGCCAGCGCCAGATACGGTTTGAAGAGAGGATGCCGGGACAACCCTCAGCTTAGCATCGGCGCGCGCCGTGGGACCGCGGATGCGGCAGTCCGTCCGTCAGACAGCCACACGCAGGCCAAGATGCTTGGCGAACGGATCGAAATCCCTGTCGCTATGCAGCAGAACATACCCGCTTTCGATGCAGCGGGTTGCAATCACCGTGTCGATGGTCTTGCGAACCGTCACGCCGCGCTTGCGCAGCGACCGGAAGTTTTTCGCCGCCTGAATCGCAATTTCCCGTCCGCCCAATTCAACCACGATCAACGAAGTCAGCATTTTCCTGGCTTGGTCGAAATCCCGTTCGCCGGCGAACCCTTGCAGGACTTCCGTCAGAATCAGGTCACCGGTGGCCAGGAGTTCGCTCCCCAGCAGGCTCTCGAGTTTGTCGGTCTGCGCCGTGAGGGTTCCGCTGAAGTAATCGATCCACACGCTGGAATCGACAAGAATCAACTGTCGCTCCGCATCGAGTTGAGGTCACCCTGCCAGTGCAGTTTGCCGCGGAAACGCCGGATCTGCGACTGTCTGCTCAGGCGAAGCAAGGCTTGCAAACCCTGTTCGACGGCCTCGCGCTTGGTCTTGAGTCCGGTTGCGCGAAGCGTGTCCCGCATCAGCCGGTCGTCGATCACGATGTTCGTCCGCATCCGGATGTGTATCCTGATAGAGTATTATACACATTCGAGACTCGAATCGTCACCCCTGCCGAGGTTCCTGGTTTGATTTGCCGGAACAGGAGGCAAGCCAGCCGCAGACAGTTCCTCCCACGACCTGCTTGCTCGCCCTTGCGCGGCAAGTTATGCTGGCGTGCAGGCGGATCGCGTCACCGGAAACCATATGCGGATCGGGAAACTGATGGGGCGGTCTCGCCCGGCGCGGGAGGTCGTGCAAAGCCTGTGGATCGGGCCGCGCTTATCGGTGATGGAGCGGCTCTCGATCTGTTCCTTTCTGCGGCATGGCCACCCGTTTCACCTCTATGTGTACCAGGTAGTCGAAGGAGTGCCGCCTGGCGCCACCGTGCTGGACGCCAACGACATCCTCCCGTCCTCCCGGATATTCCAGTATCGCGACATTCCGAGCTACGCCGGTTTCGCGAATTTTTTCCGCTACAAGCTGCTGCTCGAAAAGGGCGGATGGTACGTCGACGCGGATACCATCTGTCTGAAGCCTTTCGAATTCACCGACCCGTTCGTGTTTTCGAGTGAAGGCGCCGGTGACAACCATCAGGTGAATCTGGCTGCGATCAAGGCTCCTAAGGGCAGCGCGGTCATGCAGTACGCCTGGGACGCATGCCAGAGCATGGATGTCGGAACACTCCAATGGACGCAGTCCGGTCCGAAACTGATCACGCGGGCAGTCGAACAGTGCGGGCTCCAGCGGTATGTGCAGCCGGCGGAGGCGTTTTGTCCGGTGTTCTATCCGGATTGGGAAAAGGTGCTGGATCCTTTGTTTGTGTTGCCGGAGGATCCACGGCCCCACGCCATTCATCTCTGGAACGAGATGTGGCGCAGGGCCGGCAAAGACAAAGACCAGGATTACCAACAGGAGTGTCTTTACGAGCGGCTAAAGAGGCAATATCTCCGGGACACGGCCTGGCATCGGTGGCCGGTGCGACGGGTTTGGAGGTTGTTCTTTCCCGCGGAAGAGATCTGATTGCCGCTCTTGTCACGAGAAGATGGCGGGCAGGGCGATGGATGGGCACGGGCCGGGCGTGCCCGGCCCCTACGGCGCCGGGGGCAATGGGACGCGCAGGCGGCCTTGGAAAACTTCGCCGAAGGCTTCCAGCACCTCGGCGTGCAGCGCGCCGTTATCGGCCAGCACGTGGTCGGATTGGGTCGGGCTGTGCGGCGCTCCCAGCATGTCGGATACGCGGCCGCCGGCTTCGGTCACCAGCAGCGTGCCGGCCGCCACGTCCCAGGGTTTGAGGCCGAATTCCCAGAACAGGTCCAGGCGCCCGCACGCCACGAAGGCCAAATCGAGCGCCGCCGAACCGGTGCGGCGGACGCCGTGCGAAGCCATCGCCATCTGGTAATAGAAGTGGATGTTCACGTTGTGATCGCGCTTGCGGGCGGGAAATCCGCTGGAGCCCAGGCATTCGGACATCCGCTTGATTTGAGAAACGCGGATGCGCCGGTTGTTCAGGTACGCGCCGGCGCCGCGTTCGGCGGTAAACATCTCCTGGTGGATGGGGTCGAACACCACGCCGGCCACCATCTGGCCCGCGCGCGCCAGGCCCAGCGTCACATTGAACGCCGGGAAACTGTGGGCGAAATTGGTGGTGCCGTCGAGCGGGTCCACGTACCAGCAGTATTCGGCTTGCGCATCGTGGCCGCCGCCCTCTTCGGCGACGATTCCGTGGGAAGGGAAGTGCGACCGCAGCCGCTCCACCACCAGCCTCTCGCTGGCGCGGTCGGCTTCGGTCACCAGATCGAACTCGCCCTTGACTTCAAACGCCACCCGCCGCTCGAAGTAGTTGGCCAGCAAGGCGCCGGCTTCGCGGGCGATCTCGACGGCGGTTTCGAGGTAGGGCATGAGCGAAAGCCGGCGTCCGGGCCTAACTCAACTCCACCACGTAGTTGATGTCGTGCTTGAAGATGAACAGGTTCGGCTCGCCTTTGCGGGTGATCCGGATGAAGGAATGATCGTAGTATTCGATCACTCCCGTCACTTCTTCACCGCCGGCCAGCTTGACGCGCACGGGCGTCGCGTTCTCGATCAACTGCTTGAGGTACTTGACCTCTTCCAGTGTGGCTTCCGGTGCGCGCGCGGACTTTGGCTGTTGTATCGTACGCTTCTCCTAACGCTTTTTCCGGCTATCGGGTTTCAGCGTAATCTGGTCCGCTGCCGTTCCCGGGGTAGCCTCCGCTTCCCCATAATAGCCGTTGCGCGCCGAAGCCCGCAATTCGGGAGATTTGAGCCGCACCTCCAGCTTGTGAAAACGCTCCTTGGTGAGCGGCACATCGTGCGGGTAATAACCGAGCAGGTATTCGGTGCGCAGCTCGGTGATGATGGAGTTGAAGGCGCGGTCGAGCTGCGGGCCTTCGGAGAGCAGGAAGGTGCGTCCGCCGGTGCCTTCCGCCATGAATTGCAGGGCGTGCTCGCCGCCGATATTGCGTCCGGCATCGTTGGTGATCGGCATCACGATCACCGGGTAAATCACCGCGTCGGCCAGTTGCGCCGCTTCGAGCGCCCGGTGACTGTCGATCTTGCTGGTGGTTTCGCCGCCGTCGCTGACCAGCACCAGCGCCTTCCGTCCCTCGCGCAGTTCCAGGTCGCGCGACGCCAGCCAGATGGCGTCATAGAGAGAAGTTCCGGCCGAACCGTGCATCTGGCGCAGCATGGCTTCGAGCGACGCGATGTTGCGGGTATAGTTGTGCACCTGCGTCACCACGTCGTCGAAGGCGTAGAGCGCCACCTGGTCCTGGGAATTGCGGAAGGAAAGCAGGGTCCGGACGAAGCGCACGGCCGAATCGGTTTCGAACTTCAGGTCCTGATTGGTCGAGCCGCTGACATCCACCAGCAGCGCGACCGAGAGCGGCTGATCGGTCTGACGTTCGAAGACGGCCACTTCCTGGCGCACGCCGTTGTCGTAGATGTCGAAGTCCTCCTTGTGCAGCGAACCCATCAACTGGCCGGCGCGATTCTTCACCGTGGCGACTACGTGCACCAGGTTGACCTTGACCGGAATCACCAACTCCTGGGCGGCCAGCGGCCCGGCCAGCGCCAGCGCCATGGCGATGGCGTGGAGGAGGCGGTGGGGCGGATGCCCTCGTCCGCGGCCGGCCCCCTGACCGGCCTTGCGCGGTGAGGAAAGCGCCTGGTGGTTCGAGCGAAGAGCGGGGTTCGAGCGAAGACCGGGACGGGGGCGTCGTCCCCAGAAGGGACCCCAGGACCAGGTGTCCGCCCCACGGGAACTACCGGGCCAAAGGCACATCGGGGTCCCACGCTCCTTCCACCCAGACCTCGCCATCGGCGAAATGCTCCTTCTTCCAGATGGGTACGCGCTTCTTGAGGCGGTTGATGCCTTCGAGCGCCGCCTCGAACGCCGGCCGCCGGTGGGCCGCGGCAACCGCCACCACCACGCTGGTTTCCCCCACCAGCAGACGGCCCAGGCGGTGCGCCATGGCAATACGTTCCAGCGCGAAAGAGGCAGCCAACTCGCGGCCGATATCCGCCATGGTCCGCAACGCCATCGGCTCATAGCCTTCGTAATCGAGGTAGAGCGTGCGCCGGCCGCCGGTGTGGTTGCGAACGGTGCCTTCGAACGTCACTACCGCGCCTTCGCTGCCCCGCACCAGCCGGCCGGCGAGCCGGCGCGTATCGAGCGACCGGCGCGTGATGGCGAAATAGTTGCCCGATTCCTCGATTTCAAGCGGGTCGGCAGCCTCTTCCGTACCGCCGCTGACCGGGGGCAGGAGCGCTATTTCATCGCCTTCGGCGATCTTCGTGGCCAGCTCCGCGAACGCGCGATTGCGCGCCACCACGATGCTTCCAGCCATCTTCCCCAGTGCGGGCGAGAGCGCCGCGTAACGATCCAGAACGGCGCGCAGATCGGTGCCTTCGGCGAACTCGGCATCATCCGAGCCGCGGCCGACCAGGTCCTTCAAAACACCAAAAAAAAGCACGCGCGCGCGCATCTGTGACGATTGGCAATCTCAGTCTATCAGACGGTTCCACCCGCCTATCCGTTTCGCCCGGTTGCCGGGTTGGCGCCCGTGCAGGCCTCCGCTCGCAGCTTGATGGCGCGCAGCCACATGCGTGCGGCACGCCCGACACACGGCGCCCAGGGCGAGAATGTTCCCGGGACTGGACAGTAGGGTTGTCTGCGGTGATCCGTTGGCGGCGGCGGGGCGGCCCCACGCTATAATTGAGGCGTCATGAAGCCTTGCGTGTTGGTAGCGGCTCTCGGCGTGCTCGGCGCCGCGTTTTCGTACAGCCAGGAGAAGACGGCCCCGCCGCCCGTCGAGCAGACCGGGGAATCGGCGCGTATTTCGGTCGACGTCACGCGCGTGAACATGCTGTTCACGGTAACCGACAAGAAGGGGCGGTTCGTGACCGATCTGGCGCGGGAGGATTTCGAAGTCGTCGAAGGCAAGAATGCGCAGAAGATTGCGGAGTTCACCGCGGAAAGCGATTTGCCGCTGCGGCTGGGCATCCTGATCGATACGAGCAACAGCGTGCGCGACCGGTTCCGGTTCGAGCAGGATGCGGCCGGCGAGTTCTTGCGGACAGTGATGCGGGCGCACCTGGACAAGGCGATCCTGGTGCGGTTCGATACGCGGGCGGAGCTGGTGACGGATTTGATCGACGACCCCCACGTGCTCGAAGCCGGCATCCGCGGTCTGCGGCCGGGCGGCGGGACGGCGCTCTACGATGCCATATTCTACGCCTGCCGGGACAAGCTGGCGCTGGATCAGCCGCGCACCAAGTTCCGGCGCGCCATCGTGATCGTCAGCGACGGCGACGACAACCAGAGCGACTACACGCGCGACCAGGCCCTCGAAATGGCGCAGAAGGCCGATGTAGTGATTTACGCGATCTCGACCAACAGCAGCGGCGCAGCCACCGACGGCGACAAGGTGCTGAAGTATCTCACTTCGGAAACCGGCGGGCGCGCCTTCTTCCCCTTCCAGGTGGAGGACATGGCGCAGTCGTTTGAAAACATCGCCAACGAGTTGCGCCACCAGTACAACCTGTTGTACCGGCCCGAGCCGCTGGTCACCGACGGGCAGTGGCACACGGTCAGCCTGCGGGTAAAAGGCCGCAAGGATTTGATTGTGCGCGCGCGCGCGGGTTACTACGCGCCCAAGATGTAGCGGGCGGGGGGATTCGAGAAGTAGCCACGCGCCAACGGCTCCTTTACGGTCGCCGGCGGTGAGAGGCCGGCAAGCTCAAGCATGCCTTACCAGAATTTCAGGTACGGGGCGCCTTCGACGAGGCGGTGCAGGTAGAGGGCGGCTTCGCGGGCGTGATAGTCGCCCCACATCGAGGATTCGCCTGGAGTGCCGCACCAACCGTTGGGGCGGTGATACACGGAGTGCAGAATCAGGCCCTGATGATCGGGGTCAAGGCTGAGATAGGGCTCGTCGAATAGGGCATTGGCGACGGTGAGCCCGGCGTTCCAGTAGCGGGCGTCTTTCAGGTGATGGCCGAGGCGCAACAACCCTTGCGCGGCGATGGCGGCGGCGGAGCTGTCGACGGGCTCGTGCGGATGGAACGGGTCGGCGGGCCGCTCGCGCCAATCCGCAAGCCCGGCGAGGCCGGGAGCGCCGGTATCCCAATAGGGAATGCCATCGAGCGGCGTATTGGCGATCCAGAAATCGGAGGTGGCGCGCGCGGCTCTCTCCATCACTGCGCGGAATTCGGCGTGGCCATCGAGCGCGGCGAAGAATTCCAATTGTTCGGCGAAGCCGCAGATGGCCCAGGCCAAGCCTCGGGTCCAGGTGCTGAAGGGCGAATAACCCTGCTGCGAGTTGGGGCAGCGGTAATTGCCGTCGTTGGGATTGAAGATGCTCTCGTGCGCCACGCGTCCGCGGACGTCGTAGGCGTCGCGGCCCTCGCCGTAATAGACGGAGTATTTGGCGGTGGCGCGGGCGTGGTCCATCAAGCGGTCGAGCAGCGAAACGCAGCGGTCGTTTTCGCCCAGCAGCGCGTGGCCGAGACGGTGCGCCACGGCCAGAATGCGCAGGGAGCGGATGGTGTCGACGAACAGCGAGTGGGGGCCGTTGAAGGAATAGATATAACCGCCGCCATCGGCGGTGGGCGACCAGCGGGCGGCCTGCACGGCGCCGGAGACCTTCAGCGCCAGCTCATAGAAACGGCGCTCCCAGGGGTTTTCGGCGATGCGGCCTTCGTTCATCAGGCGCAGCAGGTTGCCGTAGGTGCCGAGACTATGGAAGCCGTGGTCGTGGACGCCGGTATGGCTGACGTGGACGGCCATCAGCTCGACCGTGCGCGCGCGGCCGATTTCGAGAAACTCGCGCTCGCCCGTGGCATCGAACTGCAAGATGGGCGAGCCGATGTGGAAACCCTGCGTCCACTCGGTCCAGCCGCGGCTGGTGTAGCGGCCCCCGGCGGTGAACACCGGCGAACCCTGCGACGGCTGCCAGGTCTTTTCGAGAGATTTGATTTTCTGAGCCGAAAGCTCGAACAGCCGGCGCAACTTACCCGCCAGGGCGGCAGGCGTGAGGTCGGAACGGATTTCCATGCTCGGGTAAGCCCATGGTAGCGCCTATGGGGAAGCGGGCGGGGCGCTGGGCGGCGCCGCGCCCGCGGGAACGGTTTAGTGAGCCTTGACTATCGAGATCAGCGTGTCCGTCATGTGCTGACCGGTCTTCATGTTCATCCAAGGGCTTTGGACGGTTATGTTCACGCCGCCCTTCTTGAACATGCCGCCTTTAGCGGACGTGCTGATTTCGGTGGTGCCAGGCTGCTTCTTATAGAACTCGTTGACCTGCGCGACCGTGGCGTCGGTGCGATAGCAGGCCCCGTCCACTTTCATTTGCGTAGCGAGGAACTGCGACGTATCGGCGTCGTATTTCGCGCCGTCGTAAACCTTGACGCCATACTTCTCTTCAGCGCCGGCCGTGACAAGGCCAGCGACCAGGACCGTCAGAACGAGGACGGCAAGACTCGTGATTCTCATGGACTCCTCCGTAAGGTAGAAACAGTAAATGCTGAACACTACGTATGAAGACCTTCTTCGAGGGTCTCGCGGAGCTTCAGATCTCTTAGAGATTGTATTACAGATCAGGATTCAGGGTTTGTGGGCAAGCTAAAAGCATGCCCCACCGCGCATGCTGCGTGGGCTCCGCGCTAAACTGGAACTCTTATGGCCATCAGTAAAGATTTGCTGGAGATTCTCGTGTGTCCGGTGTGCAAGGCTACGGTGGAGCTCAAGGACGACGGGAGCGGGTTGAAGTGCGTGCAGTGCCATCGAGTGTATCCGGTGAGAGACGACATACCGGTGATGCTGGTGGACGAGGCGAAGATCGAAGAATAGACTCGTGCAGAACGTGCTGGAAGAGCTGCCGCGTCCGGGCCGGGTGGCGATCGTCCGGCTGCGTTCGCTGGGAGACTGCGTTCTGACGACGCCCGCACTGGCCCTGCTGAAACGCGCGAGAGCGGACGTGCGCGTTGCGGTGGTCGCCGAACCGCGGTTCCACGCGGTGTTCGAGGATAGTCCGGATGTGGACGAGATCCTGCGGCCCGAGCCGGGCGCGCTGCGGCGGTGGCGGGCGGATTTGTGCCTCAACCTGCACGGCGGCACGCGCAGCGCTTTCATGACGCTGGTTTCGGGCGCCCGCTGGCGCGCGGGGTTCGGCCACTTCCGCCACCAGTTCGCATACAACGTACACATTCCGCGGGCGCAGGAGATCCTCGGGGTGGAGCGAACCATGCACACGGCCGAGCATTTGGCCAGCGCGATCTTCTATTTGGGAGCGCCGGTGGAGGAAATTCCGCGCGCTAAGCTGGGGCTGGCCGGGCAACCGGCAGCGGCGGCGCGGCCATACGCGGTGCTGCACCCGGTGGCAACCGCGCCCGGGAAGACATGGCGCGCCGATGGGTTTTCGGAAGTGGCGCGGCACATCGAAGAGAGCGGGCTGGAGGCGGTCTTCATCGGAGCGGCCGGCGACGATTTGCGGCCGTTTTCGCGATACCGCATGGTGCAAGGCGCGCCGCTCGGGCAAGTGAAAACGCTGCTGGCAGGAGCGGCTTTGTTCGTGGGCAACGATTCGGGGCCGGCGCACATGGCAGCCGCATTCGGGATTCCCTCGGTGGCGATCTTCGGCACATCGGACCCCGCCATCTGGGGCCCGTGGCGCGCGCGTTCCGAAGTGGTGACGGCGCCGGGCGGAATAGCCGGCGGGACGGTGGCCGGCGTGACGGTGGCGCAGGTGCTGGACGCGTTGGCGCGGCTGCGGGTACACGCATGAAAGAGCTGCTGCGGCTGTTCGGTTACGCGCGGCGGTACACGGGGCACCTGGCAGCCTCGGTGGTGCTGATGGCGGTGGCCGGGGGCGGGACGGGCATGATGGCGCTGCTGATCGGCCCGCTGCTCTACACCGGGCTCGATCCCCACGCGGCGGAAGAACGCGTCAAGCTCTACACCATCCCGATTGTCAAGCACACCGTCTATCTCGACCAGCTCGTCCCTTCCTTCATCCGCAACATCCACGACTTCCACAACGTGTTCAGTATCATGGCGTTCGCCACGCTGGCAGTGTTCGTGACCAAGGGCGTGTGCGATTACTCGGCCAACTACCTGGTCAACTACGTCGGATTTTCGGCGGTCACCAACCTGCGCAACCGGGTGTTCGACAAGGTACTGCGGCAGGGGGCGGAGTTCTTCGAATCGCACTCGACGGGCAAGCTGATGTCGGCCATCATGAACGATATCGACAAGGTGCAGCTTGCCACGTCGCACATTCTGGCGGACCTGCTGCGGCAGACGTTCACGCTGCTGGCGCTGCTGGCGGTGGTGATCGGCACGGACTGGAAGCTGGCTGCCATCAGCCTGTTGCTGGTGCCGGTGGTGATCTACCCGGTGACCAACATCGGCAGGCGGATCCGGCGCACCACGCGGCGCACACAGGATAACCAGGGCGAGCTGAGCCAGGTGCTGCAGGAAACCATCAGCGGGCACATGGTGGTGAAGGCCTTTAGCGCCGAGGGGTACGAATCGCGGCGCTTCCACGAGGCGGCGCGCAGGCTGCTCAAGACCAACCTGCAATATGTGCGGCAGCAGGCGCTCTCCTCGCCGCTGATCGAGGTGGTGGGCGCGGCCACGGTGATCGGCTTCATCTGGTACGCGCGGACGCAGATCGTAAGGAACGAGCTGACGCCCAAAGAATTCGCCAGTTTTGCCGCCGCGCTGGTATTTCTCCTGGAGCCGCTCAAGCGACTGGTGGGGATTCACAATATCTTCGAGCAGGCGCTGGGCGCGTCGCAGAAGGTGTTCGAGTATCTCGACAACATCGAGAAGATCGCCGAAAAACCGGGCGCAACGAAGCTCGATCGATTCTCGCAACGGATTGTTTTCGACAATGTGGGGTTCCAATACCTGGCGGCGGACGGTTTCCGGATCGAGGGAGTATCGCTCGCGGTGGAAGCGGGCGAAGTAGTGGCGCTGGTGGGGCCGAGCGGCGGCGGCAAGACCACGCTGGCGAACCTGGTGCCGCGCTTCTGGGACGTGACGGCAGGGGCGGTCCGTATGGATGGCCACGACGTGCGGGAGTTGACGCTCGATTCGCTGCGGGCGCAGATCGGGATCGTGGCGCAGGATACGTTCCTGTTCAACGACACGGTGGCGCGAAATATCGCGTACGCGAGGCCGGACACGCCGTTCGAAGAAATCCAACGAGTGGCCGAGACGGCACTGGCGCACGAATTCGTGGAACGCCTGCCAAACGGCTACCAGACCGTGATCGGCGACCGTGGGGTGCGCTTGAGCGGCGGCCAGCGGCAGCGCATCGCGATCGCCCGGGCGCTGCTGAAGAACGCGCCGATCCTGATCCTCGACGAAGCCACTTCGCACCTCGACACCGAAGCGGAACTGCTGGTGCAGAAGGCGCTGGCGAACCTGATGGAGCACCGCACGGTGATCGTGATCGCGCACCGGCTCTCGACGATCCGGCGCGCCGACAAAATCGCGGTGATCGAGCAGGGCCGTCTGCGCGAGACCGGCACGCACGAGGAACTGATGGCGCAGGGCGGAATCTATCAGCGGCTGCACGAGCTGCAATTCGTGGATGCCACAGTGGGGGAATTATGAGCGTGCGCAGCATGACGGGCTTCGCCGGCGTTCGAAAGGCTGGCGGGCCGGACGAGGTTTCGATCAGCCTGAAGAGCGTGAACCATCGCGGCCTGGATCTGCACTTTCATCTGCCGCCGGAACTGGACGCGATCGAGACGGAGCTGCGCGCCTTTTTGAAAGGCGCGATCGCCCGCGGCCACGTGCAGATTCAGGTGGCTCTGAACCGCTCAAACGAGAGCGCGGCGGGGCTGAACGGCAAACTGCTCTCCGAATACGTGGCCGCGTTTCGCGAGGCGCAGCGGCTCTTTGGGCTGCCCAATCAGGAACCCGATCTCAACGCGGCGCTGCGCATGACGGGCATGCTGCAGATGGGCGGGGACGCCGAGGCGAGCGAAGAAGTGGCCGCGGCGGCGCTGGCCGGCTTCCAGGAAGCCGTGGCGGTTTTCAACCAATCCCGCGAAACCGAAGGCGCCGCGATGGCAAAGGAGATGCGCCAGCGCACGGCGGCCCTGCTCGGCCTGGTGTCCCGCATGGACGAGATCCGCGCCGGCGCCGCGCCGGCCTTTCAGAAGCGCTTGCGCGAACGGATGGCGGAACTGCTGAACGGCGCGTCCGTAGAGCCGCAACGCCTGGCCCAGGAAGCCGCGCTGGCCGCCGACCGCAGCGACATCGCCGAAGAGTTGATTCGCCTGAAAACCCACACCGGGCAGGTCGACGGTCTGCTGGCGGGCGGAGGCGAGGTGGGCAAGCGGCTGGATTTCCTGCTGCAGGAAATGAACCGCGAAGCGAACACCATCCTCTCGAAGACCGGCGGCCTGGGCGATCTGGGGCTGACCATCACCGAGCTGGCGCTGGCGGCGAAATCGGAAATCGACAAAATCCGCGAACAGGCTTTAAACCTAGAATGACCACTGTCTTCATCGTTTCCGCCCCCTCGGGTTCGGGAAAATCGACCCTGGTTTCCCACCTCATGGCAGACTTGCCGGGCCTCATGTTCTCGATCTCCTACACCACCCGCCCGCCGCGCGGCTCGGAAAAGGACGGCGAAAGCTACCATTTCGTCTCCCGGGCGGAATTCGAAGCCATGGTGGCCCGCGACGAGTTTCTGGAGCACGCGCAGGTGTTCGGCAATTATTACGGGACGCACCGGGGCATTCTGGAGCAAGCCCGGGCCAGCGGCCGGGACCTGGTACTCGACATCGACGTGCAAGGTGCGAGACAATTGATACAGAAGATTCCCGAGGCTGTGACCGTCTTCATCCTGGCTCCTTCGCGGCAGGTTCTCGAGCGCAGATTGCGCGCGCGCGGCGAGGATCGGGACGAGGTGATCGAACGGCGGCTGCGGGACGCGGCCGAGGAAATCCGGCGGTACAGCGATTATCATTATGTCTTGATCAATCGCGAGCTGGACGAATCGGACGCGATTCTGAGTTCGATCGTGCGCGCCGAGCGCGTGCGGCGGACCAGGATGGAAGAGCAGATCCGGCCCATACTGGGATCATTTCAGGTCTAAAGAGGTATCGACGTCATGGCGGAAATAGCCCCGAAGAACAACTCGCACTGCACCATACCGGACGATGAGGAGCAGAGCACGTACCGCTTCATCATCGTGGCGGCGAAGCGGGCCCGGCAATTGCAGGGCGGCGCGCGGCCGGTGCTGCCCACATCCTCGAAGAAGTCCACCATCATCGCGATGGAAGAAGTGCGGCGCGGGTTGGTGAAGTACTCGCTGACCGGAACGGCGCCGGAGTTGCCGGCCGCGGAGCCGGCCGCGCTCTAGGCGCGCCCGGGTTGACAGACGAAAGGGTCTGTCCCACTTTGCCGTCGAAGGGCATGCGGGCGCGTGGGGCAGGCGCTTTCGCCTGCCAAGCTGTTTTTTCGGCATCCAGGAGTAGCGGTTGGCGCAGCGAAAGCCTCCCATGAAAATCATTCTCGGCGTCGGCGGCGGCATTGCGGCGTACAAATCGGCCGAACTGGCGCGTCTGCTGATGCAGCAGGGGCACCAGGTGACGGCGGTGATGACCGAGGCCGCGCAGCGATTCGTGACGCCGATGACGTTCGCGGCGCTGACCGGCCGCAAGGTGCTGACCGACCTGTTCGCCGTCGAAAACGCGATCGACCACATCGGCACGGCGCAGGAAAACGATCTCCTCGCGGTGGCGCCGGCTACCGCCGATCTGATGGCCAAGCTGGCTCACGGGCTGGCGAACGACTTTCTCTCCACCCTGTACCTGGCCTTCACCGGCCCGGTGCTGCTGGCGCCGGCGATGAACGTCAACATGTGGCGGCACGCGGCCACGCGCGAGAATGTGGAAACGCTGAAGCGTCGCGGGAGCCGTGTGATCGAACCGGGGACGGGGTACCTGGCCTGCGGCATGACCGGCCCGGGCCGGATGGCGGAGCCCGAAGAAATCGCCGCCGTGATCGAAAGGGAAGCCCGGCAGCGGCGCGATCTGGAAGGCGAAACCGTTCTCATTACGGCGGGGCCGACGCAGGAACCGCTCGACCCGGTACGTTATATTTCGAATCGCTCGAGCGGCAAGATGGGCTACGCGCTGGCCGAAGCGGCCGCCGGGCGCGGCGCCCGCGTGGTGCTGATCTCGGGCCCGGTGCACCTGTCCGCGCCGCGCGGCGTGGAAGTCATCGGGGTGCGCACGGCGGTGGAAATGCGCGAGCGCGTTTTCGAGAACCTGGAGCCGGCCAGCATCGTGATTAAAGCCGCGGCCGTCGGCGATTTCCACTTGAGCAAGGTTCCGGATCAGAAACGGAAGAAAACCGCGGCGCGGCTTTCGCTGGAGCTGGATCCCACGCCAGACATCCTGGCCGAGTTGGGCCGCAAGAAGGGCGACCGCCTGCTGGTGGGCTTCGCCGCCGAAACCGAAAACCTGCGCCAGGAAGCGCGCCGCAAACTGGAATCGAAGAACTGCGACATGGTGGTGGGCAACCTGGTGGGCGGCGCCGACATCGGTTTCGAATCCGACGAAAACGAAGTGGTGCTGGCGCTCGGGACCGGAGAAACGCTGGCGCTGGAGCGCGCGAGCAAACGCGAAATCGCCGAGCGGATCTTCGACGAAATCCTCAAGCTGCGCCTGGCCCTGCACAGCCGCCATGAAGCCTGACGACCTGCGGCGGCGCCTCGAGTTCTACCGCGATATCGGGGTGACGACTCTCTACCGCCAGCCGGTTGCGGCGCAAGTACGCGAGGCGGAAAAAGTGGAAGCGAGCGCGCCGGCCGCGTCCGCGGAACAGCCTGCCATCAAGCTGCCGCCTCTGGCGCCGGGCGGCGACACGCTGCCGCGCATCTTCGAAGACATCGGCGATTGCCGCCGCTGCCGCCTGCACGAAGGACGCAACAAGCTGGTGTTCGGCGTCGGCAACGAGCGTTCGCCGCTGGTCTTCGTCGGCGAAGGCCCGGGCGCCGACGAAGACGAGCAAGGCATCCCGTTCGTCGGACGCGCCGGCCAACTGCTGACGCAGATGATCGAGGGCACGGCCAGGAAAGAGGGCATCGAGCTGCGGCGCGAAGACGTCTACATCTGCAACGTCGTGAAGTGCCGGCCGCCGGGCAACCGCACTCCCGAGCCGGATGAAATGGAAATCTGCGGACAATTCCTGTACCGCCAGCTCTCCGCGATTGCCCCCAAGGCCATCTGCGCTTTGGGAGGCACCGCGGCGCGCGCGCTGACCGGCCGCAAGGAAGGCGTCACCAAGATGCGCGGAAAATGGCTGGAGTGGCGCGCGATTCCGGTGATGGTCTCCTACCACCCGTCCTATCTGCTGCGCCCGTACAATCAGGACGCCAAGCGCGAAGCTTGGGAAGACCTCAAGAAAGTGCTGCACTTCGTCTACGATTGAAGGCGGGGGCAGGCGCTTGTCCGGACAGCCCGGACGGCACCCGCCCCAGCAGCCGCCTGCGGG
Source organism: Bryobacteraceae bacterium (assembly GCA_049686695.1). Classification (GTDB taxonomy): domain Bacteria; phylum Acidobacteriota; class Terriglobia; order Bryobacterales; family Bryobacteraceae; genus Bog-375. The sequence goes on along the minus strand of JBAVIH010000582.1, from coordinate 4,139 downwards.
CTTCCACCCAGGCAGGGAACACCTCGGGGTTCTCCAGCCACACCAGCATCCATTGGGCCATCTCTTCTTTCACCGCCCGCTTTTCCGGGCTGGTTCGTGGATTGCGCGAAGCGAATCTGGCGCGGTCTTTGGCGGCTATCGCCTGGCGGCGCGCATAGCGGGCGCGTTCCCGATCGCCCGCCGTCTTGGCGGCAAGGTAGACTTCCAGCATCTCGCGCAAGGAGCTTTCCAACTCCTCGAAGGTGTGTTGACGGATGCCGGCCCATGGCTGGTCGAAAGGGATGCCGGTGGCTTGCAGCAGGTCGCGCAGGTAGCTGTCGGAAACCGGGGCAAGCTCGGCGCGCGCCTCGAGCCACACTGCCTCGGTGATGCGCGCCGGCTGCCGGCTAGCCAGGTACTCGGCCAACCGCCGCTTGGCCGAGGGACGCTCCCTGGCGCTACTTTTTCTTTCCACGGCGGTAGAGAGCGACGGCGGCCTGGTGGGCGGCCATACTGCTGGAAAACTGGTGCGCACCGGAGCCATCCGGCCGCAGCACGAAGTAGAGCGCATCGGTTTCGGCCGGCTCCAGAACGGCGCGCATCGAATCCAAACCGGGGTTGGCGATCGGGCCGGGCGGCAGGCCGGCATGGCGGTACGTGTTGTACGGGTTGCCGCTCGCGAGATCGGAACGGTGGATGGCGCCGCGGTAGCGCTCCTCCACCAGCGCGGCGTAGATCGTGGACGGGTCGCAATCGAGCGCCATTTCCAGGCGCAGCCGGTTGGCGAACACCGCGGCCACGCGCGGCCTCTCGGCCGGCAGCTTGCATTCTTTCTCGACCAGCGACGCCAGGGTGACCGTGCGGTGCACCGGCGCGGAGACTCCCAGGCTGCGCCAGGCGTCGCGGAAGCGCGCGGTCATCATGCGGCACAGCGCGGCCGGCTTGGTGTGGCGGCCCAGCTTGTACGTGCTCGGAAACAGGTAGCCCTCGAGAGTGGGCGCATCGGGGTCGATGTCGCGCACCAGCGACGGGTCGTGCGCCGCATCCAGGAATTGGGGCGCGGGGAAAAGTCCCAGATTCGCGGCGGCGGCGGCAATGTCGAACATGTTCTTGCCCTCCGGCACCACCAGCGTGTAATAGAACGCGTCGCCGCGCGCAATCCGGTCGAAGACTTCCACCGGCGATGCCGGCCGATTGAATCGGTACTCGCCGGCGCGGAGCACACGCGTGGGCGCCAGCGCTCTGGCCAACAGAAAATCCCACCGGCTGCGGACCACGCCCGCCTTGGCGAGAGCCGCGGCCAGCGCCCGCGAGCCGGTGCCGCGCGGAAACTCGACGAAGGTCTCCGCCCCAAACGCCTGGTAAGGCCGCGTGAGCCGCCAGCCGCACCAGCCGGCGAAGACCACGCCGGCCAGTATCGCCAACCCGAGACGATGCGCCAGTTTCATAACGAATCGAGATAGCTCTGCAACAGGATCACGGCGGAAAGCCGGTCCACCGCGGCCGCGCGCTTCCGGATGCTGATGCCGCTCGCGCGAAGCACGCGGCCGGCTTCCACGCTGGTCAGCCGCTCGTCCCACAGCGTCACCCGCACCCCCGTCCGCCGCTCCAGCGCGCCGGCGAATTCTCTCACCCACGCCGATTGGCGGCCTTCGTTGCCGCCCATGTTGATGGGATTGCCCATCAGGAACAAGCCGACCTCGCGATCGCGCGCCAGCCGCTCCAGCGCATCCAGGTCGGCACGCTTGTTGGTGCGGTCGATGTTCGGCAGGCCCTGCGCCGTCACGCCCAGCGGATCGCTGATGGCCAGGCCGATGCGCCGCTTGCCGAGATCGAGCGCCAGAATGCGCGTGTGCGGTTCAGTCAATTCCATTACATTATAGACGTGCGCGTGCTACATTCGAGACAAAAGGTCCGTTTCGCACCGTGGCGCTGATAGCTCAGTCCGGCACCGCCTCCAGCGCGGCCAAAGCCGCCCAGGAAGCCCGCCAGCTTGCCATGCCCGTGATTGCGATCGGCGTCATCATCGCGGTGCTATATTTCGGCCGCGTCTTCTTCATCACCTCGATCGTGGCGGTGGTCATCGCCTTCATTCTCGAGCCCTTCGTGGTGCTGTTGACGCGCATTCGCTTTCCGCGTCCGCTGGCCAGCTTCGTGGTGTGCACCGTGGCGCTGCTGGTCTTGTGGGTGGTCGGCGCCGGCGCTTACGCGCAAATGGCCGTGCTGATGGGCGACCTGCCGCGCTATGGCGAGCGCATCGGCCAGATCGTCGCAGGCGTCCAGCAGAAGGTTGACGACGCCGAACAGCAAACCTGGCGCCTGCTGGCTCCCAGCAAGGCGCAGCCTCAGCCGCAGCCGCCGCCGCGCGCGGGCAAACGCTCCAGGACCCAGCCGCCCGCCGCTCCCCAGCCCGCCGCGATCCAGGAAGTGCGCATTCACGAAGAACGCACCCCGGTGGCCGATTTCGTTTCCGCCAACATCGGCTCCGTTTACCAGATTCTGTTGACGCTTTCCTTCGTACCCTTTCTGGTCTACTTCATGCTGAGCTGGCACGACCACATCAACCGCAGCTTCCTCCAGTTCTTTCACGGCGAAGACCGCCTGGTGGCCGCACGCAGCCTGCAAGGCGTGGCCCAAATGGTGCGGGCCTTCGTGGTAGGCAATTTCGTGCTGGGATTCCTCCTCACCGTGACCAGCTCGGTAGTGTTCTGGTGGATGCACCTGCCCTACCCCATGCTGGTAGGGCCGCTGAGCGGATTTCTGAGCCTGGTGCCTTACGTCGGATTGCCCCTCGCCATGGTGCCGCCGCTGTTTTCCGCGCTGGCGATCAACCGGGTTCCGGTATACGCCGGCGTCATCGGCGTGGTCGGCGCGCTGCACCTGGTGGCGCTCAACCTGCTCTACCCCAAGGTGGTCGGCTCGCGCGTCCATCTCAATCCCCTGGTGGTCACGTTTTCGTTGATGCTGTGGGGCTTTCTTTGGGATGCGCCTGGCTTACTCCTGGCGATTCCCATCACCGCCGCCATCAAAGCCGTTTGCGACAACATCAAAGGCCTGCGCCCGATCGGCAAGTTCCTCGGCGATTAGTCGGATATCCCGTCTGGTTCGAATCCCGGCGTGCGCCACCTCGGCGCGGCATCTCAGGCTGCGTTCAGTTCCTGCCGGGCCAGTTCCTGCGCGTACTGCCTGAGTGCGGCCGGCGCGACGGTCACGATGTCTTTTTCCATGTCTTCGCCGGTCTCCACCAGGTGGGTCAGGTGCAGCGCCGCCAGGCGGCAGCACCATGGGTCATCCATCTGGCGGCCCGTTTCGCGGCTCAGCGCCAGCAGATCCGCATGCGGCAGGGCGATGGTCTTCTGCGCGCTGCCGGCCTGTTCGTTTTCCAGCACGAACTTGACGTCGACGGTGTCCGACCCGCGAATCGAAATGGCCGTTTGCAGCCATTGAAACCACACCTGGAACTTGCGGCCAAAGGGATCCGGCCCGGCCTCGAACTGGCGGAAGTTCTGCATCTACGGATATCTTAACAGTAGGGGAAAGCATGCTCACTGCCGAATTGACCGCGCCGCGCGAGTTCCGCCTGGCGCAGCAGACGATTGAAGAGCCCGGACCGGGCGAGGTGCAGGTGCGGGTGCGCGCAGTGGGAATCTGCGGCTCCGACCTGCACTCCTACGCGGAGGGCGCGGTGGGCGATTCGCCGTGCGTCTATCCCATGGTGCTCGGGCACGAACCCTCCGGCATCGTGGTCAAGGCCGGCGCCGGCGTCACCGGCTGGGCGGCGGGCGACCGCGCCGCGCTCGAACCCGCCATCTATTGCTACCACTGCGAGTTCTGCCGGGGCGGCCGGCACAACGTCTGCGCGCACATCCGCTTCCTGAGCACCCCCGGCCATCCCGGCTTCTTCCGCGAATTCGTCAACCTGCCGGCGGCCAACCTGCTGGCGATTCCGCCGCGGCTATCGCTCGAGCTGGCCACCGTGGCCGAGCCGCTGGCCGTCGGCCTGCACTCGATGAAATTCGCCTCCATTCAAATCGGCGAAACGGTCGCCGTCTTCGGCGCCGGGCCCATCGGGCTGTTCACCATCGCCTGCGCGAAGCTGGCCGGCGCCGGCCGCATCTTCGCCGTGGAACCGGTGGCGCACCGCCGCGCGATGGCGCTCG
>JBAVIH010000581.1:0-7745 GCA_049686695.1 Bryobacteraceae bacterium | reverse complement strand
GGCCGCTTCCCCAGGAAATGGAGCAGCAGCTCTTGCGCATCGCGCAGGAGGCGGTTGCCAACGTCATGAAGCATGCCAACGCCAGCCGGATTGGGATCAGGCTGGAACGGGAACCCAAGAGCCTGCGTCTGCGGATAGTGGACAACGGGCGGGGTTTCGAGGAGGGCGACGCGTTTGCCGCGCACGGTGGCCACTTCGGGCTGATCGGCATGCGCGAGCGCGCCGAACGGCTGGGAGGCGAGTTGCGCCTGGCCAGCCGGCCCGGCGAAGGGACCGAAGTCGAGGTGAGCGTACCATTGCCATGAGCGAACCGATTCGTATTCTGGTGGCCGAAGACCACCTGGTGGCGCGGGTGGGCGTCACCACCATTGTCAACATGCAGCCGGACATGAAAGTGGTGGCCGAGGCGTCCAACGGGCAGCAGGCCGTGGACTTGTACCGGCAGCACCGGCCGGACGTGACGCTGCTCGATCTGCGCATGCCGGGAATGGGAGGGGTTGAAGCGGCGCTCGCCATTCGCGCCGAGTTCCCCAATGCGCGAATGATCGCGCTGACGACTTACGGCGGCGACGAGGACATCCGGCGCGCCCTGGCGGCGGGCGTGCAGGCGTACCTCACCAAGGACGTGCTGCACGATGAACTGCTCAAGGCGATTCGCGCCGTGCACGCCGGTGGGACCTATCTGCCGGCGGCGGTGGCGGCGGCGCTGGCGGCGCAGATGCCGCGCCCCGATCTGAGCGGGCGCGAGATGGAAGTGCTGGGCCTGATCGTGCAAGGCCTGGCCAACAAGCAGATCGCATACAGCCTGGGAATCGCCGAGCACACCGTGAAGAACCACGTGAAGAGCATTCTCGGCAAATTGGGCGCGCAGGACCGCACGCAGGCGTCAACGGTGGCCATCCAGCGCGGGATCATCCATCTGTAGGGAAACCGATTTCGAGCCACGGATGAACAGATAAGACACTTGATTTCTGAGAACGGGTCTCGCTTATCCGTGTTTATCTGTGTTCATCCGTGGCTATGATTTTTTCGCACCTTACCGCCGCGCCACGATGACCTTGGGGACGGCGAGGTAACCGGTCACTTCGTCCTTCTTCACATCGTTGACGACGATTTCATAGGGCTGGCGATTGCCGGCGACGTACAGTTGCACCGGCTCGTTGACGGTCCGGTCCTTCTTCTCGACCCGTTTATCGTCCGCCAGCACATCGAGCGTGAACCGGTTCCGCTTGGGATCGGCCTTGGCTAGCTGCAACTGGATGCCGCCGATCTTCTGCACGGCGCCGTTCTTCTTCAGATCGAATTCCAGGTAGTTGCGATCGCCCATCTCACGCAATTGAGCCAGTTCCTTGGAATTGGTGGCGATCAGGCCGCTCATCACGCCCATATCGCCGGTAACCCGCTTGAGCTCGGAGCCGTGCTGGTCGAGCACCGACTGGGCGCTCCTGACGTCTCCCATGACGCCGGTGACGTCGCCTCCGAGTTGCTCGAGCTTCGAGTTGGCGGTGCTGGTGGCCAGTTTCAGCTCATCCAGTTGGCCCGCCACCTGTTGCTGCGCCTGCTGCGCTGCCTGTTGCTGGGCCTTGGTTTCCCGGGCGATCCTGGCGGCCAGGTTGGCGTTGGTCCGGCGCAGTTCGGCCTTGGCTTGCTCCTCCGACGCGGCGGCGGAATCGTGCGCCTCGCGGGCGACGGATTCCAGGCGCTGGCTGCTGGCCGCGTCGTTCTGCGCGATCAGGTTGTTCAGCTTGGCTATCTGCGCCGCGGAATCGTCCTTCTGCCGGGCGACGCTGGCTCCAAGCTGGTGGATGATCGCGAAGAGAACCACGTTGGCCGCCAACGCAAGCACAGTTGCAACAAACCAGAACGGGTTCCCTGGCTGGCGCCGGGGCGACTTACTCCCGGCTGACTTATCCTCATGCATGCCACTCTCGATCGTCATAACTCACTCCCTCCCGGGCGGGCCGCTTCGGCCGGCCTCGCCTCTCGACCGACATACTGAGCACCTTGTCTGCCATGCCGGTTACGGGACAGAGAACGCTGGAGATGAGCTAAGTCGGCCCGTGCCGGCACTTCGGCGATGGAAGCCCGCCGAGTAATTTTTTCATTGACCCGAGAGGCGTGAAGAACCGCGTTTGACTGTGTTAGATTGGATGTTGCCGCTCGTTGACGCGTCGCGGTTGCGGGGTTGGCCTAGTGGTTGGGCGTCAGCCTTCCAAGCTGATTTACACGGGTTCGAATCCCGTACCCCGCTCCATCCAAACAGCCAGGGTCGGCGACGGGAGTTCGCGCATGTCCGATAACGGCCGCATCCGAGTGTTCTCGACCGGGGGCACCTTCGACAAAGAGTACAACGAACTCACCGGCGAGCTTTTCTTTCAGCGGACGCACCTTCTCGACATGCTGCGCCTGGGGCGCTGCCATCTGGACGTGGCGGTGGAGAGCCTGATGATGGTCGACAGTCTGGAGATGACCGATGGCGACCGGGAACTGATCGCCGAACGCTGCCAGCAGGTCGAAGAAAGCCGCATCGTGATCACGCACGGCACGGACACCATGGAGCGTACCGCGGCGGTGCTGGGACCCCGGTTCGCGCACAAGACCATCGTGCTGACGGGCGCCATGGTGCCCTACACGTTCGGCAGCTCGGACGGCCTGTTCAATCTGGGAACGGCGCTGGCTTTCGCGCAAACGCTCGCACCCGGCGTTTACGTTGCGATGAATGGGCGGCGCTTCCGGTGGGACGAGGTGCGCAAGAACCGGGAGCTGGGCATCTTCGAGTCGCTAAGGAAATCTTAGCGGATGTCTGTCAAGTATTATAAATCACTATTTTAGAGCATTTTACAAGGGAAACTTGTCACTCTCAGGCGGAGTGTGCTAAGAATAGATGAGGGAACTCCGCAGGGAATACTTCGAGCGGGTTCCACCGGTTTACCTAGGAATCAACATTCACAGGAGGTTTAATTTGATGAAAATTCGTCCGCTCTATGATCGCATCGTGGTCAAACGAATTGAGCAGAAAGAACAGATGCAAGGCGGCCTGTACATCCCCGATAGCGCCAAAGAGAAGCCCCAGGAGGGCGAAGTGGTAGCGGTGGGTAAGGGCAAGCGTCTGGAAGACGGAAAAGTGGTTCCGCTTGATGTGCAGGTCGGCGACCGGATTCTGTTCGGCAAGTATTCCGGCAGCGACATCAAGATGGATGGCGAAGAGTACATGATCATGCGCGAGGACGAGGTTCTCGGCATTCTGGACGCGCAGCCCGTGGCGGCGCAGAAAGCTAGCTAAGGAGTCGAAGACAAGATGGCGAAACAGATTGTATATGCGGAAAATTCGCGGCAGGCGATTCTGCGCGGCGTCAACCAGCTCGCCGACGCGGTGAAAGTTACGCTCGGCCCCAAGGGCCGCAACGTAGTCCTGGAGAAAAAGTTCGGCGGGCCGAACATCACCAAGGACGGCGTTACGGTGGCCAAGGAAATCGAGCTGAAGGATCCGCTGGAGGACATGGGAGCGCAGTTGGTGCGCGAAGTCGCCTCGAAGACCAGCGACGTTGCCGGAGACGGCACCACCACGGCGACCATTCTGGCGCAGGCGATCTTCCGCGACGGCGTGAAGGCGGTTGCCGCCGGCGCCAACCCGATGGCCATCAAACGCGGCATCGAAAAGGCCGTGGCCGCGGCGATCGAGGAAGTCAAGAAGCTCTCCAAGCCGGTTACCGGCGACATGATCGCGCAGGTGGGCACCATATCCGCCAATAGCGATGCCACCATCGGCAACATCATCGCCGATGCGATGAAGAAAGTCGGCAAGGACGGCGTGATCACGGTCGAAGAGTCGAAGACCATGAGCACGGAACTGGAGACGGTCGAGGGCATGCAGTTCGACCGCGGCTATCTCTCCCCGTACTTCGTCACCGACGCGGACCGGATGGAAACCGTGCTCGAGGATCCGTACATCCTGATCCACGAGAAAAAAATCAGCAACATGAAGGACCTGCTGCCGCTGCTCGAGCAGATTGCGCGCTCCGGCAAGCCGCTGCTGATCATCGCCGAGGAAGTGGAAGGCGAAGCGCTGGCCACCCTGGTGGTGAACAAGCTGCGCGGGACCCTGAATGCGTGCGCGGTGAAAGCGCCGGGCTTCGGCGACCGCCGCAAGGCCATGCTGGATGACATTGCCACCCTTACCGGCGGCAAGTCCATCATGGAAGAAACCGGCATCAAGCTGGAAGGCGTGCAACTGAAAGACCTGGGACGCGCCAAGCGCGTGACCGTGGACAAGGACAACACGACGATTGTCGATGGCGCGGGCGACGATAAGGACATCAAGGGCCGCATCAAACAGCTCAAAGCGCAGATCGACGAGACGACCTCCGATTACGATCGCGAGAAACTGCAGGAACGGTTGGCCAAGCTGGCCGGCGGCGTGGCGGTGATCAAGGTTGGCGCCGCGACCGAAACCGAAATGAAGGAAAAGAAGGCCAGAGTGGAAGACGCGCTGCACGCGACGCGGGCCGCGGTGGAAGAAGGCATCGTCCCCGGCGGCGGCGTGGCTCTGCTGCGCGCTTACAAGGTGCTGGCCGCGCTCAAGGGTGTGGGCGACGAGCAGATCGGCATCGACATCATCAAGCGGGCCTGCGAGGAGCCGCTGCGCCAGATCGTGGTCAATTCCGGCACCGAAGGCGCGATTGTGGTAGAGAAGGTGCGCGAGAACGAGAATCCCAACTTCGGTTTCAACGCTTCGACCGACACCTATGAAGACCTGGTGCTGGCGGGCGTGATCGATCCGACCAAGGTGACGCGGACGGCGTTACAGAACGCCGCTTCGATCGCCTCGCTGATGCTCACGACCGAAGCCATGGTTGCCGAGATTCCGGAGAAGAAGTCGGCTCCGGCCGGCGGTCCGGGCGGTCACGGTCCAGAGATGGATTACTAAGGCCAGCCGGGGCGGGCATGCCCGTCCCCTAACGCCGACGCCCAATAAGCCGGTCGCAGCCCGCGAACGGCACCTGGGGGCAGGTAAGAGGTTTCCTCAGCCGCGCTCTCCCCTTTTTGAAGGGGTGGGCGCGGCTTTATTGTTGGACACTGGCGGAATCCCGGCTGCGGTCGGCGGCGCTCATGTTGAGTGTCGGCTGTAGCCAGAACCGTTATCGCCGCGCCCAGGAACATCCAGACCAGCGTCTCAACGCCCTGCGACGGGCCGTTTTTCGGGAGTGGAGGCGAGTGGAATCGGTACGGCCACAACTCGGCCGGCGGATCGGGCTCGGCTGCAACCCCAAGCGTGGGCTCGGGTAGCTCCCAGGTGGCCGGATCGGAAGCCGGACCGGACTGGCTGCCGATGGGCGCATCTTCGGTCGCCAGCTTCCAGACGCGGTAGCGGGTCTCGTGTTGGGCCGGCAGCGTGCTCGCACTCACCACTTGCACGGCCATCCACAAGAGCAGCCCGGCGGGCTGCACGAAACAGAGCTTGCCTTTCCCAGGCGGTTGCATCTCCGTCGCATGTTCAGTGGGCCGGGTGACTGGAAATCTTGCCGATCTGCGCCGTACCCCACGTAAGAGCAAACATGGCCCCACAAGTGGTGGTCCACCATCAAAACAAAGGGGATATGGACTATCACCAGTGAGCTAGGGAGGTACACCCCCGGGGGGATGCGAAGAAACGTCGAGACGAGTCTAACCTACCCTCGACGCGGCACGCAGGAATGCGTGCGCCACGGTCTTTGTGGCTTATGCGCTGAGCGAGGCGCCGCCGGTGGAGGAGAGGCGGCTGCGGATCTGGCTCATCAGGTCGGACGCGAGAAATGGCTTGCGGAGGACGGGGAAATTGTGTTCCTCGCACAGCGCTTCTTCCTCGGGCGGCAGAATGGTGCCGGTCATGACAATGGCAAGCATGTGCGGGACGGCGCGCAGGAACTCGACGCCCAGTTCCACGCCGTTGCCATCGGGGAGCATGTAGTCGAGCAATACGGCGTCGGGTTTGTGCTCGGCGAAGGCACGCCTGGCTTCGGTGGCGCTTTCGGCGGTGACCAGGTTCCAGCCGGCGTCGGCCATCAGGCGTTCGAGGAAGCGCAGCAGGTCGCGGTTATCGTCGACCAGAAGAACGGTGGGTTGGGAAGCCGGAACGGCCACGCCGGCATCGCGGTGCACGGAGATATCGAGCGTCTCGCGGCTGTCGGCAACCCCGGCCAGCACGCGCGCCCCGGGCGGGACCCGGTTGGTGGCGACGAGCGTGGCCAGCGGCTGCGTCAGGTAGCGATGGATGGTTCGTTTCAGTTCGCGCGCGCCGTACTCCGCGCTGGTGCCTCTTTCGAGCAGAAACTGGCGCGTTTCGAGCGGCACCTCGAGCGTGAACGAGCGTTCCCCGAGCCGCGTGTTGACGTGGTTCTGCAGGTCCGCGATCTGTTGATCGAGGATTGTCGAGAGCGCCTCCAGGGAGAGCGGCTGATAGGTGATGATGCAATCCACCCGGTTGATGAATTCGGGCGAAAAGCGCTTGCGGACGGCCACCATTCCGATGCTGCGCAGCTTGCCGGTGAGATCGGGCCGTGGGCCGGCGCCGGCCGACTGGAAGCCGAAATCGGGGTGGATCTCGCGCAGCATTTCGCGGGAGCCAAGGTTGCTGGTGAGGAAAACCAGGCTCTTCTCGAAATTCACCGAGGTGTTGTCGCCCAGCCGGAGAATTCCCTTATCGAGCACACCCAGCAGCAGGCGGGTGAGCGAGGGGGCGGCCTTTTCGATTTCGTCGAACAAGACCAGCGACAGCTCGCTATGCTCGCTGGTACTGGCGTTGAGGCGCTGCTGGGTGAGCATGGGCTGGGTCTCGCGATGGCCCAGATAGCCGGGAGGCGCGCCGATCAGCTTGGCGACTTCATGCTCGAGCTGGAACTCGCCGCAGTCGATCTTGAGCATGTTCTTTTCCGAGCCGTGCAGCGTGTCGGCCAAAGCTTCGACGGTCTTGGTCTTGCCGGTGCCGGTGGGCCCGAGCAACAGGAAAACGCCCACCGGACGCCCTTCCGGAGACAGGCCGGCCTGAAACATCTGTACATAGGGAACGATCAGCCGTGTGGCATCGGGCTGGCCGACCACTTTGCGGGACAGCATGGCGGCGAGGTCTTCAGCCACCTCGCTACCCTGCTTACGGGAACGGCCTAGCGCCCCTCTTGGCTTATCCACGGCACCCTCCGGCTTGATTGTAGCGGCGGCGGATCTAGCTACGCGGCCCCGCCGCCGTTCTCCGGACTCGTTTGGATCTTTCATTCTGGTCCATTGAGCTGCTGATCGAGTGAGTTACCGGCCCCTTCCCAACTCACGAAGGAATTATCCGAAGGCAGTGATCGAAGGGATCCCATTTCGATTTTTACCACGCCTCATTATGCGCCGTATGTGCCGTTTCGCACGGAAGGCACTTTTTCGTAGGAACGGGTGGGGGGTGTCTAAAGGAATTTAGCGGTGACGGAATGTGATCCGCCCTTTGGTCAGGTCGTAGGGGGACAACTCCAAAGTGACCTTGTCGCCGGCCAGTACGCGGATACGATTCCGCCGTAGCCTGCCGGCCAGATGCGCCAGAACAACGCGCTGATGTTCGAGTTGGACGCTGAACAGCCCGCTAGGGAACTTCTCCAATACCGTGCCGGTGACCTCGATGCAGTCTTCCTTGCTCATAAACCTCCAGGCTTGGGATCGGATGCGGGAACCGGCCGCCCCGGGGCGGCCGGTTCCCGCATCCGATCCCAAGCCTGGAGGTTTATGAGCAA
>JBAVIH010000580.1:0-9064 GCA_049686695.1 Bryobacteraceae bacterium | reverse complement strand
CTGCCCCAGGGAGCGCGACTCCCCCGGAACATCGAACCCACTCTAACCCCAACCCTCTGACCGGCCCCTCAAAACAGGACATTTCTACTTTGCTGGGAATAGGACATTTCTACTTTGCCTTGACAGTTACTCCCTGAACCCGATGGCCGTGTTCGGGTAATAGTAGTTCAGAATCGCGCGATGATTGGCGCCGGAAGCTGCCATGGCGCTGGCGCCGCGTTGGCAGAGACCGACGCCATGCCCTTCGCCACGGCCGTGCACTATGATGTGGTCGCCTTCGCGCCTTACCTGGTAGTTGTATCCCGGAACTGCCTTCCAGCCGAGAAGCCGCCCCAATTCGATTCGATGGGCCTCGGAACGGTCCTCGATCAGCGTGGAGTAACTTGCCGGCAGCGAGTTCTCCCAATCCGGTGCGCTGGTCCGGCAGGGCGGGCACTCAACCGGGTAGTAAGGGTATCCTCCGGCTGCCATACCCGCCTCGGCCAGGGTTCGCGTCCGTCCGCCGCAACTGGCGGAAAACAGAGCTGGCAATACCGCGCCCGCGTGGAGCAGGACCAAACCCTTGGTTTCGGATGCAGCGATGCCGGCCGCGCCGCCTGGCTCCGGCGGTTCTCTCAGGAATTGGCAGTGGGTGGTATCGCAGAACTGAAAATCCGGATGGCGCGCGGGAGATGCAAGGTAGAAAGAGCGGGTCGCGATTGCCTGGGCCTTGAGCGCTTCGAGCGGTGCGCCGGGAACGCTTTCGGCGGCCACCGCCGATTCGACCGCGGTCTCGAGATCGGTGATGACGATCGGAACCAGCTCGCCGTCGCGGACCCGCACCTCGAGCGATGCGGCAAACCGCCGCTCGATCTTCCCCGGCACGCTCAGGAAAAACTCCGTCCTGCGGCGCGCGCCCGAAACCCGCACGACGGCGGCGCTGGCCGCCCGGTCCGCGACCGTGCACAAAACACCCGAGCGGCCCACGCGCAGGCGGGCCGTGCGCGAGCCCTCCAGATTCCACACGGCTCCCGCCACGTTTACCCGCAGCACGCCGCCGGGCGCCGCGCGCAGGATCAGCTCGGACGGATGAAACAGACCGAAGACGCCGATGCGAAGATCCTGGCCGCTCGCGGCTGCGTGCAGCGCTAACAGCAGGAGCGCGATCCGGCTCATGTTAGCGCGCTCCTGTAAGAACGCGCAGGAGGCGCGCCGCGGTTTCCGCCGCCTGGCTGCCGGGCTCTCCGTGCACCTGCACCAGCAGAACGTAGTGCGGACTATCTCCGGGATAGACCACCACGGCGTAGCCATCGCCCGCCGCTCTGGGCGAATGGGAGCAGGGCGCCGTTCCGGTCTTGGCCAACGCCTCGCCGTCGCGCAGCGCCGATCCAACCGCGGCGGCCGTACCGGCGCTGGCGCTCAGCCGCATTCCCTGGATCACCTCGGTGACCCCGGGCTCAGCCATGCGCGCGGCCAATTCGGCATAGGCGCGAGCGACCTCCAGCGGGGACAGCCGCCATGCGCTTCCTACGCCGAACAGCGTATCTCTGTCAGAATCAGCCGGAGGCCCGCGCAGACCGAACCGCTCCGCCACTTCCCAGACGTCCGCCGGCGACACGTCCGCGGCGAGTTGCCGGAAGTACGAATTGCAGGAATGCGCAATGGCGTCGGCCAGCCCGATCCGCCCGTGCCCCGTTTTCAGCCAGCAGTCTTCGCCAGTGCATTCGTAAACGGGAAAGCGCATCCGGTGCCGCTGGCCGTAAGTAATCGCGGTGAACGGCTTGACCAGCGAACCGACCGGAACCGCAACGTCCGGCGCGCGCCAGTCGATGGCGATTACGGTTTTGTGAGTTGCGTCCAGTAAGAGGTAGGATGTCTGGGCGTTCGCGGCGAAAACGGCGACGGCGCAAATGACCGCGAACGGGCAAGCTGAAGCATGCCCCACCGATTGCGCGCGCGGAATTGGTGGGGCAGCTTCGAGTTTGCCCGTGAATCGGCTCATGGCGCGAGCTCGTAGGTGACGGTCTGCTTCATCGCCTCGCCCTGTTCGGCCGCCGCGATGGTGGCCGACCTGACCCGCGAGAGCGTATCGCTCAGACTGACCAGGTTCTGCGAAAGAAACTGCGGCGGCGCTTCGGCGGAAGGATTCGCCGGCGCGCGGACGCTGTCGAGCTGCCGCATCCACACCGCGAAGTTGCGGCCCTCGCGGTCGTGCCGGAAGCCGGCCGCATAAATGCCGATGCCGGGAGGAAGCGGCGCAGCGGTCCGCGACAACATACGCTCCATCAATGGTTGCGAGTTGGCAACGATCAGCCGGTTCCCATCCACCCAGACCGCCAGCGGAACCAGTCCGTTCAGGGCGAAGTAGCGCACTTTCCCGCGATTCACTTCGCTCCAGCCGGCGCCGAGCCGCGAAGTGGTCCACATGCCTTCGATGGCCGACGCGATGGCCTCGCGGACGGCCGCGGCGTCCCAAGCCGATTGCCGGACGATGACCAGCGCACGGTTGGTGCCGATGAAGACGGCGTCCGCAGCCGGGCGCGTTTCCTCCACCTGAACGAGCGCCGTCAGCTTATCGGCGCCGAGCAGACGCTGGAGCGCCTCCGGGAGGAGTTGTCCGCTGTCGTCCGGAAATTCCGGCTCGTCGATGCGCGTATCGAGATCCGCCTCGCTGCCGGCGGCAGTGGCGCCGTGCGGAGCCGAGGGCGCCAGATCGGGCGAGCGCTCCGCGCGCGCCACGGCGGGATTGAGCAGCTTGGCCGTCAACAGGGCCAGCGTTTCGCCCGGTTCGGGACCGGCCCATCCCCGGTAGAAACCGGCGTCGTCCGGAACCAGCCGGAGGGCTTCGGCCAGCGGTTGGGTATCGGCGGAAGATTCCGCCGAGGAGGCGGCCGCGCGGAAGAGCAGCCGCTCCTCCCGAATCGCGCCGTTGCCCAGGAACAGATCCGAAATGCCGGACGTGTACTGCCGGACCAGCGAAACGTTACGCTGAATCCAATGCGAGCGGAAATGCGGGCTTCGGCCAAGCGCCACGAAGTCCATCACCAGCCGCAGGTCGCCCGCGCCGCCGGCCGCCCGCTTTGGTCTCGCGAACCAGCCTTCGTCGATCATCTTGTTGCGCTGAGCGTGCGCCATCAGCTCCAGCGCGCCGGCCATCAAATCCTCGCGCGTCGCAAGCAGCAACACGTCATTGGTCGAGGCGAAGGCTACCACGCGGCCTGCGGCATCGGTACGGACGTAGAAGTCCACGCCACCGGCCCTGCGCGGCGTGTAGTTCGCTCGCGAGCGCCACAACACCGTCTCCACCGCCTTGGCCGAAGGCAGGCGCGTCATGTATAGGAATTCGAGTTTGCCGATATCGTAGAGCGCCAGCGCGGATTCGGAGCCCGCCACGCTCTCGAGCATCGAAGTGTCCGGCTTGAAACCGGCCGCGCCCGCGTAGTTGTCATAGACCTCGTTGAGCCGCATGAAGAGATGCGACTGCGCGAAGGCGCTGTAATCGGCGCTCTCGATCCAGCGCTGGTGCTCCCCGGATGCGCGCCAGCGCGCCAGGAGCGACCCGAAGTCCTTGGCCTCCAGGTACAGCAGAGGACCGGCCGGCACGAACTCACTCAGGCTTGGCGGCGCCGGCTGAGCGACCTGGGAGAGAACCACCGCCACGCAAACGCACGCCAGGCCGATTCCTGCTCGCAGCAGATTCTTCTTCATAATGCCCCCCGTTTCCCGGCGGCCAACATCGGCCGGACGATCGCCGGCTGTTCCGGGTTCAAACTGACCACGGGCCGCCGCCCGGTGTTTTCGCGGCGGCGGCCGATTTCCGCTGTCACTTCGGCCACCCGCGCATCGAGCCGTGGACTCGGGTCGATTTCCCCGGCGATCCGGAGCAGATGCCCCGCCGTGGCCAGGTCTCCCGAGCGCTCGACTGAATCGGCCAACCGTTGCGCGATAGCGGCGCGTTCCGCGTTGGCGAGCCCTTCGGTAGAGAGGAACGATTGGCCCGCCGACTGTGCCCATCGCACTTGCTCGCTTTCGGACGGCTCGTCGCGGCCCCACCAGCGCGGAAGAAACGGCTCGGCGGCGGCAATTGCGGTTCGGTCGCGGCCGGCATCGAGCGCGGCTCGCACCAGGCTCACCCGCGCCGCCTCCGGTTCCGGATTGATGGCCACCGCGCCCAGCAGCAGCCGCAGGCGCGTGGCGGGATCTTTGGCGGCGATGGCCGCGCGCACACGCGCTTCGAAATAGAGCGGCTTCTCGGCGGCGGCCGGATCGGCATTGCCGGCGGCCAGCAGGTCGAGCTCTCCGCTGCCGGTTTGGACCGCGGGCCGCACCGCCGACAGCGCATCAGCGGCGCGGACGCGCAGTTCGTAAGGAGCGGCCGCATCGGCAGCCACGGCGGCCAGCGTTTCCGTGGTGTGCCGAATCGCGCCCAGGCGCAGGCGAGCGGCCTCATCCCAGGGCGCGGCGCGTTCGCGCGTGGCCAGGAATTCCACCGCCAGGGGCTGGTGCCCGGTTTTCTCGAGCAGGTCCGCCGCGGCCATCAGGTTTTCGAAGGGCTCGACGGAAACCAGGTTCATGCGGCGCAGCAATGCCATCGCGGCATCCACGTCACCGGTCTCCAGCCGTATCCCAGCCAAGCCCAGGAAGTTGGTTGGACTCAAATCGCGTTCATCCAACGCGCGCGTGTACAGGTAATCCAAAACCGTGCGTGCCGACGGGAGATCGCCCTGGCTGCGCAACTGGGCGGCGGCGCTTTGCAGGAGCTCCGCGGTTGGCGCGTTGGCCCGATCCTGGCGATAGCGATCGAGCCGGGCCGCCAATTCGCCCGATTGCGCGGCGATCACGATTTCGACGTCAGCCGGCGGATTCTTGATGATGGCCAGCAGCGCTCGGGCGGGCTCCGTCCGGCGATGCTGCATCAGGTACTGCAACAGATCGAGCCGGCGCTGATTCAGCTCCGACTGCGCGTAAGTCCGGGCATCGCCGGCGCTCTGCGACGCCTGGGCGTCCGCGATCTCGACGATCCGCCGGAGCACCGGTTCCTTCTGCTCCTCGGGGATCGCCGAAGATACGATTTGCGAAAGGAAGCTGGCGGAATCGGCGGGCGTCCGCGCCGCGCGCGAAAGATCGAGAATCCAATTCACGCCGGCTTCCGGACTGCCCGCCGCGGCCATCGCGCCTCGCAGCAACGGTTCGAATTGATAGGCGCCGTTCATGCGGATGTAATCGTGAAGAAGCTGATCGGCCTGGGCCCGCACGCTCGAGAGAACCTTGCGCTGCCCAATGGCGGTGAGAGCATGTTCGGCATGGTGCCAGAATTCGGGCGGTACGCGGCCCGAGTTCTCCTGCCGGCGGAAGGCCTCGAGCGCCAGTCTCCACTGCGCAATGGCTTCCTCCTGCTTGCCCTGCTGCCAGAAGATAGCCGCAATGGCGTCGCGCGCGTTTCCGGCGTTGGGATCGAACTGAAGACCGTCTTCGTATTCCGCCACGGCGCGGCCGCGGTTCCCGAGTTCTTCGTACGATTGGGCGAGCGCAAAGTAGCCGGCGGCTTGCGCGGGCGCCGCTTCCAGCATGGCCGGCAGGTAGTCTTCCGACGCGTCCCGATTGGTGGCGGCCAGGTACTCGCCGTAGCGCGAGCCGAAATAGAACCACATCTGGCCGGCCAACTGCTGGTTGCGATCGACCGGCTTGCCGAGGCGCTCTCCGATCGTGCCGCCGCCGAGCAACCCGCCGAAGGCCTGATTCACTTCGGCGGCAGGGTCGCGATAGTACAGCCCAACCAGGCCCACATAGGCCCGCGTCCAAGCCGGCGTTTTGGCGGCGCCGCCGAGCGACACCACGGCTCGCGCGAACGCGCTGTCGCCGGCCTCGATAGCAAATTGCATGCCCGCCGTGCTGCCGGCCGCCAACTTAAGCCGGCGATCCGGATCGCGCGTACGCAGCATTTCCAGGTAGCGTCCGAGATCGATGCTCTCCGGATACTGCGACAACACGCGGAACTCGTTTTCGGCGTCCCCCGCGGTCGCATAAGCTTGCGCCGCCTGGGCCAGCAGATTGAGCTGGCCCATGTGGTCGCTTTTCACTTTCCAATATCGCTCGAGCAGAGACCCCAGGTCGGCGAATTGCATCCTGGCTTTCTCAAGTTCGACGATCCGCGACAGTTGTTGCTCGGCTGCCGGCCCATCCGGCTCCGCCAGCAGCGACTCGCTCCGCCAGCGAATCTCTCTTTCTTTCAAACCGGCGAGCTGCGCCAGTTGCAGCAGGCTGTCGTTCCAGACCGGCGGGTTGCTTGCGGCTGCCCTGGCCTTCTCGAGGAAGGCGGCCAGGGAGACCTTTTCTTCGGGCGTGAAGAATGTGTTGGCGGCCTGGCCGATCTGCCGGAGCGCGAGATCGGCCAACTGCGGAACGGCTTCCCGCTGCGGCAACCGCATGCCGGCCTGTTGAGCCGAATAGAGACGCCGGTAAGCTTCTTCGTGCCTGCGAAGCCGCGTCATTACGCGCGCGTACAGTTCGGCTCCTTCACCCTGGTCGATCAGCAGCCGCGGACCGGCCAGCTCCACTCCGCGCGCGGCGAATGTCGCGGCCTCCTGCAATAGCCCCCACTTCTCGAGGGTCGCCGCAGCCTGGAAGAACAGTTCGGGCTTCGCCGGCCGCCCTTCGATGGATGCCTCTTCGACGGCTTTCACCGCTTCCGCGGGCCGCCGCTCGCGCGCCAGCAGTTCGGCCACTTTCAGCAGCCATTGCGGATCGCGATAACTCAGCGCGTAGAGATTCCGGTATGCCTCGATGGCCTGATCGAAGCGCGTCAGCTTCTCCTGCAATTGCGCCTGCGCAATCCGCAAGTCGAGCCGGTCGGGACGCACCGCAATGGCGCGATCGTAAGCCGAAACCGCCGCCGGATAATCCTCGAACTGGGTTTCGAGGCGCGCCAGCGCCACGTGCAGCCGCACATCTTTCGGCGATTCGGCGGTTGCCTTCACGTAATAGCCCGCCAGCCTCGGCTGGAGCCCGTGGCGGACCGCAAACAGAGCCGCGTCTTTGACCAGGTCCTCGTCCTCCGGGTATCGGTTGACGATTTCGATGTACTGGTCGACGGCCGCGGCATAATCCTTCAATCGCTCGAGCGCCGGGATGAGGCCGCGGCGCAAACCGGCCACGCGCTGGTTGCGCTCGGCGGCAGGAATGGGCGCGCGGCTCAGGTCGGCGATCCTGGCCGCATAGAAATCGCGGAGCTGCTGGTACTCGCCCGCGCGCGCATACGTGCCGGCCATGGCCGCCAGGTAGTCCGCGTCGAACGGTTCGGCCGCCAGCAATTCGGCGAGCAACTCGCGCGCGCGTGCATACTTGGCCGAGTCGGCGGCTTTCTGGGCGGCTTCGAAGGTGAACTGTTTCCTGAAGACCGCATTCGAGGAGCGCGCGGCGGCGGCGAGCGTATCCACGGCCTGCTCCGGCAGATGGTTTCGCCAGTAGAAATCCGTCGCGGCGCGCACCACGCCGAGAATGGCGGGGTTCGCGCGCAGGACGTCTTCGATGACGGCGCGCGCCGCCGGCACGTCCGGCTTGCTCTCGTAATAGCGGGCCAGCGCCAGCCGAAGCCGGATGCGCTCCACATCGTCGGATGCGAGCGCGATCTGACGCTGGAGAACCGCCTCGCGCACGCCATCGAAACCGAGTCGGGCACCCGCGGCGCTTATATCCTCGAGCAATTCCGGCGGACCCCTGCGCGTCAAAGCCAGCAGGAACGCGGCCGCATCGTCTCTGCGGTTCTGCTGTTCGAGGATCGCCAGCCGCAGCGACACGGCCAGGCGGTCGGGATTGGCGCCGGCCACAAGCGCGACGGTCCGGGCCTCGATCACCGGCCGCAACGCGGGGCGGCGGGCGAGTTGGAGCAGGCGCGCGCGCGCTGGCGAAGCGCCTTCGATACCCGTCGCCAGCCCCTTGAGGTACTCCTCGACTGCGCGCTCGTAGTCGCCCTTGTTCTCATAAACCGCGCCTGCCTGGTAAGCGTAGAGGTTGGGATCGGAGAGCTTCTGGCGTCCCTCCGCCAGCAAGCGGAGCGCGTCGTCAAACTGGAAGTAATCCCAAAACACGGTGGCGGCATCGAGATACCCTTCCGCGTTGCCCGGTTCGGTTTGGGGGATGCGGTTCCAGAACGTGCGTGCCTGCGAAAAGCGTTCCCGATCCGCGTAGATCTCGCCGGCTTCGGTCAGCGCCGCATGGTTGCCGGGCGAGTACTTTGCGACGTTCTCGACCAGGGCTGCCGCTTTCGCCGCGAACTCCGGCCGGTACGCCGCCAGTGATCGGTCGACGGCGGCGGCGCGCAGGGCGATGGATGGGTCGCCGGGAAATTGTGCGGCAAGCGCGTCGAAGAACGGGGCGGCTTCTTCGAAGTGCGATGTCCAGGCCGCCGTCTCGGCCACCAACCTGGCTCCCCAGGGGTCGGCGGCGGCTAATTTCGAAGTGTCGCCCGCGTGGGTTCGCAGCGCATCGGCTTCCCGCTGCTCTTCGTCTCCGTAACTGGAAAGGAATTCCTGCCGGAGGTGATCGTCGTAGAACCAGTACTGGCGGAGCAACTCGCGATACGCGCGACGGTCCAGGGTCTCTTTGCGCAAGTACGCATCCAGCAGGTTGCGGACAAATTGCAGATTGTTCGGGAAGCGCCGATGCGCGTACAGGTTGACCTGCCGGTACGCGGCCGGGCCGACAGCGGAGGAGCGGACCAGCTCCTGGAAATACTTTTCCAGATCGCTGCCGGAGAATATCTGGATCACGTCGGCGGTGAGCTTCTCGAACTCGGCGCGGCGCTGGCGGCGCAGGTACCAGCGCGCCAGTTTGTCGGTCCACGAGGCGTCGGGGAAACGATCCATGGCCTTGCGGTAGACGCCTTCGACTTGCGCGCCCAACTTGTTCTGATCGAGAAACGCGGCCAGGCGTTCGTAAAGTCCCGGATCGTCCGGGTTGCGATCGATCTCGCGGCGGCAGACCGCCAGCGCGTCCATCACCCGATCCAGCGAGACCAGGCGCGAGATGTAGCGGTCGAGCACGCGGGCGTACTCCGGCGAGCGCGCGCCGCTGGCGGCGTCCGGCC
>JBAVIH010000579.1:0-2678 GCA_049686695.1 Bryobacteraceae bacterium | reverse complement strand
CCGGCCGGATGTGTGCTCGGTTTATCCAGGCCGTCCCGGCTGCCCCAACGTGGGGTTCACATATTCCCTGAACACGGCGGCGCTGACGCTCGGGTCGCATACCATTACGGTCACGGCCATGGACTCCGCCAGCCCTCCCGACACCGGCTCGGCCAGCGTGACGGTCACGGTCACCGCGGGCACCGCTGGCGTGATACCATCCGTCCACATCGACTCACCAATCCCGGGTGCGACCATTTCGGGCACGGTGTCGGTCTCCGGCTGGGCGATCGACAATGCTTCGACGGTGGGGACCGCAATCAGCGGCGTGCAGGTGCTGGTGGATGGTACGGCGGCGGCCGCAGCGACTTACGGCGTGAGCCGGCCGGATGTATGCGCGGCTTATCCAGGCCGTCCCGGGTGCCCCAACGTGGGGTACACATACTCGCTGAACACAACGACGCTGACGGCTGGGTCTCACACCATCACGGTCAAGGCGACGGATTCCGCCAGCCCGCCCGACACCGGCTCGGCCAGCCTTACGGTCACGGTCGAGTAGATCGTCCTCGACATGGTGCGACCGTAGAGATCGCCGGCCGCGCCAATCGACTGGGTACTCGAGGGGCCTGCTTACGCCAGATCGAACTTTTCCTGGTGGAGCAGCGGATCGCTCTTGACGATCACAGCGCGGCCGAGCACCTCTTCCAGTTCCTGCAGATAAGTGTTCTGGTTGCTCTTGAGAAGCTTGGCGACATCCGGGGACACCCGCAGCATGACGTCCTTGCCTTCGAGCGCGGCGGCGATCTTCTGGGCTTCGCCGAGGATCTCGCCCACCACGGTCTGCGGGCTCTTCACGTAGCCGGCGCCCTCGCAATACGGGCACGGCGTGCAGAGCGTGCGTTCCAGGCTCTGCTTGACCCGCTTGCGCGTGATGGCCACGAGGCCGAAATCGTTGAACTGGAGAATCTTGTAAGGCGCACGGTCGGCGCGCATGGCATCCTCGAGCGCCTGCATCACCTTCTGCCGGTTCTTGCGCTCGTCCATGTCGATGAAGTCGACCACGATGATGCCGCCCAGATCGCGCAGGCGGATCTGCCGCACAATCTCGCGGATGGCGTCGGTATTGGTCTTGACGATGGTGTCTTCCAGCCGGTTGGACTTGCCGACGAACTTGCCGGTGTTGACGTCAATCGCCACCAGCGCCTCGGTCTGATTAATGACGATGTGGCCGCCGCTCTTGAGCCAGACCTTGGGGCGCAGAGCTTTTTCGAGTTCCGCCGTGATGCCGAACTCATCGAAGATGGGATTGGAGCGGGTGTAGAGCTTGACACGGCCGATCAGCGCCGGCTGGAAGCGCTCGACGAAGCGCAGAACGCTTTCGTAAGCTTCCTCGTTATCCACCCAGATACTCTTGAACTCGGTGGTGAGCTGGTCGCGCAGCACCCGTTCCACCACGTTGAGGTCATGATGGATCAGTAGCGGCGCCGGTTTGCGCTCGGCCTTCTGCCGCATATCGAGCCACATGTTGTAGAGGAAGTGCATGTCGGCGCGCAGCTCTTCTTCGCTGCGGCCGTCGCCGGCGGTGCGGACGATGAAGCCGCCGGGGATGCCGGTTCGATTGGACTGCAGCACGCGCTTCAGCCGCGAGCGTTCCTCATCGCTCGGAATCTTGCGCGACACACCGATGTGGTCGACGGTCGGCATGTAGACCAGGAAGCGGCCAGGGAGGGCGATGTGCGAGGTGATGCGGGCGCCCTTCTGTCCGAGCGGTTCCTTGGCGATCTGGACGATGATTTCCTGGCCTCCGCGAAGGAGGTCGCTGATGGAAGCGGCGGCTCCCTTTTCGGGGCGTCCCTCGCTGGTTCTGGGCGCGGCTACCGTGCGCTGTTCGGGGCGCGCTTCCTGCGGGCGCGGGGTCTCGCCGGGCGCCGGATTGCGGTCGCGGCCACCGCGTCGGCGCATGCGGCGGGAAACCCGATGTTGGTAACGGGGGCCCTGCTCGCGCAAGGTGGCGGTGAGGCTGGTGGGTGTGCGCGCAGGCTCGGGGCCTTCCTCCTCGCCCGCCGCCTGGTCTTCCGCCACTGCTTCGCTTTCCGCAAGGCCCTCGCCTTCGGGAGCGTCTTCGCCTTCGACGAGGTCTTCGCCCTCGGAAGCGGGTTCCAGGTCGTCGCCGGCTTCAGTCGAGTCCGGCACCGCGGCCGATTCTGGCGCTTCGGCGAGTTCTCCGGCGGCTTGTTCCAACTCGAGCGGCGCTTCGGCGGCGACTTCTTCCGCCTCTACCGGAGCTTCCGCCACTGCGGTTTCCACCCCCGCTGGCGCGGCAGGCGGAGGAACCTCGATGGGATCGGCAGGCGCTTCCGCGGCCGCAACCGGCGCTTCGGTTTCCGGCTCGGTTTCGCTTTCGCCAACGTCCGCCCGCTCTTCGGCGCTGGCGGATTCTTCGGAAACAGCCGGTTCCGGCTCTTCCTCCGCGCGCGCCGGTCCAGTGTACTTGGCCAGCGATTCGCCCGGCAAAACCAACAGATCTTCGATGGGAGAGACGTCCGGTCCGGCTGGCTCGGCCACTCGCGGCTCGGCCGGCGGGAACGGCTCAGCGCGATGGCCGGGAGAGTAGAACTTGGAATCGGGCAGCGCACGTCCACCGCGCTGGCCACGACGCCGGCGGGAACGGCGTCCTCCCCGGCGGTCGCGATCTCGGT
>JBAVIH010000578.1:0-20017 GCA_049686695.1 Bryobacteraceae bacterium | reverse complement strand
TGGCCGCGGCAGCCCCGAGTGTTAAGAAGGAACGACGCTTCATATTAAGATAAGCCTCTCCTCTTAACCATACGACGGCGCCTGGCCGGAAGTTCGAGAGCAAATGGTGAAGTTGATAAACTTAAGTTCACTATGCGGTTCATCTTCGCCCTCTTCGCCGTGGCCGGCGCGGCGCTGGCAACCGGTTTCGACGGAACCTGGGACGCCACCATACTGGCCGGCGGTGAACTCGTCCCGTTTCGGCTGGAAGTCACCGAGTCTCCCGTGCGCGTCTGCTTTTTCGAAGATACCCAGCCGGTATGTTCCACGGCGGCCCGTATCGAAGCGGGCAAGCTGATCGCGCAATGGGATTATCTCAACCGCGAGCTGCGCCTGGAGGTCGCCGGCGGCGGGCTCCAAGGCGTTTACCGCGGCTTGCGGACCGGGCACGATCTCGCGGTTCAGGCCAAGCCTCACCAGCCGGCTTCGAACCGGCCGCAACTGGCTGTGGATCTCGCCGGCGACTGGGAGATCCATTCGAAACAACGGCCCGCGCTGTCCTGGCAGCTATTGCTGCGCCAGACCGGACACGAATTGAAGGGCACCATTCTGCGCGTGGATGGCGATGACGGCACGCTGGTGGGCACGGTGGCGGACAAGCATTTTCTCATCAGCCACTTTTCGGGCGACCGCCCGGTGATGCTCGAAGGCACGTTGGCCGATGACGGCAGCCTGGACCTCAAGTTCGAAGGCGGCACGCTGTTTGCCCTGCGGCCGGCCGCGGCGCGCGCCCGCAACCTGCCGCCGCCGGACGACCCGGCCACCTTCGCCCGCGCCAAGGATCCCGCTCAGCCGTTCCACTTCCGGCTGCCCGATCTCAACGGCCGCATTTACACCGAAGCCGATTTCCGCGGCAAGCCGCTGATTATCAGCATCACCGGAAGCTGGTGTCCGAATTGCCGCGACGAAGCGCCCTTTCTGGTCGAGTTGTTCGAGAGCTATCACGCCGCCGGCCTGGAACTGGCGGCCTTTTGTTTCGAGCCCGCCGATGACACCGATCACGCGCAGTTGCGCGCTTTCCTGCGCCGTTTCGCGATCCCGTATCCGGCGCTGCTGGCGGGCGAGCCTTCCAGCCTCAAGGCCGTCATGACCCAAATCGATCACATCGGCGCGTATCCCACCACCATCTACATCGGAAGGGACGGCCGCGTGCGCACCGTGCACACCGGCTTCCCCAGCGCCGGCAGCGGCGAGGAACTGACGCGCGTGAAACGCGAAATCCGCGAACTGGTCGAGCGGATGCTGGCCGAGCCACCGGTCCAGGCGCTTCAAGGCCCCGGTCTGCCCTGAGTTCTCGCATCCTTCGAAGATTATGAGTTTCATTATCCCCCTCCCTGGCGGGCCGGGGACAGTCGGCGACCCGCCGCGCACGCTACACTCAAACTGAAATGGCTTATAAAGATCTGCGCGAGTTCATTGCGGCGCTCGAGCGCAATGGCGAGTTGAAGCGCATTCCCTTCGAAGTGGACCCCGTGCTCGAGATCACCGAGTTCGCCGACCGCGCGGTGAAGCGGGGCGGGCCGGCGCTGCTGTTCGAAAAGCCCACCGGCTCGGATGTGCCGGTGCTCATCAACGCCTACGCTTCCTTGCGCAGGATGGAAATTGCGCTCGAAGTCGACTCGGTCGAACAGATCGCCGCGCGCATCGTCGAGTTCCTCGAGATGCGCATGCCGGAAGGACTGATTGGCAAGCTCAAAATGCTGCCCAAGCTGGCCGAGATGGGCGGGTTCTTTCCCAAGATCGTCTCCAAAGGCCCGTGCCAGGAGGTGGTGCGCACCTCTGGCATGTCGCTGGCCCAGTTCCCGATTCTCAAATGCTGGCCCGAAGACGGCGGACGCTTCATCACGTTGCCGATGGTGTTTTCGCGCAACCCCGATACCGGCAAGCGAAACTGCGGCATGTACCGCATGCAGGTTTACGACGACTCGACAGCCGGCATGCACTGGCAGACCCACAAGCAAGGCGCCGAGCATTACCGCCGTCTGCGCCATCACGGGCAGACCCGCATGGAGGTCGCGGTGGCGATCGGCGCCGACCCGGCCAGCATGTACTCCGCGATTCTGCCGCTGCCGCCCGACCTCGACGAAATGATGATCGCCGGCTTCCTCCGCCAGAGCCCCGTCGAGATGGTGAAGTGCCGGACCTGCGATCTCGAGGTTCCCGCGCAGGCCGAAATCGTGCTCGAAGGATACGTCGAGTTGGGCGAACTGCGTACCGAAGGGCCGTTCGGCGATCACACCGGCTTTTATTCGCTCGAGGACCAGTACCCGGTTTTCCATCTGACCGCCATCACCCACCGCGAAAAGCCGATCTACGCGGCCACCATCGTGGGGCCGCCGCCCATGGAGGACCATTACATGGGCAAGGCCATCGAACGCATCTTCCTGCCGCTGATGCGGCTGCAATTGCCGGAAGTGCGCGATATGGCGATGCCGGCCGAAGGCATCTTCCATAACCTGATCCTGCTTTCCATCCGCAAGTCGTACCCCGGCCACGCGCGCAAAGTCATGCACTCCATCTGGGGCAGCGGCCAGGCCATGTTTTCGAAGGTCATCGTGGTGGTGGATGAGGATGTCGACGTGCAGAACTCGAGCGAGGTCGCCTGGAAGGCTCTCAACAATATCGATCCCGAGCGCGATATCGAATTCGTGATGGGGCCGGTGGACTCGCTCGATCACGCCAGCCGCTTGCCCAATTACGGCTCGAAGATGGGCATCGACGCCACTAAGAAATGGCCCACCGAGGGCTTCACCCGGCCCTGGCCCGGCCTGATCGAAATGTCCGCCGAGGTGAAGAAAAAGGTGGACGGGTTGTGGAAGCAGGCAGGCCTGTAAGCCGTTATGAAAAAGCCCCGTCCGGTGGATGGGACCGGCTCGGGGCCTCAAAAACCTCCGTGGGAGGCAACTCACCAAAACGAAAAACCGCTAACCAAGTGCGATTCCTAGTGCAATCGGGCTGCCACCCATAACCTGTTGAACCTATAGAACGGCGAACCTCGGTCCTACGGGAATCGGGAATGGCCGGCTATGGGTTTCCACAACCGGGCGCAGTTTCCCAGGCCACGGCGGACGCGCGGTACAATCAAACGCGTGAGCGCCAACCCAGTGAAAACGAGGGACGAAAGGGCGTCCGTCGAAACACACAGCGACCGTGCGCTGGCGGGCTTTTTCCTCTCCGGTTTTCTGCTCTCTTTGCTGGGCGCCATTCTGCCCGCCTGGGGCTATCACCGCGACCCGGCGGACTTCATCGCGGTGGGCAACTGCTTTCTGAGCGTGGCGATTGGCGTGGCGATCGCTGCGCGGCTGGGCCGCCGCTTGATCGAGCGGCGCGGCTTGCGCCGGGTGATGATCGGCGCCTGCGCGGCCTCGAGCGTGACGCTGATTTATCTGGCGGCCGTCTCTCCGCCGGTCTCGAATTGGTGGCGCATCGGCGGGCTGCTTTTCTTGGGCGCGTGCGCCGGCGCGCTGAACCGCGCGTTGTTTCAAGCCATTTCGACGAGCTATCGCCGCGACCCCGCATCCACCGTGATTCGCGGCGGCATCTGGTACGGTCTGGGCTGCATGGCGGCAACCCTGCTGGTCTTCGGCGCTTTCTACGCGTACACGGTTTCCACCATCCTGCTGTTCATGGCGGCCGTGCCCGCGCTGTTTGCGGCTCTCTACGCCAAGGCCAGCTTTCCCGCCGCGGAGCGGGCTGTACATCCCACCATCCGCCAGGCGCTGAACGACTTCCGCAGCCCCGGCGCGGTGCTGTTCGCCCTGTTGCTGTTTTTCCAGTTCGGCAACGAATACTCCATCGCCGGCTGGCTGCCGCTGTTCCTCATCCGGCGGCTCGGCGTGAGCCCTTCCGGAGCGCTTTTGTTGCTGGCCTTCTTTTGGCTTTTCCTGATGGCGGGCCGGCTGCTGGCGGTGCCCATTCTGCCGCGCGTGCGCCATCGCAGGCTGTTGCTGGTGAGCGGTGGGCTGGCGCTGTTCGGGTGCCTGGTGCTGTTTTTTACCGACAACCCCTTTGGTGCCGGCTGTGGCATCTTCTTCATCGGGGCGGGTTACGCGGGCGTGTATCCGCTGGTGATCGAGTTGATTGGCCGCCGCTTTCCCTATTACCATCCCGGCTTCTTCAACGGCATTTTCTCCATCGCATTGTTCGGCGGGTTGCTGGCGCCGGCCACGCTGGGCTACGCGGCGCAATCGTGGGGCGTGGGGGTGGTGGTGGGCATTCCGCTGCTCGGCACGTTCATGGTGATCGCCTTGCTGGTGCTGATCTGGCTCGAATCGAAGGTCACCGGCCGATGACGCCTGCGTCTTTCGTCCTGGTGACGCTGAGCCTGGCTGCCCCCGGCCACGCCGCCAGCCCGGCGCTCGCCATCGAGCGTCTGCTGGCAACCTCGCCCGCCGCGCGCGGGGCTTTCTGGGGAATCCAGATCACCGACCTGAAAACCGGCCTCACGCTCTATCAACTCAATGCCGATCGGCTTTTCGTGCCGGCTTCCAACACCAAGCTGTTTACAACCGCGCTGGCTCTCGAGCGCCTCGGGCCGCAATTCACGTTTGAGACGAGGGTGACGGCCGACCGGCCGCCGGACTCGGGCGGGTGCATTCGCGGCTCGCTCCGCCTGGTGGGCGGCGGCGATCCCAACCTCTCCGCGCGCGCCGTTCCTTACCAGCCCGAGCCGGCCCGCGCAGCGCCGGCCCCCGGCTACGCGCTGACGGCCCTGGCGGAGCTGGCCGACCAGGTCGCCGCCAAAGGCGTGAGGTGCATCGATGGCGACATCGTCGGCGACGACACCTGGTATGTCTGGGAGCCCTTCGCCGAGGATTGGAGCGTCGACGATCTGATTTACGAATACGGCACCGCGGTTTCCGCGCTCGCGATCAACGACAACACGATCGCCGTGACCGTTTCGCCCGGCGCACGCGAGGGCGATCCGGCCGCGATTGCGCTCGAACCCGCGGTGGAGTACTACTCCATCGACAACCGCATCCGCACCGTCGCCGCTGGTGTTGAACGAGCCATCCGCGTGCACCGCGCGCCCGGCAGCCTCGAGTTGGAACTCTCGGCGACCATTCCGCTCGGCGCCCCGGGCCAGCTCCTGGCGCTGGGCATCCAGGATCCGGCGGAGTATGCCGCGCTGGCGTTACGGCAATTGCTGGAAGAGCGCGGTATCGCCGTAACCGGCGCCGCGATGGCTCGCCATCTACTGCCCGGGGACGCGGCCGATGCACCAGCGACGGATGACGATACCGTGGTGCTGGCGCGGCATGTTTCAGCCCCGCTGGTCGAGGACCTGCGCATCATCGACAAAGCCAGCCAGAACCTGCACGCCGAGATGGCCCTGCGCGCCGTCGGTCGCGCCCGCCGCAACCTGGGCAGCCGCGCCGCCGGCCTCGACGAACTGCGCGCGTTCCTCACCGAAGCCGGCGTCGCCGACGAATCCTATAGCATCGAAGACGGCTCGGGCCTCTCGCGCCCCAACCTGGTGACCCCGGCGGCGGTGGTGAAGCTGCTGCGGTATATGTTCCAAACGCCCGAGCGCGACACTTGGATTTCCTTGCTCCCGGTGGCCGGCAGGGACGGCACGCTCGCCGGCCGCTTCGACGATACGCCCGCGGCCGGCCGCATCCACGCCAAAACCGGCACCATGTCCCATGTGAACGCGCTTTCCGGCTATGTCCGGCGCCGCGACGGCACTTGGTTGGCGTTTTCCATTCTGGTGAACAACTCGAACCAGAGCGCCGCCGCCGTCCGCGCCGTAATGGACAGGATTTGTATTCTAATATGGAAGTAGCGCCATGCCTATTTACGAATACAAATGCCAGGATTGCGGAACCAGGTTCGAGAAGCTGGTCCGCGGGTCCGGGAGGCCCGAACTGGAATGCCCGTCCTGCGGGCAGAAACGTCTCGAGCAGCAGCTTTCCACCTTTGCCGCCCACTCGGCCAGTTCTTCGCGCGCATCCGAGGCGCCGGCCTGCCCCAGCGGCGGCCCCTGTCCCAACCCCGGCATGTGCGGGATGAACTTCAACTGAGCACGCCATCCTGGCCACCATGCCTCTGCGGTCGGATACGCCGCTCCATTTGCTTGACTTCGAAACGAGGGCGGCGGTAGGGTGGGTTTTGGGAGGGTGCCCATGACAATCACGGTTGACATCAGTCCCGAGGTTCAGGCTGAACTCGCCCGTCAAGCCGCCTCCCGCGGAAGCGCGATCGAGGATTACGCCGCCAGTTTGCTCGAAGGGGCCGTTCGCCTTCCGGCTGGGCAGTCAACCGATGCCGGGGAGCGAAAACACGAGGGAAGAAAAAGTCTTGTGGAAGTGTGCGCGATGGTGAAAGGCATGACAGAGGGTTTGGACTTCAGCCGCAAACCCTCCACCGGCCGCCCAATAGACCTGTCGTGAACGGTTTTCTGCTCGACACTAATGTTCCCTCGGAGCTCACGAGGCCCGCGCCTGACGTTCGGGTAAGCAGTTGGGTTGACGCCCAGGAAATTGCTTCTCTTTACTTGAGCGTCGTCACCGTTGGAGAACTTCGCAGAGGGTTTACCCTTCTTCCGCCGGGCAGGCGGCGAGCCCAATTGGAACGCTGGTTCGATCAGTACCTCCTTCCGCTGTTTGTCGGCAGAATCCTGCCGGTGACACTAAGCGTTGGCAACCGTTGGGGCGTCCTGGACGGTGAATGCCAACTGAGAGGAACTCCTCTCAACACGGCGGATGGCATGATCGCCGCGACGGCAATTGAACACGATCTCACCGTCGTGACGCGGAACGTGAAGGATTTTGCCGGTCTTGGCGTCGCGGCCTTCAACCCCTGGGACGCTGTTTGAGTTTCCCGTGCAGCCCTCACCCCACGACGGTCGTCAGACTGTCGTTGGGATAGAAGTGATCGACATTTTCCGGAGTGATGATCTGATGACTGGTGAAGACGGCTGGGGGCACCGCCTTCTTGGCTAGAATGTCCAGAGCCAGGCGGATTAGACCGTCGCCATATTTCTCCGGGAAGTAAGCCACCGAACCGATCAGGCGCGTTTGTGGCGTGCGAAGCTCGGCGCGCGCTTCCGGCTCCGCGTTTTGCCCGACCACGGCGCACTCGTTTCCGCGGCCGGCTTCCTGGAACGCGCGTAGCGCGCCGAGGGCGCTCGGGTCGTTTGCCGCGCCCACCAGAACCCGCTTGGCTTTGGTCTCCCTGAGGTGCTTGCGCACCCGCTCCAGCGTGGCTTGAAACTGGCCATCGCCATCGATCGAAATGGTCCGCGTACCTTCCGGCATTCGCATCACGTCGGCGATTCCCGCGGCGATCCCGCGCACGCGCGCCTTCAGCAACGAACCTGCCCGATTCAATTCGATCAGCAGGATTTCGTCGACCTCTTCCTCCCAGTGCTTCTTTGCCCACCGGCTCAGACAGTGCCCCGCCAGCAAGCCCGCCTTGTAATTGTTGGCGCCGAAGTAGGTCGCGCCCGGGTGCGGAATATCGATTGCGATGAACGGGATCTTGGCCTCCATGTATTTCGCGGCGATGGCTGGCGCGATCATTTCATCGGTCTGGAACTCGATGATCAGATCCAACTGCTCCCGGATCAGGTAATCCGCGCTGCGCAGAGCGATTTTCGGCTGATAACGATTGTCCGCCACGATCAGCTCGACGTGTTCCCGCTCGGCCGCCCGCGTCAACCCGATCCGCACCTCCCGGTCGAATGAGGTATCCTGCCCCTGCGCGGCATAGCCGATCCGAAAAGGCTGGCGCCGGCGCGCTTCCGAAGTCAGCCGGTAACGGTTCTCGCCAACCTTGTCCAGAAATCCGCATTGGTGCAGTGTGTAGAGTAGCCGGAAACAAATGCCTTTGCTCAAACCAGCCCTGCTCACGACGTCGCGCAAGCGGAGAACTTCGCCGCCCGAGTGAAACGCCTCCAGCACGCGCGATGCGTGCACGATGGATTTCACCATGTAGCGGCTTTGACTGGAAGTCTTCACGGGACGCCGAATGAGTGCCACTCCTTGTACCATGTAACATTTTGCGATACAAAATACAAGATTCACGGAAAGTCGTCGCCGGCGCTCTGTCGGGCTGCGGAGCCCGAAGTGCGCCCACATCGATGTTAACGTTTACTTTCTCGCTAAGCTATTTTGTATAGCGAAATTGAAGAAACGGGACCGCTGACACGCTTCCAGGCGCATGTTTTCGCCACAAATTAATGTAATACATTTATTATGAATACGTTAACCAGAATACGGAATCCTGTCCTTCGTTCCATATAGCAAAATATGGTTGCCTCCGCACAAATTCCTTTTCGTTTTGCAGGAACCTCATGGTAGACTCGCCCCATCGCACGACTTACGTGCCTAGGGGTTTTGTTTTGCGGTCCGATACGCAGGTATTGCCAGGCAAACGCTTCTTTGCCTTCCCTTTAGCTACCGGCGCTTGTCAAGCGCGCTTCTTGGTCACGGGCCGGCCCCTCTGAAGTGAGGCCTCGGGTGATTTTTTTGTGTGCCACACCGGGCACCCCTCGTAGGAAGACAAAAGGAGTTCTTGCCATGCGCCACTTTATTCTCTGCCTTGCGTTGTTACTCGCCGCTGGGTCCGCGCTCGCCCAGGTCGGCGGGACCGGTTCCATCGAAGGCACGGTCACGGATCCCTTAGGCGCGGTTGTGGCCGATGCCACAGTCACTGCCGCCAATGTCGCAACCGGAGTCGAAACCGTTCGTAAGACCACGGAAGCCGGTTTCTTCGTGCTCCCTCTGCTCACTGCCGGCGAATACACCGTTACGGTTAAGGCTGCCGGCTTTGAAACCCTCACTCAGCCGCACGTAATCGTAGACGCGCTGGCGATTGTTCCGGTGAATCCCAAATTGAAGATCGGGATGGCTACCCAGTCGATCACGGTGGAGGAGCAACCGACGCTCCTGAAGGCGGAGGATGCGGTGCTGGGCTCGTCAATCGAGAACGGGGTTTACGATGCCCTTCCGCTGGCGATGAATGGGTCTGCCAGGGATCCTACGGCGTTCGCCGGCCTGGCCACCGGCGTGGATAACTACAGTACGCAGGCGGCCGGTCCGTCTACCGGTTCCTTCAACGGCGGCCAGACGTATCAGAACGAAACGTACGTCGAAGGTCTGGCGCTGACCAGCGCCGGGACCGAGAGCGATACCCGAAACCTCGCGTTCGGCATTTCGGTTGAGGCCGTCGAACAGTTTCAGGTGGAGACCGCCGGCGCCAAGGCTATGTACGAAGGCCAGGGAGTGTCGAACTACGTTACGAAGTCCGGAACCAACCAGTTTCATGGTGGCGTTTTCGAGTACTTCCGGAATACCGACTTCGACGCCCGAGGCTTTTTCGCCGCCACCACGCCGATCGAGCACCAGAACGAATTCGGCGCCACTGTCGGCGGTCCCATCAGGAAAAACAAACTCTTCTTTTTCGCCAACTACGATGGATACCGTTACGTCTCGGCGACCGCTCCCGGGTATCAGTCGATACCGACTACGACCGAGCGGACAGGCGATTTCAGCGCCTTCCCTCAACTGATTTACGATCCCGCCAGCGCGACCGGAACCGGCGTCCGCACACCGTTTCCAGGCAATGTTATCCCCACCAGCCGCATCTCGCCGGTTTCGCAGTCCTTCCAGTCGTATCTTCCGGCGCCCACGAATGGCAATATCCAGAACAATTACCTGGCGACTTTGCCGAACAAGGTCAATAACGACAGCACCACGGACAAAATCGACTACAACCTTTCGGACAACAACCGGCTCTTCGGCCTCTTCAGCACAGGCAAGTACGCCAACCCCATCGTTGGCAGTCTGACGCCGATCAGCACCTCGACACTGCCCGTGCCGTACACGGATGGAAGAGGCGTAATCGAATACGCCACTCTGGCTCAGGTTCACGATAGCTACGTCATCAGCCCGGCCATGGTCAACCAGTTCAGCGTAGGGCTCAGCCGTTTGTTCATTCCTTTGACGAGCAACACGTTTGGCGGCGGCTATCCCGGGAAGGCGGGACTCACCGGCCTGCCGGGCGGAGTCGCGGGCTCCGGTTTTCCGGATATCAGCTTCAGCGGCAACAATGCCCCGGTGAGCTGGGACGGAACCAACTCCCACGCCTACAACGAAGCCCAGAACACCGTTGGCATCCAGGACAGCGTGCTCTGGACCCATGGGAAGCACAACATCACTTTCGGCTTCCAATGGCAGACCCTGCAGGACGACGAAAACACTCCGCTGACCGGCACGCAAGCCGGCTTCACCTTCAATAGCCCCGAAACGGAGAATTTCACCTCCAGCGGAAGCCCCATCAGCACCACGGGTCTGGCCTATGCCGGTTATCTGCTGGGAGCCGTGGACGGCAGCACGGTCACGCAGAACGCGGTGGCCGAAACCGGCGGACGTTACAAGACGTACGCCGGGTATATTCAGGACGATTTCAAAGTCTCCTCGCGCCTGACTCTGAACGTAGGTCTGCGCTGGAACATCTGGAGCCCGTTCACGGAAGTCAACAACGTGATGTCCTTCTTTAACCCCACGCTGGCCAACCCGCTGGCGGGCGGCATTCCGGGAGCTCTGGAGTTTGTGGGCAACGGCACCGATAGCTGCGGTTGCAAGACTCCCGTGCAGCAGCACAACATTAATCCGGGGCCTCGCGTGGGAATCGCCTACCAGCTCGAGCCAAAGACGGTCGTCCGGGCCAGCTATAGCATCTTTTACTCGCACGCCGGCGGAGTGGGTGGGCGCACGAACGGACGCCAGGGACTGAGTCAGGCTGGTTTTGACGAAACCGCCAGCCTGTCGTCCGTTGCCACCGGGCAGCCGGCGTTCAACTGGAACAGCGGGTATCCGGGCAATCCGCTCTCCCCGCCCTTCTTCAATCCAAGCTACGGTACCGGATATGTGACCGCGGCGTCCGCCACCGCGGCAGGCGATCTGTGGGCTGGCCCGAGCACCGCCCAGACCATGCCCTACAGCTACCCCAGCCTCAGCGGCAAAGCGCCTTATTACGAGGACTGGAGCTTCAATATCCAGCATTCGTTTAGCCCGAACCTGGTATTTAGCGCGGCTTATTCCGGCACCGACGGCCATTGGCTTCCCGGGGCCCTGGTTCCCCAAGCCGTGACCAACAACCAGGTTCCCATTCAGTACCTTGCGCTGGGATCCCTGCTGACCTCGACTTTGAACGCGGCCAACCTCGCCAAGGCTCAGGCCATCTTCCCGAGCATCCAGATTCCGTACGCGAACTTCACCGGAACCATCGCCCAGGCGCTGAAGCCGTTC
The DNA here is from genome assembly GCA_049686695.1 of Bryobacteraceae bacterium. GTDB lineage: Bacteria > Acidobacteriota > Terriglobia > Bryobacterales > Bryobacteraceae > Bog-375. The sequence goes on along the minus strand of JBAVIH010000578.1, from coordinate 8,723 downwards.
CCGCAATACACCACTGTATCCAGTCCGTGGCTGGACCTTGGCAACTCGACCTATAACGCGCTGCAGCTCTCGCTCAACAAGCGCCTCGCGCACGGGCTCACCTTCATGGTGAACTATGCGTTCAGCAAGGAACTGGACGATCTGGCTGCGAACTTGCGCGATCCAACCAAGCTCTTCCTGGAAAAAGCGCCGGGCACCATCGATCACAAGAACGTCGCCAGCGCGACCATGGTCTTCCAGTTGCCCTTCGGCGCGGGTCACAAATTAGACGCCGGGAATCCGGCGGTGAATTCGATCATCGGCCACTGGCAGATTTCCGGGATTTTCACCTACACCGGTGGAGCGCCCATGACGATCACCGGCACCTGCACCGGCGGCGGCGTCATCGACGCGGCCTGCTATCCGAACTACTCCACGGCCTTCGCTTCGGGCGGGAACGTGTGGGAGAATGGCAAGATCGCATCCTACGGCGCGAATCTCGCCACCACACCCTATCTCAACAAGGCGGCCTTCGTCGACCCGGCGGCTTACACGGCGGGCGACATTGCTCGCTCTGCCCCGCTCGGCCTGTTCGCTCCTCACAATGCGGATTTCGACGTGAGCCTGCGCCGCGAATTCCCGATCCGCGAGCAAATAAAACTCTCGTTCCAGGCGGATGCGTTCAACGTCAACAACGCGGTCCATTTCGCCGCTCCTGGATTGGGGATCGATTCCGCCAGCTTTGGTATTTTCTCGTCCATGGCGAATCAGCCTCGCAAACTGCAGTTCAGCGCCAGAGTGTCTTTCTAATCAGCCGACCCCCAAGCTTGGTAGACAAGCTCGGCGATTGCTTGGTCGCCGGCAGCACCCGCGAGGGTCCTGCCGGTGACATTTTTTTGACCGGGCGTTTCCCGCGTCTTGCGCCATAAGGTGCCCGGAGCATACGCTGGTTCGATTGAAGACAATGCAGATTCATTTGTGCGCCGTGGCGGTTTTGTTTCTTCTCCCGGGCGCGATCCGGTCGCAAACCGCCGCGACGGAATACTGGGAGGGAAGCCGCGGTAGCGCGGGGAAATCCCAAACGCTTGTGCTTCGGGTGGAACGCTCCGGCGATTCCTCGAAAGCGTCTGTGGATCTGCCGGATTTCGGCGCGCTGGACATTCCCGCCGCGGAGTTTTCGATTGTCCGGGCCCGAGTCCATTTTGAATTGATCGGAGATACTTCCAACGCTGTGTTCGAAGGCGCCATCGCGGCGGATTCCATTCGCGGAACCTGGAGTGAGGGCGGCCGCAGCGGGGAATTCCAGTTGCGCCGGGGGCGGGACACCCGCGCCGGCGTGAGAACGGAAGCAGTCTTCTTCCCGAGCGGCGATGTTCGCCTGGCCGGTACGCTGCTGCTTCCCGCCGCGCACGATCCGGCGCCCGCAATCGTCTTCGTTCATGGCGCGGGACCCGAGACGCGGAACGCTTCCCGCTTTCTGGCCGAGTTCTTCGTCAGGCGCGGAGTGGCGGCTCTCATCTACGACAAGCGCGGCGCCGGGGCATCCACCGGCGATTGGAAGCATTCTTCTTTCGACGATCTGGCCGCAGACGCGGTTGGAGCCGTGAATTACTTGCAGACCCGGCGCGAAGTCGATCCGCTTCGTATCGGCCTGATGGGTACGAGCCAGGGCGGTTGGGTCGCACCGATGGCGGCCCTCCGTTCTTCGAATACTCGTTTCGTGATCGTCAAATCCGGCGCGGGTGTGACCCCAGAGGAACAGGAGCTTGCGCGGGTCGAGATGCAAGTGCGCTCGGACGGCAACAGCGCGCAGGATGTCAAACAGGCGCTCGACTTATACCGCCGGATGATCGCGTACGCGCGCACCGGGCATGGCTGGGACGAATTGTCGATGGCGCTCAAGGCTGCCTCGCAAAAGAGCTGGTATGACTTCGGAACCATCTCGAAAGACTGGTGGTTCTTCGACTTCATGCGGCTCAACTTCGCCTACGATCCTATTCCGGTCTTCGAGCGCCTGAAAGCGCCGCTGCTGATCGTCTTGGGCGGCAAAGACGCGGACGTGCCGGTGGATGTATCGCTGCGGCCTCTGATATCCGCATTGAGCGGCGCTGGCTCCAGAAGTGTCATCCAGGTCTTTCCCAATGCCGGACACGATCTGCGAGTGGAACCCGGCAAAGGGGAACCGTGGGATTTTCCGCGATTCGCACCTGGCTACCTGGAGTTGCTCGCATCCTGGGTGAAGCTGCAGACAGATCCAGACTCCGGTGTGAGGTCGCGCTCGGTCGAATAGCCTCTTTGCAGTTACCGCGGCAGTGTGGTGGGGCAGGCGCTTCCGCCTGCCAACCCAATGTTATCGCCCCATTAACAACCCGCCTAACCCGCCGAGGATTCCTCGATCGCCGGCAGCACCGCCAGCGGCGATGTGGGCAGTAGCGGCGGGGTCCACGTCCAGTTCCTGCGCTCGATGATGGTCGTCGGCTCGTAGGTCTTGCCGTTGGCCAGGCGGCGCTCTTCGCGTCGAGCCGTCCACAGCATCACCGGCCCCAGCGCACGGCCCAACACGCGCGAGAACAGGCCGAACTCGCGCCCCACTTCCTCGCGCAACACGCGAATCTTCTCCGCTACGGCGGCGTTGGTGGTGGCCAGGTGGTGCTCCATCGCCCACAGCGCGGCCGCATAGCCGTCGCGCAACGAACGGGCCTCCCGCGCGAAGCGGGCTCTCACACGGGCGTCCGGATCGTCCTTGTAACGCAGCCAGCCTTCCAGCGTGGTGCGGCAGATGCGGTAGATGCTCGGGCCGTTGCGCTCGAAATCGCGGCGGAACGCCCAATCCAGAAACCGCTTGGAATCCTCGCGCGAAATGGCGGCGTGCTTGAAATTGAACTGGCCCTGGCCGTGAACATCGGCCAGATCCACGCCCTCCAGCATGCGGCCCTGCTCCTGCATTTCGTAGAACAGCGGCGTACCGGGCACCGGAGTGTACAGCATGAACTGGTGGAAATCGGTGTCGTGCGCCACGGCGTGCTCGATTTCCTCGTGCATGTTTTCCGGCGTGTGATGCTCCAGGCCGACGATGGTCGAACCCAGCACCTTGATCCCGTTCTCGTGCAACTCCCGCGTCAGCCGCATGGAATCCGTGCCCTTGAGCTTGTCGTAAGAGGAGTGCTCCGATTCCAGGCCCATCCACACCCACGAGACGCCCAACTCCACCAGTTCGCGCATGGAGTATTGGCGAATCGCATTGGCCGAGGAGAAGACATACAGCGACCACGGCTTGTTCCCCGCCTTCATGTGTCCGAGCAGTTGCATGGCGCGGCGCTTGTGCAGCAGGAAGTTCTCGTCCATCATGAAGAACGACCGCGCCCCCAGCTTCGATTCCATGTGGCTCATCACGCCGAACAATTCTTCGCCGGTATTGTAGAAGTTGAGAAACTTCCCCTTGCCGCCGAAGAAGGCCGAGGTGGTGCAGAAGTTGCATCCCATCGGGCAGCCCACCGAGGGAATGATGGTGGCCGCGGTCGAGCCCTTGGTTTGCGGCAGCTTCATGCCCAGCGTGCGGGCGCCGAACCCGGAAACGATCTCGGGATGCACGATCGGCGCGGCTTCGTCCTCGCCCAGGTAGCGGCGCATCCAGCCGATGCCGTCGCCGCGCACGATGTGGTCGGCGTCGATCATCTTCTCGATGCCCGGAATCGCGGCCACGTGCCCGCCCACCACGATAGTGGCCTTGGGCGCCAGTTGCCGCACCATGCGGCACATCTCCCGCACTTTGCCCACGTTGACGATGATCGACGAGATGCCGACGATGTCGTAGTCCTGGCTCGTCAACTCGGTCTCGAAGGCCGCGCGCGTGGGGAAGTCCAGCACCGTCGTCGGTGCCGAGATGTTGCGCTGGATTAAGAGGATGCCCCACGAACGGTGGAACATGCGCAGCGAAAACGCTCCCTGCTCGCGCGTCACCTGGTTGTGGTACAGTTCCATCGGGTTGATGGTGCGGCTGCCGTACGCGTCGTCCTGCGCGTAGGGACCGAAAACCGAGCTGAGCAAAATGCGGGCGCCCGTGCCCTTAGGATGTTTGGTCATTTCAAAAGAGAGATTGAGTGCTAATCACCTTAATTGTACCACCCGCCCGGCGCTGTTGAAAAAATCCGAAAAAGGATTTTGGAGCTACGGATGAACCCGGATGAACACAGCTAAGCCGCTTATTCTCACCGTGTTGATCTGTGTTTATCTGTGGCCAGCCGTGTTTGGCATTTTCCAGCAGACCCCAGCATGCCCCACCTATGGCAGGGTTTCGCGCAATACCTTCTCGCTCTGTTCTTCGCGGAACCGGCGGAGTTTCTCGCGCAACGCGGGCCGGCTGCCGGCCAGGATGGCGATCGCCAGCAGCGCTGCATTGCGCGCGCCCGCCGGGCCGATGGCCAGCGTCCCCACCGGAATGCCGGCGGGCATCTGCACGGTCGAAAGCAGCGAATCCAGGCCCTTCAGCGACGCGCTTTCCATCGGCACGCCCAACACCGGAAGCAGCGTGTGCGCTGCGCAGACGCCGGCCAGGTGCGCGGCGCCGCCCGCCGCGGCGATGATGACTTCGATGCCGCGCGATTCGGCCTGGCCCACATATTCCGCCGTCTGCACCGGCGTCCGATGCGCCGAAAGCACCCGGCACTCGTGCGCAACCTCGAACCGGGCCAGCGTCTCGGCGGCCTGGCGCATCGCTTCCCAGTCCGATTTGCTGCCCATGATGACGGCGACCAGCGGAGTGTCGGCCATGTCCCTATCCTACTGCCCCTGCGCCAGCGAGAAGCCCGGCTGGCCGTCGAACGTGCGCAGCGCCTGCGTGGCGGCGATCTCGATCCCAGCCTCGGCCACCCTCGAGAGCAACCCGACGCATTTCGTCATCTCCGTGCCGCCTTCGGCAATAAAGCGGCAGCGGAAGCTATCGGTGCAGAAAGTCTCCGCCCTCCCCGCCGGCCACACCTTCACCCCGCGGTTGTCGATCATCTGCAGGCTCAGCCCGTCGCCCGCCAGTTTGCCCACCACCGCGGCGAGCGCATTGGGATCGCGCGAAGGCCAGTAGACGAAGACGTCGATGCCCTTCAGCTCCCTGGCGGTGGACATGTCGGTCGCGGCACGCGCCGCCTTGGCTGCCGGACCCCGCGCATAGCTCACCGCTTTCAGACGGTTCGGCTTTTGGCCGACGCGCTCGATCACCGCCGCCGCGAATTCCTTCGTCCCGACTTTTTGCGTGCTCACTCCCTCGGTGAAGATATCGTATGTGTGAACGCCGTCCTCGATCGTCCGCAGCCACGCGTTGTGGACGCGCTCGGCCGCCTCCGGCTGATCGATGTGCACCAGCATCAGTACCGCCCCCAGCAGCAGCCCCGAGGGGTTGGCCAGGTTCTGGCCGGCGCGCCGCGGCGCCGACCCGTGGATGGCTTCGAACATCGCGCATTTATCTCCGATGTTGGCCGAGCCCGCCAGCCCCACCGAACCCGCGATCTGCGCGGCCACGTCGGAGAGAATGTCGCCGTAGAGGTTCGGCATCACGATCACGTCGAAATTCTCCGGCCCGTCGGCCATCTTGGCGGCGCCGATATCCACAATCCAGGCTTCGTTCTGGATGTCCGGAAACTCCTGGGCGATTTCGTTGAAGACCTTGTGGAACAGCCCGTCGGTCATCTTCATGATGTTGTCCTTCATGAAGACGGTGACCTTCCTGCGGTTGTGGCGGCGCGCGTACTCGAAGGCGTAGCGCACGATTCTTTCGCTCCCCGGCCGCGAAATCAGCTTGATGCAGGACGTCACTTCCGGCGTCAACTGGTATTCGATGCCGGCGTACAGGTCCTCTTCGTTTTCGCGCACGATCACCAGGTCCATGTTCGGATGCTTGGTGTCGACGTACGGAAAGTAGGAGACGCACGGCCGCACGTTGGCGTATTGGCCCAGCGTTTTGCGTATGGTTACGTTGAGGCTCTTGAACCCGCCGCCCTGCGGCGTGGTGATGGGCGCCTTGAGGAACACGTGCGTCCGCAGCAGGGACTCCCAGGAGCTGGGTTCGATGCCGGCCGTATTGCCCCGCAGATAAACCTTCTCGCCGATTTCGATGGTCTCTATGTCAAGAGCCGCGCCGGCCGCCTCCAGAATCTGGAGCGTGGCGTTCATGATTTCCGGTCCGATGCCGTCGCCGTGAGCGACCGTGATGGGAGTCTTGGTGGCCATAAAGGGGAATAACCACGATAAGAGAATGCGCGCCCCCGCGCAACTACAGCCGCCGTGCTTCTCAACAAACTGTGAATTTCGGACCGCCCGCCGCAGCCGCACCAGAAGTCGGTGAATCTCCGAAATGCGCGTCTTCCAGCCAAGTGCGTCGCACTCTCAATCTCCAAGTGGCGCGTAAACCAGACAGGATCGGCGGGCACAAGCCGACTTGCCGGTCCTAATCTGGCCGGACTTCCCCCGCCCACAGGCCAGATTTCCCAGTGCCACAGGCTGTTTTCGCAATCAAACAGGATGCCCGCTGGCAGACGACGCTTGAAAACAAAGAACATCGCGTTTCTGTCGGCCTCGGTCTGGCGATAGAGTTTATTCAGTTTTCGTTCCGAACTACCCGGAAAAGCTTAACGGTGTTCGCCGCCCTCCGCGGCGCCCTGACCGTTTGCCCTCCAACCGGCGGAGAGAGATATATTTGCCGCGACGATTCCATCCGATGTAGAATCAGGAGGCTGACACCCTCCCCCGAAAGCGGTAAAGCATTCGGTACAATTCTTGTTTTATGCAACGCAACGGGGAAAGACCGATTGGCGTAGACCTCTTCGCCGGTGCCGGCGGTCTATCGCTCGGGTTCGAGCAAGCCGGTTTCCACATTGCAGCCGCGGTCGAATACGATCCGATCCACGCCGCGACGCATGAATACAACTTTCCGGAGTGCTCTACGATCTGCCGCAGCGTAGCCGACATCGACGGCGACTATATCCGCACACATTCCAGCATCGGGAAAGCCGACGTTGACGTAGTTTTCGGGGGGGCCCCATGCCAAGGGTTCAGCATGATCGGAAAGCGCGCGCTGGACGATCCTCGCAATGGCCTCGTGTACCACTTCGTCAGAATCGTTTCCGAGCTGAAGCCGAAGTACTTCATCTTTGAGAATGTGCGTGGCCTGACGGTGGGCGAGCACAAGAAGTTCCTCTCCGAGATCATCGCGGAATTCAAGGCGCAGGGCTACAAAGTCCAGGAGGACTATCAAGTCCTCAACGCCGTCAACTTCGGCGTCCCCCAGGACCGTCAGCGACTGTTCCTCATGGGCGCTCGGAAGGGACAACGCCTTCCGGAATACCCGGTCAAAACCCACGAACTGCCAGGCGCCAACCTTGACCTTGGTTTCACGGAAACGACACCCACTGTGTGGGAAGCCCTCGGCGATTTGCCCGAGGCGGACGATTATGAGGAATTGCTGGAACGGGATTGGGTTGAGGCGGATTTCGCCAAGCCCAGTCGTTATGCAAAGCTGCTAAGATTTGGCGCGGGAAAGACCCACGCCCTCCTGACATCCAGCCTACGCACGATCCACACACCTCTTTCCAGGAAGCGGTTCGAGGCCACCGCACCAGGTGACACCGAGCCCGTGAGCCGCTTCCTCAAGCTCGATCCGAATGGCGTATGCAATACCATCCGCGCAGGCACGGCGAGCGATCGAGGTGCGTTCACTTCTCCGCGTCCGATTCATCCCTTCTCTCCAAGGTGCATTACCGTCAGGGAAGCAGCCCGCCTGCATTCATACCCGGACTGGTTCCGGTTCCACGTCACGAAGTGGCATGGATTCCGGCAGGTGGGAAACTCAGTCCCGCCACTTCTCGGGCACGCGGTGGCCTCGAAGATCATGGAACGAGTGGGAGAAAAGCCCGAAAGTGACGGGCCTCGCACCGTCGGAGATCCATCCCTCCTCGAATTCAACATGTCCGATGCCGCCGCGCGCTATGGCGTGGCCGCGAACGTCATTCCTCACCGTATCAGGAAAGGCGAGGCGGAAAAGGCGAATGGCTAAGGCAGGAATCCCGGAAGACCAGAAGGAAAAGATCTATCGCACTGTTGTTCTGGGGCTATTCGAAAAACACTATAAGGGAAAAGGAGCGCCGTTCGACTTCGCGCAGAGCGAATATGACGGCATCTGCAAGGAAAAGGGCGTTCCACAAATAGGCAACAAGCCGGACCTCGTATATCAGTACCGATTTCGCCGCCCCCTGCCGCCAGAGATCGAAGCGGAGCAGCCGAAGGGAAGGAAATGGGTCATCGAACTGGCAGGCAGAGGGAAGTACAAGTTCGTATTGCGCAAGTTGAAGTGGATAGCCCCGACTGAGGGCCTCGTCGAGATCAAGGTGCCGGATCAGACCCCGGAGATTATTAAACAGTACGCCCGGACGGATGAACAGGCGCTTCTCGCGCGGGTCCGGTATAACCGGCTGATTGACGTGTTCCTGGGCATTACCACTTCCTCGTTGCAAAACCACCTCCGGGCCACCGTCAAGGCGCTGAAGGGCAGCCAGATCGAGATCGACGAGCTGTACATTGGGTTGAACTCAACCGGCACGCACTTCGTCGTTCCCGTGCAAGCCAAAGCCGGTGGAGGGTGTAAATTAAACTGTGTAAACGGCCATCGGATAGAGCAGACTAGGAGAACCGATGGCAACCGACCTGATCGACACGAAGCTGATCGACACCCTGCTGACGGGCTACAAGAAGCCGGAAGA
>JBAVIH010000577.1:0-5601 GCA_049686695.1 Bryobacteraceae bacterium | reverse complement strand
ACAAGTCAAGACTTTTTGCGAACGCGAAAATAGGCGGGATTCAGGAGCCTATCTGGCTGAGAGACTCCGCCTTGCTTTCTCAGCGCCCTGACGTCTTCTGTGGAAATGGCGTTACGAGACTGCTGCCGCCGCGCCGTTCAGCCCCCCAAAGCGGCCATACGACCTTCCGAAATCACACTTTAGAGCCTGATTGTGGTCTTTGCGAGCGAGCTTATTTACAATTCTCGACATGGCGCAATTTCAGGTATTACAGCCGGAAACTACCTATACGGGTTCCCCTATCCGGCCGCTCCAAACGGGTCTGCCGAAAAGCACCCGGTCGCTCTGTCCGGAGTGCTCCCAACTCATTGATGCCAGGATAGTTGAGGATTCCGGCAAGGTGGTGATGGAAAAGCGTTGCCCGACTCATGGCGAATTCCGCGACATCGTCTATTCCGACGCCAGACTATACCTGAAGATGGAGGAATGGACCTTTGGCGACAACCGCGGGCTGGCCAACCCGGCGGTGACTACCGCCAAGAGCTGTCCGGACGATTGCGGCCTGTGCAACCTGCACACCAGCCACACGGGTCTGGCGAACCTGGATCTGACTAACCGGTGCAACATGACCTGCCCGGTGTGTTTCGCCAACGCCAACGCCTCCGGCTACCTTTACGAACCGGATTTCGAGACCGTGCGGAAGATGTTGCAGGCCTTGCGCGACCAGAAGCCGGTGGCGGGAAGGATCGTGCAGTTCTCGGGCGGCGAGCCGACCATCTACCCGCGCTTTCTGGACGTGCTGCGCATGGCGAAGGAAATGGGCTTCTCCCACACGCAAGTGGCGACCAACGGCCTGAAATTCATGGACCTGGAGTTCGCCGAGCAGGCCAAGGAAGCCGGGCTGCACACGCTCTACCTGCAGTTCGACGGCGTCTGCGACGACGTGTACCGGCGCACCCGCGGCGAATCGCTGTGGGAGAAAAAGCTGCGCGCCATCGAGAACGTGAAGAAGGCGGGCCTCAAAATCGTCTACGTTCCCACCATCGTCAAAGGCGTCAACGATCACCAGATTGGCGACATTATCCGGCTGGCGCTCGAATACATCGAATGCTCGAGCGGCATCAGCTTCCAGCCGGTGGCGTTCACCGGCCGCATCGCCCGCCACGAGCTGGAAGCCAAGCGCTTCACACTATCCGATTTCGCCCACGCCGTCCAGCAGCAGACCGGCATCTGCGACGTGTACGAGGATTGGTTCCCGCTCTCCTGCGTGACGCCGTTTTCGAAGCTGCTGAGCGCGTTGCGCGGCGACGAGACCACCACCCTGAGCTGCCATCCGCACTGCTCGCTGGGCACCTACCTGTTCGTCGATCAGAACCGCAAGGCGGTGCCGGTGACGCAGTTCGTCGAGGTCGGCCCGATGCTGCGCGAGATGGACGAGTTGGCGCGCAAGGCGGGCAAGCGCCGCATCCAGTTCTTCACCAAGATTTCGGCCTGGAACAACCTGCGCAAGTTCTTCCACGAAGAGAAGGCGCCGGCCGGCCTGACCTTCAACAAGTTCCTGCAAACCCTGCAGGGCATGACCGACAAGAAGTACGGCCGCGGCGAAAGCGAATCGGGCGGCTTCACTTACCGCACGCTGATGCTGGCCGGCATGCACTTCATGGATTCGTATAACTACGACGTGGAGCGCGTCAAGCGCTGCGTGATCCACTATGCCGCGCCCAACGGTCTGATTTACCCGTTCTGCGCCTATAACTCCGGCCCGGTCTATCGCGAACGGATCGAGAAGGAATTCTCCATTCCCTTCGAGACGCAGGAAGCCATGCGGAACCTGACCGCGCAGGCGAAGAAAGGCTGCCACACCTGCGCCAGCGAGCCGGAGTTAGTCGGGTAGGCGCGGGCAAGAAATGGCCACGGGCCGGCAAGGCGACGATGCAACTTCCCCGCTGATCGCGGTTTTGCTGTTCGGGCTTGTCGTTGGGCTGATTTCCCTTCCCATCTGGGGCGGCGTGCGCATCGTCGCCAGCATCCGGTACGGCATCGATTGCGGACGCCAGAAACGGGCGGCCGACGCGAACAATATCGAACTGGCCAAACAGGAGCTGGCCGTAGCCACGAGCTACCTGGAGCGGCACCGGATGATGGCGGGATACACGTCCGTGCTGTACAACGAGCCGAGCGAAGACGTCGGGTTCTGGTACAAAAACCTCGACATGTCCCTTCAGGAACTGGAAAGGGAGCCGGCCACGGCAAGCGAACTGGAGAAAAGCAACCTCTTGCTCAAGCTCCGGCAGACCTTGCTGGACACCAGTTCCGGAACCGAGTCGGTAACCGAGCCTTCCGGCATCAGCATCTTTGCCCACAACGTGGCATACGCCGCGTGGGCATGGATCAGCCTTTTGGCAGTCGTGGCCGGATTCATCGCCGCGCTGGGATCCGGCAAGAATCGGATAGGCAAGAAACAAAACGGGCCCACCTGAGGGCAAGGTTCCGTTCCAGTTCCCCCGATGCGCTCACGGGCAGAACCCGTGACGCAAAACCCGTGAGGCAACCCGTCGCCCTTTTTCGTGAGGCGAAAGGCAACCGGCCCAAGCCCTGCTCCCCAGCTCTCGCTGCCGCCAAGATCTACCGGCACAGCCGGCGTCGCACGAGCCCGTGATAAAATAAGACTGGTCGGACCGACTGGTTGATACTATGCGCGAGATTCAAGCCTCGGAAGCCAAAACTCATCTTCCCCAGCTCCTGGACGAAGTCGAGCGGGGTGCAACGCTCATTATCACGCGTCACGGAAACCGCATCGCGCGAATCGTGCCCGAACCCGATCGGCGTCAGGCGGAAATCGACAAAGCCCTCGCCGCTATCCGGAAGCTACGCAAGCGCAGCGGCAGGATCACCACGGCCGAGTTGCTGTCGGCCCGCGATGAGGGACGAAAGTCCTGATGGCATTCGTCCTGGATGCATCCATTACGGCGTGCTGGGCATTCGACGATGAAGACCACCCCGACGCCAGCCTGGCTTTCGAGCGAATGCGAACCGAAGAGGGCGTTGTTCCCGGCTTGTGGTGGTTCGAGGTGCGGAATATCCTGGTCGTGAACGAGCGCCGGAGGCGGATTACGGAAGCCAACACCGCCGCTTTTCTGCTGAACCTCTCGCTGCTTCGGCTGCGGGTGGACCAGTCCCCCGACGAGAACGCCGTCCTTCGGTTGGCGCGCGTTCACCGGCTGTCCGTATATGACGCCGCCTATCTGGAGTTGGCTCGGCGCGAGGGCCTACCCCTGGCGACGCTGGACTCCGATCTGCGAAAGGCAGCGGCCAGCGAAGGGGTGGCACTCGTTTCCCGCGGCAATGCGACCCCTTAGGTCCGTCCGCCGGCCTGTCCCAGTTCCCCCAAAGACTTGGGGCCTTGCGATAGGCTCGGGCTACGCAGCGACTACGAGATGTTGGGGCGAAACGGCCAAGAACCGTTTTCTCCGACAGGTTCCTGAACTGGGCGATTTGTTTCTACGGCACCAGTCCTCTGCCGCCGGTCGGCCCTGCCCGCCTATTTCTTCGGACTCCGAATCGCGCCCGCCATGTCGGCGGCCAGCGTTCTGGCGGCGTGCATGTAGGTTTCGTTGTTGGCGATGCGGTCGAGCAGCGGCAGGAATTGTGCAACGCCTGCCACCTTGTGGTCTTCCATGGCGCTCTCCAGCGTCTCCAGCGCATGCATCACGCCCAGGTGATCGTACTTGGCCGTGCGTTCTAGGTCGATGTGAAGCTCGGCGGATTCCGCCATCCGTTCGAACCAGTCGAGCAACTCCTGCGCCGAGACGTCCTCGGAATAATTGAACTTCACTTCGTTCTTGACCTCGCCGCTCTCGTAGCGCAGCAGCTTGGTGCCCATGAAGGCGACCTTCGCCGGCGATTCGAGCGGATGCCGGAAATAATCCAGCTTTTCGGCGAGAGAGAAAACCGCCGCCGCCTCTTCTTCCGACAGCTTGAACTTCACCGGCGGTTCTTCGTCGGGGGCCTCGCGGTATTCGGCGTCGCCGGTCTTCTCGAGGCGCACTTCCAGGTATGGCGGGGCGCTGCCGGGAAAGGTCCTCGAAAAAAACAGCCGCGCGTCGCCGGCGGCAAAAGCGGTCGCCGTCCAGAGCAGCAGACTGACCCAGCGCGCGCCGTTCATGCCCGCTCGATCCTCGCCCGGGTGGCCTCGCGATTGGCGTGGCAAATCGCCACCGCCAGCGCGTCGGCGGCGTCCTCGGATTCGATCGGACAGGCGAGCTTCAGCAGCGATTTCACCATCAACTGCACCTGCGTTTTCTCCGCCCGCCCGTAACCCACCACGCTGGTCTTCACTTCGAGCGGCGAATATTCGGCCAACGGCACGCCGGCTTCGGCCACCACCAGCAGCGCGACCCCGCGCACCTGCGCCAGTTTCAGCGCCGTCTGCACGTTGGCCGAATAGAACACACCCTCCACCGCCGCCCGATCCGGAACATGCTCCCGCAGCAGCGCGCGCAGTTCGCTGGCGATTTTGAGCAGGCGCTTTTCAAATGGCCATTGCGCGCTCGAGCGGATAACCCCCTCGGCCACCAACCGGTGCCGGCGCCCGTCGCTGTCGATGATGCCGTAACCGGTGCGCGCCGACCCGCAATCGATGCCGAGCACGCGCACGTCAGTGCTCGAGGGCCTCCATCTCCTTCTCGTCGATGTCGAAGTTGGAGTACACGTTCTGCACGTCCTCGTGCTCTTCGAGCGCATCGTTCAGCCGCAGCATGCCCGCGGCGTTCTTGCCCTCCAGCTTCACCAGGTTCTTGGGAACCATGCCGATCGAGGACTCTTCGACCGGAATGCCCGCCGCTTCGAGCGCCTTCAGCACCGCTTCGTGCGCTTCGGGAGCCGAAAGGATTTCCCAGCTTTCGCCTTCCTGGCGCAGATCGTCGCCGCCGGCTTCGAGCGCCACGTTGATGAGCTGGTCTTCCCCCGCCTTCTCGCCGGCCACGTAGATCTGGCTCTTTCGTTCGAACATCCAGGCCACGCAGCCCTGCTCGCCCATGTTGCCGCCGTTCTTCGAAAAGACATGGCGGAGTTCGCTCACCGTCCGGTTGCGGTTGTCGGTGGCCACGTTTACCAGCACTGCCGCGCCGCCCGGCCCGTAGCCTTCGAACATCACTTCGTCGATCTGCCCGCCCTCGATTTCGCCGGTGCCGCGCATGATCGCTTTCTTGATGTTGTCCGACGGCATGCTGGCCGCCTTGGCCGCCAGCACAGCGCTGCGCAACCGGGGATTGCCGTCCGGATCGCCGCCGCTGCGCGCGGCGATGGTGATTTCCTTGATGATGCGCGTGAACGTTTTCCCGCGCTTGGCGTCCGTAGCCGCCTTCTTGTGCTTAATGGTGGCCCACTTGGAATGGCCTGACATGGTGAACCTCGGAGTGACCCGGCCTCACGCGGCCGGGAAGAAAATACTCATGAATTCGTCTCATTGAGAATAGCAGAATGACCGGGTACGCTCAAGGCAAGCCTCCGCGAGCCAGCGGTTTCGGAAATGGCGCGAAACAGGACTTTGCGCATTGGAGTGGATTTGAGCCGTGGGAGAGGCGGCGATCCTGCTGGCCGTTGAGCGACGGGGAGCCTCGA
>JBAVIH010000576.1:0-5605 GCA_049686695.1 Bryobacteraceae bacterium | reverse complement strand
GATGGAGGCCCGGCGCGTGGTGCTCGCCTGCGAAGCGCACGCCGGCGCGCCGCTGGTGGACGCGGTGGATGCGCGCATTGCCGAGTTACTGGCGACCATTCCCTACAGCTCATCGATGACGGTGGCGCTGGGCTTCGATGCGGCCGATCTCGCCCGGCCGCCGGTCGGTTTCGGCTTCCTGGTGCCCAAAAAGGAGCGCCGCCGCCTGGTGGCCTGCACCTGGGTGGGAACCAAGTTTTCTCACCGCGTGCCCGCCGGGACGGTGGTGGCCCGCTGCTTCCTGGGCGGCATGGAAGACGCGGGCGTGCTGGACGAATCCGACCGGCAGGTGCTGGCCGCGGTGACGGATGAGTTGGCGGACATCGCCGGCGTGCGCGCCGTGCCGCGTTTCAGCCGCATCTTCCGCTGGCCGCGCTCGATGGCGCAATACACGGTGGGCCATCCGCAGCGCCTGGCTGAACTCGAGGCGCGCGCCGCCCAGGCGCCCGGCTTCTATCTGGCCGGCAACGCCTACCAGGGTATCGGCATTCCCGATTGCATCCGGATGGGCCGCGCCGCCGCGGAGAAGATCCTCACAAGCTGAGTTCCCAGACCCGCCGCGGCTCGGGCTCTCCGAAATGCGCTGGCGGCGGTTCGCCGGCCATGTGGAAGCCGGCCTTGGCATAAATGTGCTGCGCGGCGTCGAGATCGGCTTGCGTCACCAGCATGAGTTTCCGGTAGCCGCAGGAGCGCGCGAAAGCGATGCATTCTTCCACCAGGCGCTTGGCGATGCCCAGGCCGCGGGCTTCCGGTTCCACCAGCAGCAGCCGAAGCTGGGCGGTATCGGCGGAAGCCTTCACCAGCAGAACCGAGCCCACCCGCGCGCCGTCCTTTTCGGCGATCCAGCACCGCTCGCAGATAGAATCGAACTCGCGCAGAAACTTCGCGCCGAGGGCCGCGATCAGCGCTTCGAACTCGGTCCCCCATCCGCATTCCTGCGCGTAGAGCACGCCGTGCCGGTGAACGATCCAGCCGATGTCGCCGGGCTGGTGCGCGCGCAGCGTGTAAGGAGCCGGCGGCGCGGCTTCCAGCGCCAGCAGCGTCTCGATGGTGCGCATGGCTTCGATCAGCCGCGGCCGGTCCTCGCGGAGCAGCGGGTCCAACATGGCGGCCGATTGGTTGGCGGAGCGCCCGTCGAGCGGAGCGAATGCCTTGCGCCCCTTGGCCGTCAGCGCCAGTTGGGCCTGCCGGCGGTCATAGAGCGCAGGGGTGCGGCTTACCAGCCCGCGCTTCTCGAAGCGCGCCAGGACGCGGCTGAGGTAGCCCGCGTCGAAATCCAGGTTGCGCGCCAGTTCCACCGCCGTCACGTCCTTGCGCTGGGCCAGCTCGTACAGCACGCGCGCCTCGGTCAGCGAATACGGGCTGCCCAGATAGCTCTTGCGCAGCAAACCGATTTGCCGCGTGTAGAAACGGTTGAAACGGCGCACCGCGGCGATCTGCGCAGGGTCGGCCGATGGCATTCGAGACACCTCGAAGCCATTGTGCGACTGTTACTTGACTGTGTCAAGTAATGCGGCATGGGGGCGCCGGGCGTTACCGCCGCTCGGCGAGAATCCGGTGAATCGAGTTCGCATACCCGTCGCGGGCGGTGATGGGCGCGCGTTGCCGATACAGATCGGGGTCGGTGGGCGCCCACGTTCCCAGTCCGTCGACATAGCGATTGAACATGCAGAAAGCCGCGGCGATGAGCACGGTGTCGTGGATCTCCCTGTCACTGGCGCCGCACGCCCGGGCGCGCGCGATGTCTTCGCCGGTTACTTCCTTTCCGCCGCGCTGCACTTTGCCGGCAATGGCGAGCAGGGCCTTCAACTTGTCCGAAACGGCGGCGTGCTCGGGGTCGCGCTTGACGTCGAGCACGAGCTGTTCGTTGTTGCCCAGATGGTATGCGGCAACGGCTCCGTGCACGGTCTGGCAGAAAAAGCAATCGTTCCGCGACGAGACGAAGGCCGCGATCAGCTCGCGCTCGCCGGGCGAGAGCGTATTCGGCCCGCGGAGAAGAATGTCGGCGAGCTGGTTGAGCGGCTCGGCGGTTTCCGGGCGAAACACCATCAACCCCCGGATGCCGGGTAAGTCCTCCGGTAACTGTATGTGGGCCATCTATAGGTTCTCCTTGTAGCGCGGCAGAAACAGCATCAGCGACGCGGCGGCAAGCGTCATGACGGCGAGTTGCATAAGAAGCGCGCGATAGGATCCGGTGGAATCGAAGGCGCGGCCCATGATGACGGGGCCGACCGCGCCGGCGATGGCATACGCGGTCCACGTGAAGCCATACAAGGTCGAAAAAGATCTTAGCCCGAAGTATCGGGAGAGCAGATAGGGAGTGACATCGCCTTCTCCGCCCATGCCGAATCCGATCAACGCGGCGGCGCCGACGCCCACCGAAAAGGAACTCGCACCGGCCAGCAGAAACGTGCCGAGCGCGGAGAGCGCGAAGAGACAGACGGCGACCCGCGGCGCGAAGTAGCGATCCAGCAGCCATCCCGTGAGCACCCTGCCCGCAAGGATCGCTCCGCCCATCGCCGACACCGCCAAGGCGGCCTTGCCCGCCGCGATCCCGCGATCGGTCAGCAACGCGGAAAGATGAGTGATGGCGCCGTTCTGGCTGATCGAAATCAGAAATAACTCGGCGACGATAATCCAGAAAACTCGGGAGCGCACGCCCTCTCTCACAGTGACTCCGGTCGACGACATTGCCACCGAATGGGCGGCGCGCGAACGCTCCCGGACGCAAGCGCCGCATGGCAGCCCGATGGCGAGAACGCCGGCGCCGAGAATGGCGAAGGAAGCCCGCCAGCCCACGGCGCGAATCAGAGCTTCCGCGATAGGCGGAAGAATCATGGCGCCCACCGCACCCCCGCCGAGCAAGATAGAGAATGCCACGCCGCGGCGCTTGCGAAACCAAGTGGTCAGCGCGCGAGAGTACGCCAGATGCGCGGTTCCGTTCCCCACCATGCCGAGAATCAGGAAGATCGCGTACAGGTGCCAGAGATGGCGCGTCAGCAGCCCGAGCGAGGCGAACGCGCATCCGAAAACAGTCAGGCAGGGCAGGATAATGCGCCGGGCCGGATAGCGATCGAGAAGCCAGCCCAGCGGCGGCGAGCAGGCCGCAACCGCCAGCGCCGCGATGCCGAAGGCGGCCGAGACCGCTTCGCGCGACCAGCCGAACTCGGCCGCAAGCGGCTTCAGAAAAATGGCGAAGGTGTAGATAAACAGCGACGCGAAGCCGACCAGCACGCATGTGGAGGACGCAGCGGCCACGCGCCATCCCGGATAGCGGATGCTGTGCTCGTCCGGCGACGTGGCTATGACTGGCTGTAGCGCGGCTAGCAGGTCAGTGGCCCTCCTCGCGAACGTAACCGTGCCGGGCCAGGTGCCGTCCTTGCAGGCGGTGAGCTTCTTCGGACATCTCGGCGACGCCGGTGGCTGTGATCCAGCGATTGTAAAAGTTGAAGAGCGCGCAGGTAGTGATGGAATAGTAGATCGCTTCGTCATCCCATCCGGCGGCGCGCACCCGCTCGACATCGCCGGCTGTCACGGCGGGCAAGTCGCGCGTGATCTTGGTGACGAAGCGAAGCAACGCCTTGTCCTTCTCCTCGAGAGGAGACGCTTCGAGATCGTCGAGAACGCCGCGGACGAGGTCTTCGCTGCCGAGCAGTTCGGCGGCGGCAGCGGCGTGGGCGCGGGTACAGAAGCGGCACTCGTTCTGGAACGAGGTCCATGCGGCGATAAGTTCGCGCATTGCCGGACTGATAGTGGCGGGTGTCCGCAGAACTCCCTGGCTGAAGCGGGAGAGACTGTCCGTGAACGACGGCTGAAACGCGAACAGGTCCCAGATTTTCGAGTACTCGGCGTTGCGGCCGCGAGCGGAGTCAATCAGGTCTTTGTAAAGACCCGGCTTCGGATTGCTCTCGACGCCGGGAAGGTACAGCGGCTGGTTGCCGCGCGCACGAACACGAACGGTGGACATGGTGCAGAGTCTCCTGATGCCTAAGTTCTAGCGGCGGGCCCTCGCCGCCTGTTTCACCGGCGCTGTGGACTTCCAGTCGCGCGCCATGTAGCCTAACGCCGCCGTCTGCTTTCCAGCCTCGCGGTAGAATTCCGCGTCATGAGGCTGCCAGGTGTCCAGGCCATCGACGTAGCGGTTGAACATGCAGAAGGCAGCCGCGATCAGCACCGTGTCATGGATCTCCTTGTCAGTGGCGCCATGGCTCCGCGCCCGCTCGACATCTTCCGCGGTCACGTGCTTGCCGCCCTTCTGAACTTTGCCGGCAATCGCCAGCAGCGCCTTCATCTTGTCTGAGAGCGAAGCCGCCTCGCAGTTACATTTCATCTGGGCGATCAATTCATAGTCCGCCGGGGCGCCACCGAGATGTTGCGCCGCCGTTGAACCATGACACGTCTGACAGTAGTAACAATCGTTCTTCGCGGAAACGTAAGTCGCGATCATCTCGCGTTCCGCCATGGTGAGACTGTTCGGAGCGCGGAGTAAGCTTTCCACGAGATCGCACAGAGGCTGAGTGGTGGCGGGACTAAAGACAAGCGGGCCGCGAATTCCAGGCAATCCTTCGGGGAGATGAATATGAGCCATCTGCGTTCCTCCGGTTCTATAGACAGCTACGCCACTTGCACCGGCTCTTCCTGGTTTGGCTTGACGTATCCTATATGGGCCATCATCTGTCCCATCTCCCGGTAGGCCTGCGGATCGGTCGGTTGCCAGGTGCCCAAACCGTCCACATACCGATTGAACATGCAGAAAGCCGCCGCGATGAGCACCGTGTCGTGGATCTCCCTGTCAGTCGCGCCGCGGCTGCGGGCCCGCTCGACATCTTCCGTGGTCACGTGCTTGCCGCCCCTCTGAACCTTGCCCGCGATCGCCAATAACGCTTTCAGCTTCTCGGAGATCTCCGCCGAAGCGTAGTCGCTCTTGACTCGATCGATGAGTTCGTAGTCGCCACCCAGATGTTCCGCGGCAGCCGCGCCATGAGACAGTTGGCAGAAACAACAGTCGTTCTGTGAAGAAACATACGTTGCGATCAGTTCGCGTTCCGCCGAGGTTAGAGTATTCGGACCGCGCAACAGGACCTCCGCCAGTTCGCGCAGGGCTTTGGTGCTCTCCGGATTGATTGCCATGGGGCCGAGAATGCCCGGCAGTCCTTCGGGTAGGCGAATGTGAGCCATGAACTTGTCCCTCCAACGCTTCAATCGAGAATACACCAAACTCGTGCGCAAGCCAGTAATCGAAATGTACTACTCGCCAGGTTGTCCCACAAAAGTCGCCCAGCCTAATACATTCCCATTATTGCGATTCATATGAATGGCAGATTACGATACTCTTCACATGAACACTCGGTGAAGGATTCACCGCGGCTATCAGTTTCGCTCTAACAGGGGTACTGACAGATAGGAGCTACATTACACCCTACACGGTGGCACGGGATTCGTGTGTTCGCAGGGCCGAGCTTACTTAGTAAGCGTCCTGGGCAGTGAGGCGGCCTACGGCGGCGGTCCCGGTGCGCGTAACTTACTGTGCGGAGTGTGTATTCGGATGGCTGTAACTGTGCCTGAG
>JBAVIH010000575.1:0-13997 GCA_049686695.1 Bryobacteraceae bacterium | reverse complement strand
GCCGAAGCCGGATGCCGAAGCCGCCAAGGATGCGGCCGCCCATCAGGCGGCGGGGCGCAAGCTGATTCAGGAAAGGAAATTCGCCGAGGCAATCGCGCAACTCAGCGAGGCGATCCGCTTGGATCCGACCAGCGCGCGGGCGTACAACGCGCGCGGCTACGTGCACATGCGGCTCAAACATTTTGCCGAGGCGATTGCCGATTACGACAACGCCATCCGCCTGGATCCGAACTACGTCAATGCGTACCAAAACCGCGCCGCCGCGCGCCGGGGGTTGGGCGACACGGCCGGCAGCGATGCGGACCTGGAGAAAGCGCGGGAGTTGAGCAAAGGCTTGCAGTAGCGGCGCTGGCCGCCTGAGAAAAGAGCAGTCATGGACTACACCTACGAAGATATCGCCAAGATGATCGATCATTCGCTGCTGAACCCGACCCTGACGGCGGCGGAAATGGAGCGTGGTTGCCGCCTGGCGCTGGACTACGATGTGGCCAGCGTCTGCATTCTTCCGTATTACCTGGGCCGTTGCGCGGAAATGCTGGCGGGGAGCCGGGTGAAAGCCAGCACTACCATCGGCTTCCCGCACGGCTGCCACACCACGGCCGTCAAAGTGGCCGAGGCGGAGCGGGCGCTGGCCGACGGCGGGCAGGAACTGGACATGGTGGTGAACATCAGCGCGGCGCTGAGCGGCGACTGGCAGTACGTCCGCGACGACCTGGCGGCGGTGATCGCGGCGACGCACGCAGCGGGGCAGAAGGTGAAGGTGATCTTCGAGAACTGCTACTTGAACGACGCGCAGAAGGTCCGGCTGTGCGAGATCTCGAGCGAGTTGGACGCGGACTGGGTAAAAACGTCCACCGGATACGGCAGCGGGGGCGCCACCATCGAAGACCTGGTGCTGATGCGGAAGCATGCCGCGCCGCGGGTGCAGGTGAAATCGGCCGGAGGGATTCGCGATCTGGATGCGCTGCTGGGGGTGCGCGCGGTAGGCGTGACGCGCTCCGGAGCCACCCGCACCGCAGCCATGCTGGACGAATGCAGGCGCCGATTGGGATTACCGGCGGTGGAGCGCACGAGCGAGATTTGAGACGCCGGCGCGAGGCCGGCAGGGCGTGCCCGGCCCCTAGTGGACCGGCAGCAGGACGGTGTTGCTCACCGCTTTATTGACGGTCACCGTAAGCTGGAAGTCGCCGCCCGACGCGCCGCTCCCGAGGGCGAACTGCACGATGTCGATGCCGACGGCGCCGGGCAGGGCATAGGCGCTTTGCGCCGCGAAACTGGCCGTGCCTACCTGAACGCTGACCGGATCGGTGACCACGTACGATGGCGAGCTCGGCACCGCTATGCCGTCGGGCCGCATCGGCGTAGTCGGGCCGAAGCCCGTGCCGAACAGCGTGAGCGTCTCGCCAGCCGTGGCCGGAGAAGCTTCGGTTACCAGCGAGCCGTCCTGGTGCAGCGCAATCGCGTATACCTTGCCATTCGAGGTGAGGGAGAACAAACCCGGCGCGTCCTGCGCGATGGTGAAACCGGTCGTGAGCTGTACCTGCTCCGGCGTGGTCACCGTCAGGGTGGACGGGCCCACGGGCAATTCAGCGGGCAATTGGGCGTTGATTTGCCCCGGCGAAACCAAATACAGCGGCAGCAGCCGGCCGCCAACCGAAACCGTCACGCCGGCCAAGGTCTGCGGCATGGGGCTGGCCGTGTTTTCCTGTTCCTGATCGGCCAGGTTGGCGCCGAAAATCGAAATCGACGAACCGGGAGCCACGGCACTCGTGAGGGTGGCCGCGGCGCCGTTGGTCACGGCCCCAGGCGGCAGGAAGGGAACGGTCCTGAACAGCGCCGTCACCGAGCGCGGCTGGTTCATCGGAGCCGTGCCGAACGGTGCGATGCCGGTCAGGTCACCGCTCAGGTTGCTGAACTGATAGCCTGGCGCCGCGCTCACGTTCAGGTTGACCACGGTACTGGAATCGTAGAATCCGTCGGGCGAGCCCGGCTGCACGTGCCAGGTCCCCGCGCCCGCGGGGCTGACGGCCGTCCGAAGCTGGTTCATCAGGTGGTAGTTGGCGGTGACGGTCGTGGCGTTGGCCGGCGCCGTTATGGTCAGGTTTCCGGGTCCGGCTCCGGTGGACCATCCCAGAAAATCCTCCCGCGAATTGGGGCCGGCCGGTACGCTGGCGGGCGCGCTGATCGTCAGGGGCGTCCCCAATGGCGGCGTTACGGTGCAAGGCGTCGGGCAGGGCGTTCCATTTACCGCCACCGACACGCTGGGAAGAGAGCTGTTGATCGTCAATTGCCCCAACTGCTGATAGGTTGCCGCGTAGGTGGAGGCCATCGACGACACCGTCACCGTCTGCGACGCCGGTCCGCCGTTGGACCAGCCGGTAAAGCTCCACAAATGGCCTGCCGAATCGGTCTGCGTGGGCGCCGCCGAAAAAGTATGGGTCGAGCCCACCGGCCAGGCGAAGTTCCATACGACCCAGTTGCTCCGTCCGTCCACCGTTAGACCCAGCCCGGTGGGCGAGGTGAGAAAAGTGCTCACCGCGGCGGGAACGAAGGTGGCCGTCAGGGTGGCCGGGGTTAGCGCTGCGGGCGCCGTATAAGTGTGCGTGGCGGTTCCGCCGTCGCTCCACGAAGAGAACACCCACAGGTGGCTCGTGTTATCCGATTGTGGCGATATCGCCGACACATTGTGCACCGTTCCCCATCCCAGGGACTCCGAATAGGGGGCGGTAACCGGCATGGTATCGACCAACAGCCTGAATTCCTCGGGCGACGTGTCGAACGTGACCGGGGCGGCTAACAGGAAATTGGCGACCGCCGTCTCGGGGGCATTCATCGTGACGGCGTCGTCGACCCCCGTCACCCGCTGGTTACGGCCGGGCGTCCATGAGGCGAACACGTAGCCGGGATTGGGCACGGCCGTGAGAATCTGAACGCTGCCGGCGGCATACGGCGCCGGTCCATAATTCAACAATGGCGACCCGTCCAGCAGGATTGTGCCCGGGGCGCCGCTGCACGGTATAGTTCCACAAGTACTGCTGATGCTCACGGTGAGCGTATAGGTGGCGGAAAAAGTCGCCAAATATTGGGTGACGGCGGCGTTGGCTATCACTGTAATCTGGGGTGAGGTATACGTCTCCAGGGAATCGGCCCAGCTCTGAAACGTGTATACTGTGGGAGCCACGGGGTTTGGCTGGACGATGGAAGCTACGCTGAGGGTATGCTGGCTTCCGATCGGCCAGGCGAAGCTCTGCGTTGAGCTGAAAGACTGACCGTCTACCTGGAATTGCACGCCGGTCGGGGACGTCGAAACAGTGACCACCACGCCCTGGGCGCGGGCCAGCGGCGGAAATGCCAGCCAACCGAAAACTGCCGCCGCCAAGATAAACCTTGCCACACCGTTTCTTTTCAAGCCGGATCGCGCGCTCGAGCGCCCAAACATTTCTGCCACCAGAAGCCTCGATTCCGACGTGAGTATACGCGTAAGCCCGCAGAAATACACGACTAACTTTGGTAATGGCGGAATTACTAGCCATTTCGATCATTGATTCGCATCCGGTTTGGTTCTGTAATTCAAAATAGTCGCGGGAAGACTACACCATTATGCGTGGGACAAAACTTATCTTTTCGATTGCAGTGGCGCTTCTGACGGCCGGAGCCGGGCGGTCGGTGGCAGCTACCTTTGGAACCGTGGTGCCAATCGGCGGCACGGCCTCGGACATCGCTCTCGATGAGGCAAGGGGCGTGCTGTACATCGCCGATTTTACTTGCGCCTGCATCGACGTTATGTCGCTTACCGACTACAGTATCAGTACGTCGATGAGCGTGGCGCCGTTTCCGGCTGGGATCGCCATGTCACCGAATGGTCAATATCTGGTGGTCGTCCACTATGCCAACTACAACACCACCAGCTCGACAGCCGCCGTGCCGCCTGTGGGCGGCAACCTGGCCACGGTCATCAACCTGAGCACCCAGGCTCAGACCACCTACCAGATGGGCGAATCTCCGCTGGGAGTGAGCTTCGTCAACACGCTCGGCGGCGACCAGGGTGGCTTAGCGTTCATCGTCACCACCGCGCACGTCATGACGCTGAATCCGGAAACCGGCGAGATGAATATCCTAGCCTCGCTGGCCGAGCTCTCGAAGACGATTCCTCAGGCGGGGCCGGGCCTGCCGGGGGCCTTTACCGAAGCCGCCGTCACTACCTCGGGCGACGGTTGGACCGCATGGGCTATTTGCGGCGGTGGAACGGGTACCGAGCTGATCTTCTGGTTTAACATGCTGAACGGAAGTTCCAACGCGGTGGGGTGGATCACCACGCCGGCGCTGCTGCCGCGGCTCAGCGTGTCCCAAGACGGCTCCCACGCCATGGCCGGCTATGTGCTTTACGACGCCGACGTCATGATAGCCGGGCTCTGGCCGAACCCGGTCGCATCCACGAGCATCACCGGCAGCGCCTACGATTCCATTCACGGCATCATCTACGGGCAATTCCCCGATGCGTCCCAACCGGCCACCACGCCCCTGCCATCCTCGAATACGCCGACGGGGACGACCAGCCTGTTGCCTTCGCTGCTGGTTCTGGATGCCGACAACCTGACCTACCGGGAACGGCTGACGTTGAACGAGAACCTGGTCGGGCGGGCGGTTTTGAACGCGGCTGCGACCGTGATGTACGCCATTTCCGATAGCGGTGTGACGGTGCTTCCGGTTGGATTCCTCAACAAGTACAACCGGATCGAGCCAGGCCAGGAGGATGTGCTGATTCAGACCAGCTTCTGCAACCAATCCCAGGTGAGCCAGACCTTCACCCTCGCCGATCCAGGCGGAAATCACACCGATTTCGAGCTCAGCACTCCCTTTGGCAGCGGCGTTCTGGTTTCGCCGTCGTCGGGCGTCACACCGGCCACCATTACGGTGACCGCGGATCCGACCGCTTTCGCCGGCGCGCGGGGCACCAGCGTGGTTGCGCTGACCATCGGTTCGGCACAGGCCATCAACCAGCCGATTCCGGTGCGGGTGCTGATCAGCAACCCGGACCAGGACCAGCGGGGCACGGTGGTCGACGTTCCCGGCGTCTTGAGCGACATTGTATCGGACGCCAGCCGCAACCGCTTTTATATCACGCGGCAGGACCGCAACAAGGTGCTGATCTACGACGGGGCCACGAGCAATCTGATCGGCACCCTGCGCACCGCCACCACCCCTGCGGGGATGGCCATGACGCTGGATCAGAAGTACCTGCTGGTCGTCAACAACAATTCGAACCTGGTCAACATGTTCGATCTCGACGCGCTGCAGGCGCTGCCGCCCATCACGCTGCCCGGTTCCGATTATGGGCGGTCGATCGCGGTCTCCAACAGCGCTATCCTGGCGCTTGTGCGCAACGAATCCGACTTCACGGGAAGGGTGGTTGTGCTGGATACCGTCAACAAGATTGGCACCGAAATGCCGACCTTGGGCCCCTGGACGAATAGCGTTTCCGACATGTCGGTGATGAGTGGCTCGCCCAACGGGGCCTACGTCCTGCTCGCCGGGCCCGATGGCAGGGTGCTGCTGTACGACGCGTCGTCCAACAGTTTTGCGGTCTATCGCAAGGACTACGCAAGCCTGTCCGGTTCCTACGGCGCATCGAGCTATGAGTACTTTGTCGCCGGTAGCGCGATTCTGAACTCATCCCTGGTGCCGGTCGGCGCTTTCAACACCGCCGGCGGCGATCCCTCGGGCTTCCTCTTCGTGGATGGGAACGACCAGGCCAGCGGCTACTTTGTGACGGCCGCCAGCTCCGCCAGCCCGGGCGCGATTCAGTGTTTCGGGTTGGATCCGACGGCGAATCCGGGGTGTGGCGCATCCCTTTCGTCCGCCGCCGAAAGCCCCATCCCGCTGGTGGAAGCGCCGCTGTTGCCCACCCAGGGCAGCTGCCCCGTCAGTTCCGCGACGGGGACTTGCGGTTCCGGAACGAGCAGCGCCACGCAGGCGACCAATTTTAGCCACACGGTAGCTCAGTTGCCTGCCTCCGGCGAGATCGTCGTGTTGACCACTTCCGGGTTCACCGTTCTGGGCCAGAAGTACGGAGCCGCCTTCACGCCGCCAATCCTCACCAGCATTGTGAATGCTGCCAATGACAAATCGCCGGTTGCGCCGGGCGGTCTGATCACGGTTTGGGGCACTGGGATGAGCCCGACCAGCGTGGTCGCGTCGCAAGTCCCGCTGCCGACGGCGCTGGGGCAATCCTGCCTGAGCGTCAACGGCACGCCGGTGCCGCTGCTGTTCGTCTCGAGCACGCAGATCAACGCGCAGTTGCCCAACAACGTCATCGGCGCCTCCAAGGTCGCCATTCACACGCCGGGTGGCGTCAGCAATAGCTTGAACTTCACGGTTCAGTCGGCCGCGCCGAGCGTGTTCATGTCCGGCAGCGCCGGGCCGGTCGTCGGTCTGGCCACCGTCGTTCGCGCCGCCAACAACCAGATCGTGACGCCCACCAATCCGATCCGCCAGGGCGACACGCTGGTGATCTATCTGACCGGCATGGGTCTCACCACTCCCGGCGTGACGGCCGGCGAGCCCGCGCCCCTGAGCAGCCCATTTGCTCCGGCTACCATCGTGCCCATCGTTACGTTGGGCGGCACCACACTGACGGTCGAATACGCCGGCCGGGCGCCTGGCGAAATCGGCGTCGACCAGATCAACGTGGTGGTTCCGGGCGGCGTCACATCGGGGTTGGATCAGCCGCTGGTGATCAGCCAGGGCACCGCCAATGGCGCCAGCATCTCGCTCGGCGAACGGGTGGTGGCCAACTAGCCGTCTCGCGGAGAAGAATATGAAAACGATCGGAAAGACGTTTCTGCTTCTCGCGTTCGGCTTGGGCGCCTTCGCCCAGCAATGGGAAGTGGGAGGCATCGGCGGAGTAGGCTTCCTCGACACCGTCCATGTCAGCACCACCACCGCCGGTTCGGCCACTGCGGGCTTCGCGACCGGCGCGGTCGCCGGCGCGTTCTTCGGCGAGAATCTCAACGCGCACTGGAGCGGCGAACTCCGCTATGAGTTTTTCGATAGCAGCCTCAAGCTGTCCGGCAACGGCTCTTCGGCCTCGTTTAGCGGCATGGCCCACGCCGTCCACTACGACCTGATTTTCCATACCAACCGCAAGAGTTCGCCCGTGCAGTTCTTTCTGGCGCTCGGCGGCGGTATGAAGATCTTCGATGGCACTGGATTGCAGGAGGCTTACCAGCCTCTCAGCCAGTTCGGGTACTTCACGCAGACCCACCAGGTCAAACCGATGCTCAGCGTCGGCGGCGGCATCAGCTACAAGCTGAGCGATCGCCTCTATCTCCGAACCGAGATACGCGATTTCATCTCCGGGTTCCCCAAGAACGTAATCACGCCGCCCGAGGAGCCGCCGGGTCAGCAGGTCACGTACGGCAACCTCCTGGAGAATCTGGTTCCCATGGTGGGCATCACCTACGTGTTTTGAACATGGCGGGCGCGGGGCCATACGCCGCGAGCCCAATCGGAACGCTTCACAGCAAAAAGGCCGCGGCTAGCCGCGGCCTTTTTTTGCGCCTGCCGCCGGCCCCTACATGTGGTACAGCATCAGGTAAACCACCACGCCCGTCACGCTGACGTATAGCCAGATGGGCAGCGTCCAGCGCGCGATACGGCGGTGGCGATCGTAGCGCGCCGACAGGCCGCGCCGCAGCGTGACGATCGCCAGCACCGGAACCGCGGCGGCCAGCACCGTGTGCGTGCCCAGTATGCTCAGATAGATGGCGCGCAGCGGTCCGGTCCCTCGAAACCGCACCGTCCCCACCTGCCAGTGATAGACCAGGTAGCAAACCAGGAACAGGCAGGAAACGACGAACGCCGCCGTCATCACCCGCCGGTGGGTTTCCCTCCGCTGGTGGCGGATTAGCACGTAACCCCACACCAGCAGGATGGCCGCGCTGGCGTTCAAGAATGCGTTGATCGAAGGCAGAATTGCAGTCATATATGTCGGACCCCATGGTCCCGGGGCCCCCTCTGGGGACGACGCCCTCGTCCCGCAGCCGGAACGACGCGAAGAGGCCGACGAGGGCGTCGGCCGCGGACCTGGGGGTCCGCCCCACAAACGAGGCAAACACTTCTCATGCGGTGCTGTGCGTGGTCTTCTGTGCGGCCAGTATTCCGGAGGCCGCCAGCATGACCAACCCGAACGCCAGCGTCACCAGCAGGCTCGCCACCACTCCCGGTTGCGCATTCGGCAGCGCCAGCGTATGATTCAGCAAACTGATCGAATACGTCAACGGGTTGGCCCACATCAGCCACCGCACCCAGCCGTGCGCGGTGGCCATCGGGAACAGCGACCCGGAGACCATCCACATCGGCACCAGCAGCAAATTCATAATGGCGTGAAACCCCGCCGTCGATTCCATCCGCCACGCAATCACGAATCCCAGCCCGGTGAGGGTGAAGGAAATCAGCAGAATCGCCAAAGCCACGGGAACCAGTTCCACCGCTCCGATTCGCACGCCCGCCAAAGGCGCGAAGCAGAGAAAAATCAGCCCCTGAATCCAGGCCAGCGTGGCCGACCCGAGGATCTTGCCGAGCACCAGGCTCGAGCGCGGCGCCGGCGAAACCAGCATCGACAGCAGAAATCCTTCGCGCCGGTCTTCGATGATGGAAATGGTCGAAAAGATGGCCGAGAACATCACCGTGAGCACCAGGGCGCCGGAATAATACCGCGCCAGGTCGTTCGAGCCGGAGCCGATCAGCAGCCAGAACACCAGCGGCGAAGCCACCACCCCCAGCACGCGGCTCTTCTGGCGCCAGAAGCGGACCAGTTCGCGCTGCCACAGCGTGGCGGCGGGCAGGACGAAGCTATTCAATCTGCGCCCCCGTTTCGCGCACGAAGACGTCCTCGAGCGTCGGCTTGTGCAGTCCTACCGATTGGATGGCGCCGGGGAACGCCTCCACTACCTCGGCGATGAAGCGGTGCCCGTTCTCGATTTCCACGCGCACTTGCCCGTCCACCGGGCTGGCGCGCAATCCGAAGCGCTGCTCGATCGAGCCGGCCAGGCTCTTGGCGTCCTCCGCTTCCAGCACCACCACGTCGCCGCCGATGCGCGCGCGCAGCGCTTGCGGGCTGCCCTCGGTCACCACCTCCCCGCGGTGCAGCAGCACCAGCCGGTTGCAGCGGTCGGCTTCTTCCAGAACGTGGGTGGTGAGCAGAATCGTGACACCCTCTTGATCGCGTAACCGCTCGATGTGGCGCGTCAGGTCGCGCCGCGCGGCCGGATCGAGGCCGGTCGACGCCTCGTCCATCAGCAGCACGGGCGGCCGGTGCAGCAGCGCCTTGGCGATCTCGAGTCGCCGGCGCAGCCCGCCCGAGAGCGTCTCCACCACGTCCTTGCGGCGATCCTCCAGGCCCAGTTGCGTCATCGAGTGCTCCATGCGTTCCCGCAACAGTGCGCCCGAAAGCCCGTGCAGATGGCCCTGCGCCCGCAGGTTCTCTTCCACCGTCAGCGCCTTGTCCAGGCTCTGTGTCTGGAACACCACGCCGATCTGGCGCCGCACCGCCGCCCGGTCGCGCACGACGTCGCAGCCGCCAATCGCGGCGCGCCCTTCGCTCGGCGCCATCATCGTCGACAGGATGCGGAAGAGGGTGGACTTGCCGCCGCCGTTCGGCCCCAGCAGGCCGAAGATCTCGCCTGGGGACACCTCGAAGCTGACGTTGCGCAGGGCCGTCCGCTCCCCATACCGGTGCGTCAGATTTTCGACTTGAATCACAGGCCTGGCCTGTCCAGGAGCATCAACCCGTAAAGAAACGGCAGGTACACCACCGAGGTGAGCAGAACGCCGCGCGCGCGCGCCAGGGTCCGCTCGCGGGCCACGCGCACGCCCGCGTACAGGAACCACAGCCCGAGCAGCAGCGCTCCCGCCAGGTAGATGCGCCCCGACATTCCCAGCATACCCGGAACCAGGCTGACCGGGATCAGCGCCAGGCCGAAAAGTACGATCTGCCGCGCCGTGGATCGGCCGTCCGGTTCCACCACGGGCAGCATCCGGATGCCCGCGCGGGCGTAATCTTCCTTGTACATCCAGGCGATCGAATAGAAATGGGGAAACTGCCAGAGAAAGAGGATCGCGAACAGCACCCAGGACTCCGTCGTCAGCCTTCCCGCCGCCGCCGCGTAGCCGATCACGGGCGGCATCGCGCCCGGGATGGCGCCGATGGTGGTGGACCACCAGGTGCGCTGCTTGAGCGGCGTGTAGAAAAACAGGTAGCTGGCCAGCGTGAACGCCCCGATCCAGGCGGCCAGCGGATTCACGCCCGCCCACAAATCGGCAAATCCGGCCACCGAAAGCGCCACGCCGAAAGCCAGCGCCGGCCCCGAGGCGAGCCGTCCCGAAGGCAGCGGCCGGTCCGCCGTGCGCCGCATCTTGCGATCGGCCTCCCGCTCCATCCACTGGTTCAGCGCGGCGGTGCCGGAAGCGATCAGCCCGGTGCCGAGCATGGTGTGGAGCAAGCGCAGAACGCCCAGGTGCTGGAGGAACTCGCTCCAGCCGGCCGTCGCGGCCAGTCCGAAAAAGTAGCCGATTCCGGTGCTCATCAGAATCAGCCAGGTGATCCGCGGCTTGGTCAGATCGATGTAATCGCGCATGTGTGGGATCGTCGGCCGCCCGCTCGCTTGCCGGGCATGATTATGAGATGCACCCGCCGTGGAGCAAGCTTCCCAAAACCCGCCCCAAATTCGCCATCCGTCGACATCATCCCATCGGCCGGCCATCCCCGCGCCCGTTTGGTGTTGAAGTTCGCAACGGTTCGGAGGCGACCCAAAGATTGCCGATGACTTTTCATTGTATGCGTTTTGGCCCCGTGGCGCAGGCTGTCAAGCCTGGTGAAGCCGAGAAGTCGTCTGGGTTTTTCTTGCCGGGGTGGCTCTTCATAGCCATGGATTCAGCGTCGGAACACCCGTGCCGGAAACGTCCGAGCTGTTCCTTGTGACGAGCGTAAGGTTGTGATGGATTGCCGTTGCCGCGAGAAGGCCGTCGGTGACGGGCACCGGCTTGCCTTTCCCTGCCGCAATTGCCGAAACCGCGCCCCACCGTTCCGCGATCGCTGCGTCGATCGGCAAAATCCTGTCCTGAAAGCGGTATGGGAGATCCACTTGCAGCCACGATTCCAGTCGTCCCCGGCGCCGCCCCGAGCGCAGACGTTGAACTCCATTCCTGATTTCGCCCAGCGTGAGCACGCTCAGAAACAGGATCGACTCGTCAGTCTCGTCGATCCAGCGGAGTACCTGAGCATCCGGCTTGGGCTTGACCAGTTCGGAGACGACGTTGGTATCCAGCAGAAAGCCGCTCACAGCTTAACCGCTCTGCCGAAATCGCGTGGCCGGTCCAGTTGAATGCCCGAACCAGCCAGCGGCGAATCCGCGAAGAACCGGGCCAGGCTCCCTTGGCGCGCCTTGGACCTGGACAAGCGTTCGTATTCCTCGGCCGGAAGCACCACCACCGCCGTTCTACCGTGCTTGGTCACGCGCTGCGGCCCACACTCCCGGGCCAGACGGAACACTTCGCTAAACCGCGCCTTCGCCTCCTGCAGTTGCCAACCCTTCGGGACCGCGGGAGGCTTCGGAATTAGGGCCTGCCGGGGAGAGCGCTTCTGTGCTCGGTTCATGGTGTACGCGTTTCTGACTAGTCTAGTCAGAACGATTATAGCAGTTTGGGGCAAGCGGCCAGCCGGCGACCCCTTGATGACGGCCCCCCCTCGCCCTCCGCTCTTACTTCCGCCGCACCAGCAACTCCACGCCGCCCACTACTGTCCGGCCGGGCATCGGTACGCCCAGGATCTCCTGGTAATTTGTATTAGTCAGGTTGGAAACTTGCAAGAACGGGTGGATGGCGCCGGCTGCATAGGCCGCGTACACATCCCAGAGGGCGTACGGGGAAAGACCGCGGCGGTTCAGCGCGCCTAAGCGGCTGCGCAGCATCCAGCGCTCTTTTAACATGCCTTGCCACGCGGCCACACCGGAATCGGCCGGGTAATTGAAGCTGTACTTGGTGTAAGTGCCGGGTATGGTGTCTTGCGTGCCGATCAGCCAGTCATAGTGCAGATCGAGCGTCTGCGAATGGCCGAGTGTTAAGTGAAGCCCGCTTTCGACCCCGGTGAATCGCAGTCTGTCGATGTTCAACGCCTGCCAGGGGGCGTCCACGTCGGTGCGGTAATAATCGATGCCGTCATGCACCTGGCGGTTGAATACGGTCAACTCGCCGCGCACGCGGGAATTGGGCTGCCAATCGAGGCCGGCTTCATAGGTCCAGGCGCTCTCCGGCCGCAGGCCGGGATTACCGAAGTCGCTTGGATCGGAGTAATAGAGTTCGGTGTAACTGGGCACGCGAAAAGCGCGGCTTACCGACCCGCGGAACTTGAATCGCGGATTGACCCAGGCGCCGCCGGCGATGGTGGGGCTCAGCGTCGCCGAGAGATTGCGCCAGATTTCCTCCCGCGCCGCCACGGAGAGCGAGAAGCGCCGCAACGCGCGGAAGTCCGCCGCCGCGTAGACCGCGCCGCGGCTGCGCGCGTGAATCCCCAGATTGTTGCTCACGATGGATTCGTGCAGTCCCTCCACACCGTACGAAATAGTGATGGCCCGCCCCGGCGTCTCCCTTCGGCGCAGCGCCACCTGGTAGCTTTCGTCGGCGTGATGGTTGGTGTAGATTTCGGGCTGATCGCGGAACAGCACGAACAGATCGCTGTGCCGGCGCCAGGCGAAGCTCACCTGCGTCTTCTTGCCCAACGCCTGCCGCCAGCCGATCCACCAGGTCTTGGTGTCCTCCCAGGAAGGGTACGGTCCATAGAAATCGTTGGCGCCGAAGGGGTGGTCCATGTAAGCCATGGTCAGATCGCTCGCGCCCCAGCCGGTGACCAGGTGAGTGCTCGAAGCGAAGTTGAGGTTGCGGTAATCTCGATCCGGCATGAAGCCGGTGGAGAAATCGCGCGCGAAGCCGAGCTGCTCGGAGACCGGACCGAAGGTGTCCGCGATCGACGCGCGCTGCTGGTTGATGCCGTCGTTGCCGGCGGCGGTGCGCAGGCGCAGTTCCATGTCCTCGGGCGGCGAGGTGATGATGTTGATGACGCCGCCGATCGCGTCCGAACCGTACAGCGTGGAACCGGAGCCGCGCAGCACCTCGACCTGCTCGATGGTATCGAGCGGCACCGGGATATCCATGTCGTGGTGGCCGGTCTGCGCGTCGCTCAGCCGCTGGCCGTCCAACAGCACCAGCGTCTGAGCGAAGGTGCCGCCGCGTATCGAAAGGTCGGCCTGCACGCCATTCGGCGCGCGTTCCTGGAGATCCAGCGCGGGGTCGGCACGCAGCAGATCCACCAGGGCGTTGAGCGCCAGGCCGTTCGAGCGCGCTGGCAGCAGCGTGATCGCGCGGTCCATTTCATCGAGCGAAAGAGGCTCGAAGGTACCCGTCACCACCACCGTTTCATGCTGCGCGGCAGGCGCCTGCCGGGGCGCCGGTTGCGGCGCAGAAGGCTGCTGGGCAACCGCGGGGAAGGCCAGGAGGAATAGCGAAAGAAACGAGAGACGCAATCCCCCATTGTACCCGGCGCGAGGCGGGACTGCCGACGGTACAATGGAAGATTCTATGTCACTCCAGGAAGTGGTCGAAGCGGAAGGCCACCTGATCGACTCCCATATCATGGAGAACATCTTCGACACGGTCGTCGAGCAGAACGGCCGTTTCGAGGTGGAGGAGTTCCGCATCGGCCGCACCAACAGCGAACCGTCTTATCTGCGGCTCCGCGTAACCGCCGCCGACCAGGGCGGTCTCGACCGGCTACTGGAGACGCTGCTGCTGCTCGGCTGCGCGCCCGTGGACGTTAGCGACGCGCAGCTTCGCGAAGTGGAACGCGACCGGTGCGCGCCGGAGGATTTTTATTCCACCACCAACCACCGCACGTACGTGCGTCACGGCGAGCAATGGATCGAAGTGGAGAACCAGCGCATGGA
>JBAVIH010000574.1:0-6056 GCA_049686695.1 Bryobacteraceae bacterium | reverse complement strand
CTCAGATCCAGCGCTCGGGCCGCGATGTTACCGCGACGCTGAGCGCGTCACCGGATGCGGTGGCGAAGTTGCTCGCCGATTTCGCCCGCTGAGGGTTATCGACCGCTCCCTGACGGTCGCGGCTCTGACCGGATCGGAGTCGCGGAGGTAAGGGAGCGCTCGTCGCAATCGGAGCCGCGACCGTAAGGGAGCGGTCGTCACCGAATCGGCTCCTGACCGCGTTACTCTTTGCGCGTCAGCAGATCCTGGTACAACCCGAACACGCGGTCGAAATCGAGCGCCAACATCTGCGTCACCGGCGTTGCATTCGGCGCCACGCGCCGGTCCAGCGCGACCGTCGCGCCGTAAAACCTGCTCCATGCCGTCAGCACGTCCAGGTAGCCCACCTCGGATTTGGTGACGAAACCCGGATCGAGCAGCCACGCCGCGGCCAGCGAATCCCACATGTAGCCGGTGGCCGAGGGGTGTTCGAGAAAGCCCGGATAGCGGTGGCCGAGGTCTTCCCGAAACAGGTCGGTGATGGGCGTATGCGCGTTGGCGATGCGATCGAATTGGGCTTTCCCGATCGGCGCCGTGTTGCAGATATCCAGCGCGAACATCACCTTTTGCGGGATGCGCGAGCGCAGCACGATCTGCGCGGCCTCGGGATCGAACCAGAAATTGAATTCCGCCGTGGAGGAGGCGTTGCCGGGCACGTGCACATTGCCGCCCATGAATACCAGCCGTTTGATTTTGGTCTCGATGTCCGGCCGCAGGCGGAGCGCCAGCGCCAGATTGGTCATCGGACCGAGCTCGAGAAAAGTCACCTCGCCCGGCTGGCGTTCGATGGTCGAGACGATGAAATCGACCGCGCCATCGCGCGGCTTGCGGCCGGTGAGTTTGGCGCCGGGGGCCGGTTTCACGACCGCCGGATCGGCGTCGAATGCGCCGGCGAATTCGAGCGCGCCCCAGCGCCGGGCGTACTCGCGCGCCATGCCCGCGGTGTGGATCAGCGGCGTCTGCGTTCCGGCATAGAGCGGCGGCTGCGGGCGCTTCAACAGGTCGAGTATGTGGAACATGTACTCGCTACCCTGCCCCGGCCAGACGTTGCCCGGAACCACCGTGATGCCGGCGATATTGACGCGCTGCGGGCTGCGCATCAGCATCACCAGCGCCGCGCCATCGTCGCCGAACAGACCGGAATCGGTGTCGAAAATGACGGTCTCGCGGTCCGCCGCCGTCGCGGCCCAGACCAGCAGCAACCCGGTGAGCAAGCGCACCATCGACTTCAATGTAGCGCAACGCCGCGCCGCCATTTGGCGCGCGCGACGATCTTGAAGCGGCCCTTGTGGGGCAGATTGTCAATCTGGGCGCCGATTGTCGATCGGTGCAGGCGGGCGCAGCCCGGCGGCCGTCCGGAAGCGTAGCGTCAAGCCCAAGCAGACCGTCGTCGCCGTATTCACCGACGAGGGCACAATCACCATCACCGACCAGTACAGCCCCAAGCACTCGCCGTCGAGCCGATAAGGGTAAAATCAAGGGCATGCAAAAGGTGCGTTGGGGTGTGCTCGGCGTGGCGAACATCGCCACCAGGAAAGTGATTCCCGCGATGCAGCGCGGCGAGAACTGCGAAATGACCGGCATCGCCTCGCGGGACCTCGCCCGGGCGGAGGAAGCCGCGCGCGAGTTGGGGCTGGCCAAAGCCTACGGCTCGTACGAGGAACTGCTCGCCGATCCGGAGATCGACGCGGTCTACAATCCGCTGCCGAACCATTTGCACGTGCCATGGTCCATTCGGGCCGCCGAAGCCGGCAAACACGTGCTATGCGAGAAGCCGGTGGCGATGAGCGCGGCCGAGACGCTCGAGTTGATTGCCGCGAGGGATCGCGCGGGGGTCGTCATCGGCGAGGCGTTCATGGTGCAGACGCACCCGCAATGGACGCGGCTGATCGAGTTGGTGCGCGGCGGCCGCATCGGCGAATTGCGGAGCGGCGTCAGCTCGTTTTGCTATTTCAACCGGAATCGCGACAACATTCGCAACGTTCGCGCTTTCGGCGGCGGCGCGCTGATGGATATCGGCTGCTACCCGATCAAGGTTTCGCGCATGGTCTTCGGCGCGGAGCCGAAGCGCGTGGCGGCCACCATCGCGCGCGATGCCGAGCTGGATGGTATCGACCGGCTGATGTCGGCGGTGCTCGAATTCCCCTCCGGCCACATGGTCTTCACCTGCGGCACGCAGGTGGCGGCGAATCAGAGCGCGCAGTTCTTCGGCACCGCCGGCCGCATCTGGCTGGACATTCCGTTCAATGCCCTGCCGAACCAGGTGTCGCGGCTGCTCGTCGATGACGGCCGCGATTTGACCGGCGGCGGCGTCACGGTGGAAGAGATCGCTCCCTGCGATCAGTACACGATTCAGGGCGACCTGTTCTCGCGCGCGGTTCGCGAAGGCGGCCAACCGCCGGTTCCGCTGGAAGATTCGCTGCGCAACATGGCCGTTATCGACGCCATCTTCCGCGCCGGTGAAACCGGCCAGTGGGAAGAGCCGCGCGAGCCCGAGAAACGGTAGCAAGGATCGGAGTGGGGCAGGCGCTTTCCGCCTGCCAACCGTCTCCGCGGCTCTCTGCTACTATTCGATACAGCCATGGTCCGCCGTTCGAACCGGCCCATCACTCCACACGAAGCCGCCCGCCGGCTGTTGCGCGCGCCCAGGGATTCGCGGCGCGATGCCGCTTTCCGCAGGGCCATCCGCCAGATCCCGCGCGGCAAGGTAGCCACTTACGGGCAGGTAGCGGCCGCCGCCGGCTACCCGCTCTATCACCGCCAGGTGGCGCAGTTGTTGCGCGCTTCTCCCACCGGGTCTCTCCCCTGGCAGCGCGTGTTGGGATCGGGCGGCGCCATCAAACTCCATGGCGAAGCCGCCCTGGAACAGCGCATACGCCTCGAAATGGAGGGCGTCCGATTTCGCGGCAAGTGCGTGGACATGGATGCACACCAGCACCGCTTTAGGCCTTGGGAAATTGACGAATAGATCGCCGCGCGCGCTCTATAACGCTTCGCGATTGCTGCCGGTCGCCTGGGCGGGCGGCGGCGAGGCGTCCGCCTCGCGGCTGTTCGCAGCCTGCCCCTTCGGCGCGTGGCCGCGCCTGGACGGCGCCTGCGGAAGCTGCTCGAGGCTGGCGATGGCGGCATCCAGGTCCGCCAACTCCCGCCGCAATTCGGCAAGCACTTTCGCGAGGTCCATGTGATCTCTCCTCAAGATATCACTTCAAGACAACCCGCGTGTCGATGATGCAGTCCGACTCGGCCGGCAGGCCGGGGCAATCGGGTGTATACTGATCGGCAACCGGGGCCAAACGTCGCCAGCCAATGCCCGCAACCTCCAAAACGAATCAGCCAGGTAACTACGTTCTGATCGTCTTGGACAGTTGCCGGTACGATTCGTTCACGGCGGCGCGGCCTGCGACCATGCGGAAACTGGGGCGCATTGAAAAGCGCTGGTCCTACGCCTCCTGGACGGCACCCTCGCATTACAACCTGCTGATGGGCCTGATGCCGCATTCCAGTCCCCGCAACATTTTGGCCGCGGAATACTACCAGCGCGAATTTCTGAAATTCAACCGCCGCCTCGGGATCGAGAATCTCGAGTTCAAATCCTTCCTGCCCCGCTTGTACCTGCCCGTGCTCCTGCGCAAACTTGGAATTAGCACGCGCGCCATGGTCTCGCTGCCGGTCCTGAATCCGGCCACACCCCTCAATACCGGCTTCGACTCCTGGGAGCTAATGGACCGCCACAACGACATGCGCGCCATGCTGCCGAAGCTCACGTTCCCGGAGCAGGCCCCCACCTTCTGGCTGCTCAATACCGGCGAAACGCATTATCCTTACGCGCTGCCCAGCGAGCCGCCCGGCGAATGGCCGGCCATCAGCGGCGTGCACGGCGTCTTCCGGCATCTCGACGAGCTCATTGTGGGCGGCAAATTGCCTCGGGCGCGCGGACCTTTCAGTGCAGCGAAACTTGCGGCCTTGCGCGGCCGTCAAATCGATGCCGTGCGTTATCTGGACCGTGTTATCGAGGAGTTATTCGACCTGCTGCCAAAGAACACTTATGTGACCATCACCTCCGATCATGGCGAGTTGTTCGGCGAAGACGGGTATTTCGGACACGGCCCGATTCAGCACGAGAAGGTTTTCGAAGTCCCCTTCATCGAAGGACGTCTCCGATGATTCACTGGGGACTCTTCGCCTACATCGGTCCGGGCGCCGGATTTGCGTTTCTCGGGTCCTTTCTCTCGCTCGTGCTGGCCGTGCTGGCCGGCATCGCATCGGCCGTCATCTGGCCCTTCCGCATGGCTTGGTCGCTGCTCTCGAGGCGCCGGCCGACACAGGTGAAGAAGGTTATCTTCCTGGGCTTCGACGGTCTCGATCCGGCCATAACCGAGAAGCTGATGGCCGAAGGCACGCTACCCAACTTTGCGCGATTACGCGACCGCGGATCTTACCGCCGTCTCCGAACCACATTTCCCGCCATTTCGCCGGTTGCGTGGTCCACATTCGCCACCGGTGTCAATCCGGCCAAGCATAATATCTTCGACTTTCTGAGCCGCGACGTGCGTACTTATACGCCGGAGATCTCATCGGCGAAAGTTTGGCCGGCCACGCGATTTCTGCGGATTGGCAAATGGAGCATGCCACTGTCTCGCGCGGCGGTGGAAATGCGGCGCAAGAGCGAACCGTTCTGGAAGATACTCGGGCGGAATGGGGTTGAGAGTACGATTCTGCGAGTGCCCGTGACATTCCCTCCGGAAGCTTTCAATGGACGCGAGCTATCCGCCATGTGCACACCCGATTTGCTTGGCACGCAGGGAACTTACTCGCGCTTCACCGCCTCCGACGGTGCGCTCGCCGGGCCCGAAGGAACTCGCGTGCAATTCCGCGTTCGCGATGGTTGTCTCGAGATTCAGGGCCACTCGTATCCACTCATCCGTGGCGCATACACGCCCTGGATCCGGCTCAAATTCGGACGGGCGCGTGGCATCGTGCGCTTTCTGCCGACCCGGTGCGAGCCGGAACTCGACCTCTACGCAACGCCGGTGCAGATCGATCCCGAAAGCCCCGCTCTGCCCATCAGCCATCCACCGTTCTACGCCATCTATCTGGCGAAGTTACTCGGGACTTATGCGACACTGGGACTGGCGGAAGACACCTGGGCACTTAACGAAGGCGCCATCGGAGAAGACGGGTTTCTCCGCCAGGCGGAGCTCATCCAAAAAGAACGCGAGGCGATGTTCTTCGGCGCGCTCGAACGAACCCGCCGTGGCGTGGTGGCCTGCGTCTTCGATACCACCGATCGTGTCCAGCACATGTTCCACGGCCGGCCGGACGTCATCGAGCCGCTGTATTGCGATATGGATCGCATCGTGGGGAAGGCGCTTTCCTATGCGGATTCGGCCACGGCCATCTTCGTGCTCTCCGATCACGGCTTTTGCGCCTTCCGGCGAGGCGTCAATCTGAATTCGTGGCTGCTACGCGAAGGATATCTGGTTCTCAATGCGGGACTTACTTGCTCCAGCGAATATCTGGAGGGCATCGACTGGACTCAAACGCGCGCTTACACATTCGGGCTTGGCGGCGTCTATCTGAATCTGCGTGGGCGGGAAGCGCACGGCGTCGTGACCAAGGGGGAAGTGGTTGGCCTTCTCGGCGAGTTAGTCCGCAAACTCACCGGGTTAGTCGATGAGGGAACAGGCGATACCGCGATCCAGTCCGTGTATCGGGCATCGGATATTTATCGCGGCCCCTACCTGAGTGCCGCGCCGGATCTGATCATCGGCTACGCGGCTGGCTATCGCGCTTCCTGGGATGCGGCCACGGGAAGAGTCACTTCCGCGATATTTGACTACAACCGGAAGGCATGGTGCGGAGATCATTGCGTCGATCCGCCGCTGGTGCCGGGTGTCCTTTTCTCCAATCTAAAGATCACCGCCGCGGATCCCGGCATCGAGGACTTGGCGCCCACGGCGCTGAGTCTTTTCGGCGTCGAGGTGCCCGCGTGGATGGAGGGCAGACCGGTCATTGAC
>JBAVIH010000573.1:0-3231 GCA_049686695.1 Bryobacteraceae bacterium | reverse complement strand
ATGACCAGCAGCATCAGCGTCCAGGAATGGTTTCCTGGGTGGCGATTGTCGAGCCAGATACCGAGCGCCGCGCCGAGCAACGTCGGAACACACACGGACCAGCCGACAAGCCCCATCATGCCCAAGCCAAACCAGACGCCCTGCGTGGAGTTTCGCCGCGCCTTGAGCTTGCGTGCCGCCTTCGCGCCGACCTCCCGACTGAACGCAGTCTCGTCTTTTGCACTCTTGGTTTCCGGTTCTTCACTCATGGTCAAACTCCGCTAACCGGCGGATGAAATCGCTCTCCATCCTCGCCATCACTGAGCGGACGCTCTGCTCCCGTTCGTTCACGTTCAGGAACTCCCGCTTCACCGCTTCATGTAGTTGGCCGAGGTCTGTTCCGCCAATTGCGTTGCGCACCGAGACGAGCACGTCCAGGCCGGTCTTAACCAGCACCCCTTCATCGACGGCTACGTAAACCTCGCCTTCGGCTTCGTTTTCGTAAGTCAGAATCCCGGGCGCGAGTGCAGCAACACAGTCCAGTCGGTGTGGCAGGAGGCCGAACGAGCCGTCGCGAGTCTCCGCAACGATGCGCGAAACGCCGGTCTTTTCGGCGAAGATTTGGAACGGCAGGAGAACCTTAAGATTCATGAGCGTCGGCTGCTGCATGTTCGGCCTCCGGTTTGAGTTTCGGCTCCGACTTCGATTGCGGTTCTGGCTCCGGCTTGGGCTTGGTCTCGGCGACGGGCTTCGGGTCGTTCTTGGCCCCGGCTTTGGAGTCACGTTTGGGTTTATCTACAGGCTTGCCGGCTTTGACTTTTTGCTGCGCTTCGTCAATTGCCCCGATCATGTAGAGCGCGCTCTCCGGGTAGTCTTTGAATTCATCGCGCAGGATTCGTTCGCAGCCATCGAGCGAGTCTTTGATACTGACGATTTTCCCCTTGATGCCGCTAAACTGCTCAGTAGCGAAAAACGGCTGCGTGAGGAATCGCTCCAACCGCCGGGCGCGGGCCACTACTTTGCGGTCTTCTGGCGCCAGTTGTTCCAAGCCGAGCATAGCGATTATGTCCTTGAGATCTTGGTACTGCGCGAGGGTCCGCCGGATTTGTTGCGCCAGGAGATAATGCCTTTCGCCGACGATGCCGGGAGTGGCCATTTTGGAGCTGGATTGGAGGAGATCGATAGCGGGGTAAAGGCCTTCACTCGCCCGCTTGCGCGAAAGCACAATGGACGTCGATAAATGCGAAAACGTGTGCACCGCCGCCGGGTCGGTCAAATCGTCCGCCGGCACATATACCGCCTGAATGGAGGTGATGGCGCCGGTATCGGTGTTGGCGATGCGCTCCTCCAACCCCGATAGCTCGGTGCCCATCGTGGGTTGATAGCCCAGACGCGACGGCATTTGGCCCATCAGGCCCGACACCTCCATACCCGCCTGAATGAAGCGGAAGATATTATCGATCAGCAGCAGCACGTCGCGATGCTGGTCGTCCCGGAAATACTCGGCCATCGTCAGCGCCGCGAGGCCCACGCGGAACCGGTTGCCCGGCGGCTCGTTCATCTGGCCGAACACCATCACCATGTTCGGCAGTACGCCTGCCGCCTTCATGTCACGGTAAAGTTCCTCGCCTTCACGACATCGTTCGCCTATCCCGCAAAAAATGCTTACGCCCTTCTGGTGCTCGATCATGTTGTGAATCATTTCGGTGAGCAACACCGTCTTGCCCACCCCCGCTCCGCCGAACAGGCCCGCTTTGCCGCCACGCTCGAGCGGCACCAGCACATCGATGACCTTGATTCCCGTCTCGAAGATCTCAGACTTGGTGGAACGCCGGGTTAATGGCGGCGGAGATCGATGGACGTTGCGCCATTGAACATCTGCCGGCGCCGCCTGGCGGTCGATGGCGTTTCCGAAAACGTCGAACATTCGCGAGAGAATTCCTTTGCCCACCGGCGCCTTCAACTGCCCGCCCGTGTCTTCCACAGGGTTGCCGCGGGCGAGCCCTTCGGTGGGAGTCAGTGCGATTCCACGCACGCTGTGCGCATCGAGTTGTGCCAAAACCTCGATGGCAACTTTCCCTTCTTTCGCGTGCAGCAGCGAGTAGATGGGCGGCAAATGTGAATCGAACCGGACATCTACGACGCTGCCGCGCACGGAGACCACCGCGCCGAGGTTCGAAGGGCTGGGTTTATTCTCCATAATTGCCTTACACTTTTCCTTCCGGCGGGTCTGCGGTTGCTCCCGTCGGCACGAAATCCGGCACATCCAGGCGTGCCACGCCAATGCGGTTGTCGGCCATCCCGTAATAAACGTCGAAGCGGTCCGGTAAGCCAAGATCATCGCGCCGGTCGATGCCGGTGGGGAACACGACGTTGGGGACGACTCCGTGGCGTTCTTGCGGCAGCAGCGGGGTCAGCACCGGATCCGCCGAGCGATAGCAGATAATGCGCGGATGCTCTTTCGAGAGCACCATCACCCCGGCCGAGTAGCATAAGTGGTGTCCGGAGTTGCTCGACTCCACCACTTCGCTCACTCCGTGGTAAACGATCAGCCAGCCGTGCCGGGTCATGACGGGCGGAGTGCCACCGCCGATTTTGAGCCGTTCCCAGGGCGACACCGGAGTCGCGAGGCGGTGATGACAGGCAAAATGGCCGAGGTGATATGGTTCACTGGCCCCCAAGGTCATCGGGCAGTAGGAAATCCAGATGCTTTCCCGATCGAGATCCACATCACGGGACGCGGGGTGGCAGGCGATTTCCTCGGGACGAGTGCCGGGAAACAGCGGCCGGTGGAGCATGGCCAGTTCCGGATGCCCGGATGGATTCGGAATCGCGACGGGGAACAGGCTGGCGTCTTTGTCGTCCACGTCGCCGATCTCGGTGCCCTGATACTGGCCAAAAGTCGCGAGACCCACACGCTGCCAATGGAAGAGGTCCGCCGATTGGGCCAGGGCGATTCGTGGACCTTGGGACGAAAACGCCGTATAAGTCATCATGTAGCGCTGGAGCGGCTCCACGAACGTGATACGAGGATCCTCGCAGCCACCGCCGCCGCCGGGCCGACGCTCA
The DNA here is from genome assembly GCA_049686695.1 of Bryobacteraceae bacterium. Lineage (GTDB taxonomy): Bacteria > Acidobacteriota > Terriglobia > Bryobacterales > Bryobacteraceae > Bog-375. Next base: position 183 of record JBAVIH010000573.1, on the reverse strand, counting down.
TAGTCGGCTTCCGGCTCCAGTGCGATGCCGAGCCTCTCGACGCCCGCCGGATCGCCGGCTTCATTGAACCGCACTCGTGCAATGCCGATACGCGAGTAGTTCCCGCGCGCGACCAGACGTGGGAAGATGTAAAGACATCCATCCGGGCCACGAACGGCAGCCGGATTCAGGACGCCTTCCACC
>JBAVIH010000572.1:0-9546 GCA_049686695.1 Bryobacteraceae bacterium | reverse complement strand
GGGCGGAGGTCGCCGTTGCCGCCGGCAGCGACAGTCACGCGCACGCGGCTGCGGCGCCGCAGCCCAAAGACCGTATCCAGATCTGCCTCACCGGCAATCCAATTTCGGCCGTGCTGATTCGCAGGGGTAAGCGGGTGGCGGATTATTTGCAGGCCGATTGTCTGGCCATCCACGTGGCCGCGCCCGGCGAGAACCGCGATGCAATCGAGCGCCACTTGAGCTTCGCGCGCAACCTGCGCATCGAGACGCACATTGTGGACGCGCCGGAGGTTTCCCGCGCCATCTCCGACTTCGCCCGCCAGCAGCGCATCACGCAAATCTTCATGGGCCGCTCCGCCGCGCGCCCGTGGTACCGCAGTCTGCGCGAAACCGTGGTGCAGAAGGTGGCCGCCCACTCCCGCGAGATGCAAGTCATCATCGTGGCATCGAGAAGGAGGTAGGGCGGGACGGTGCGAGTCGGTGCTGCCCGAACTTGGCGCCACGTTTGCGCTATTTTGAATATGGGCTACAGTGGGAGGATTTCATGTCCGATAGGCAACAGGCATACTCATTAATCGATCGGCTCGCCCCTGGCCAACTCGACGCCCTGGTCCGGCTTCTGGAAACGATGGTGTACGACGAAGAGAACGATCTCAGCGCAGAGGACCGTCAGGCCGTGGCCGCTTCGCGCGAGTACTTCCGGCAGAACCCCGAAGGAGGCATCCCCTTCGAGCAGGCGGTCGCCGATCTTGGCCTCACCATGGACCAGGTCCGCGGCCACCACCGCGATTGAATCGGGCCAGGGAATCGACTGTGAAAAAGATCCGGTTTGCACCCAGCGTTCCGGTCGAAATTCGTGCAATTGAACAGCGCGCGGCCATGGGAATTCTGCGGGCGCTGCACCGTTACGTCGAAACCGGCAAAGGCCGGGTGAAACCGCTGTCCGGCGAGTTCGAAGGACTGTTGCGCCTGCGCGTCGGCAAGCACCGCGTGCTGTTCGACGAGACCGAAGACGCCATCACTGTGCATCGCGTTGCCGATCGGAGAGACGCTTACCGGTGAGGCGGCGTCGAGGAAACTTCCGGGTTGCATTCCGTCCGCCCCCTCGCCTCGTCCCCTCGCCTCCCCTCGCCTCGCGTGGGACAGATCTGTCCCAGGGCGGAGGGTTGAGTCGTTGAAAACAATAAAAGCCAGTCACAATAAAGTGGGACAACTGTGCCCATTTTGCTGCGGCAGGCGGAAGAATGGGCCACCCAAACTGCCTGCTTCCTAACCTCAGTGTGACACGAGGGTGGCGCGGGGACAGTGTCCCGAGCGCGAGAACAAGGGTGTAAGGCCTGTGGGTACAATGGCTTGGGGGAATTTGCGGGAGTGGTGATCGGCGCGCTCTGCGACACGGTAGGCAGCGCAGCAAATTCAGGTTTAGGTCCCGCACCGCTCCCTTACGGTCGCGGCTCCGAATGCCTTCGGCGCGCCGGCCAGATAATGCCTGTCTGCTACGATAAGAAAACAACCTTGATCGAACCTGTTCCCGGCATACTGGCTGGAATTGTCGCCCAAAAGCGCGCGGATCTCGCGGCGAAGCCGTCCCCTGTCGCGGAGTGGGAACGAGCGGCGGAAGTGCGCTCACACGACCGCCGCGATTTTCGCGCGGGGCTCGGCGCGCGCACGCCGGCCATCATCGCGGAAATCAAGAAAGCGTCGCCCAGCAAGGGGCTGCTGGCGGCGGATTTCGCTCCAGCGCGGATTGCCTCGGCTTACGAGAGCGGCGGCGCGGCGGCGCTTTCGGTACTCACAGACGAGCGCTTCTTTCAAGGCAGCCTGACCGACCTGGAACAGGCGCGAGCGGCGGTGAAAGTGCCGGTGCTGCGCAAGGATTTCACGATCGCCCCGGAGCACATTGTGGAGGCCGCGGCCCACGGAGCGGATGCCATCCTACTGATCGCGGCAATCCTGACTGAACGCGAGCTGCGCGATTTCCGCGAAGCCGCGGCGCGCTCGAAAATGTGCGCGGTGGTGGAAGTGCACAACCGGCGCGAGCTCGAGATGGCGGTTGCCGCGGGCAGCGACATCATCGGCGTCAACAATCGCGACCTCGCCACTTTCGAAGTGACGCTCGAGACCTCGCTTTCGCTCGCCCCCTACATGCCCTCCGGCGCGCTGACAATCAGCGAAAGCGGCATACACAGCGCGGCCGATATCGGCCGGCTGCGGGCGGCCGGCTACTCCGCGTTTCTGGTGGGCGAGCGCCTGATGAGGGCGGGCGATCCCGCCGCCGCGCTGCGCGAGTTGACCGCATGACCGCGACGTTCGGTGCTACGGGAAAAAAAGCCGAGACGACTCTCGGCTCAGCCGGCTTGACAGCCGGCGCCACGGGGGCTTCGGCGCGGACATTGGTGTTGCGTTGCGGAAACCGCTCCCTCACGGTCGCGGCTCCGATGCGCGTTCGGAGCCACGAGGTTGACAGGCGAAAGCGCCTGTCCCACTTTGCGACCGAACCTCGCGCGCGAAACCTGGTGGCGGCATGATCGTCAAGATTTGCGGCATCACCAACCAGGAGGATGCCACCGCGGCGATTGAGGGCGGCGCCACCGCGATCGGTTTCAATTTCTATCCGCGCAGCCCGCGCTACATCGCGCCGGAGCGGGCGGCGGAAATTGTGTCGCCGGCGGGCGTGCGGCGCGTGGGTGTGTTCGTCGATGAAACGCCGGCTCGCATCGAGCAGATCGCACTCACAGCGTCGCTCGACGTGGCGCAACTGCACGGCGCGGAAACGACGGACGGTTATCCAACTTCGCTCCCGGTGTGGAAAGCCGTTCGCGTGGGCCCGGATTTCGATTTCGCGCGCTTTCGCGATTGCCCCGCCGAGGCGCTGCTGCTGGATGGACCGGCGGGCGAACTGTTCGGCGGCGCGGGTGAGTCGTTCGACTGGAAGCTTGCCGCCGGCGCTCCCAGGCCAATTATCGTGGCCGGCGGTCTGGACGCTTCGAACGTGGCGCTGGCCGTCGCGCTGGCGCATCCATGGGGCGTGGATGCCTGCTCGCGTTTGGAGAGCGCGCCGGGAAAAAAGGATAATCGAAAAATGACCGATTTTTTGCGTGCGGCCCGGGAGGCGCTCGCCCGATGAGCCCGCAGCCGGACGCGACCGGCCACTTCGGACCGTATGGCGGCCGCTTTGTGCCGGAAGTGCTGATGGCGCCGATCGAGGAACTGGAGCGCGCCTATCTGGAAGCGCGCCAGGACCCGGCGTTTCAAGCCGAGCTGAGCGAGCTGCTGCGCACCTATGCCGGGCGGCCGACGCCGCTCTATTGCGCCGAGCGGCTTTCCCGCACGTTGGGCGGCGCGCGCCTGTGGTTGAAGCGCGAGGACCTGCTGCACACCGGCGCGCACAAGATCAACAACAGCTTGGGCCAGGCGCTGCTGGCGCGGCGGATGGGCAAGCGCCGCATCATCGCCGAAACCGGCGCCGGGCAGCACGGCGTGGCCACTGCCACGGTGTGCGCGCTGCTGGGCCTGGAGTGCGTGGTCTACATGGGCACCGAGGACATGCGGCGGCAGCGGCTCAACGTCTTCCGCATGCGGTTGCTCGGCGCGCGGGTGGCGCCGGTGGAAGCGGGCAGCCGCACTTTGAAAGACGCCATCAGCGAGGCCATGCGCGATTGGGTGACCAATGTCGGCGACACCTATTACCTGCTGGGCTCGGCGCTGGGCGCACATCCGTATCCGATGATGGTGCGCGATTTTCAGAAGGTGATCGGCGAGGAGGCGCGGCGGCAGATACTGGCTTCCGAAGGGCGCCTGCCCGACGCGGTTTTCGCCTGCGTGGGCGGAGGGTCCAATGCCATCGGCATCTTCCACGCGTTTCTGGCGGATCCCACGGTCGCGCTGATCGGCGTCGAAGCCGGCGGCCGCGGTGAAGGGCTGGGCGAACACGCGGCCCGCTTCCGCGGCGGCGCGCCGGGCGTGCTGCAAGGCGCTTTCAGCTACCTGTTGCAGGACGAAAACGGGCAAGTGTCGCTCACCCATTCGGTTTCGGCGGGTCTCGATTACGCCATGATCGGCCCGGAGCACGCCCTGCTGCACGACCAGCGCCGCGCCGAATACGTGGCCGCTTCGGATTCGGAAGCGCTGGCCGCGGCGCTCCAGCTTTCGCGCGTGGAAGGCATCATCCCGGCGCTCGAGAGCGCGCACGCGGTGGCCGAAGCGATTCGCCGCGCGCCTGTCGCCGCGGGCAAGACATTTCTGATCAACCTGTCGGGCCGCGGCGATAAGGACATTGATATTTACCGCGAGAACTTCCCGGAGATCGACCAGCCATGACGCGCATCGGCCGCATGTTCGAAGAGCGAAAACACGCCGGGCGCAAGAGTCTCATCGCGTATCTAACCGCGGGCGATCCCTCGCCGGAGCGCACGCCGGCGCTGGTGGAAGCGATGCTGCGCGGCGGCGCGGACCTGATCGAGCTGGGCGTGCCGTTTTCCGATCCCATCGCCGATGGGCCGGTGATCCAGCGCGCCGGCGAGCGGGCGCTGAGGGCCGGCACGTCGCTCGCGAGCGTGCTCGAAATCGCACGCGAAATCCGTCAGCGCTCGGAGGCGCCGCTGCTGCTGTTCACCTATTTGAACCCGGTGCTGCGCTACGGCCTGGAGCGGCTGGCGCGCGACGCCGCGCAGGCCGGCATCGATGGCTGCCTGCTCACCGACGCCTCGGTGGAAGAAGCGCACGAGTATGTGGGCGCCATGCACGGGCGGGGCCTCGACACGGTGTTTCTGGCCGCGCCCACTTCCACGCCGCGGCGGCTGGAGCTGGTGGCGCGCTATTCCACCGGCTTCGTTTACCTGGTGTCGCGAACCGGCGTCACGGGCGAGCGCGATTCGCTATCCGGCGCGGCCGCGCCGCTGGTACTCGCCATGCGCGCCATCACCGATTTGCCGTTGGCGGTGGGCTTCGGCATCTCGAATCCGGAACAGGTTGCGGAGTTGGGCAGCCAGGTGGACGCGGTGGTGGTGGGCAGCGCGTTCGTCCGCTTGATCGAAAGAAACAGCGACAACGCGTCGCTCGAGATTCAACTCGAAAGTTTCACCCGCGAGTTGAAACACGGTTTTGGAGCGCAGGCATGACGGAAGAAGAAGCGCGGCCCCAGTTGGACGGGCTGCGCACGCAGGTCGACGTACTGGACAGGGAGATCGTGAAACTGCTCAACGAGCGCATGCGCGTGGTGGAGGACATCGGCCGCATCAAGCGGCTGGCCGGCCTGCCCATCTACGAGCCCAAGCGCGAGAGCGAAGTGTTCGCCAACGTGATCGCGTCCAACGGCGGTCCGTTGCCGCCGGACGGCCTGCGCCGTGTTTTCGAACGCATTATCGACGAAGCGCGCACCGTGCAGCGGATGCGCATGCAATCGGAGGGAGGCAAGCCATGATCGTGGTGATGCAGGCAGGCGCCAGCGAAGAGAACATCCAGGCGGTGATCGACCGCATGGTGGAGATGGAGTTCAACGTCCACCGCTCGACGGGGCACGTCCACACCGTGCTCGGCGGGGTGGGTGGCAATCCGGAGTTCGACCTGGGTGTGTTCGAGGTGATGGATGGCGTGAAGGAAGCGCATCGCATCGCATCGCCGTACAAGCTCGCCAGCCGCCATTTTCGGCCCGGCGGGACGGTCGTCAAGGTGGGCGGGTGCGAAATCGGCGGCGGCCGCGTGGTGGTGATGGCCGGGCCGTCGAGCGTGGAAAGCCGCGAGCAGATCGAGCGGTCGGCCGAAATTGTGGCTTCCGCCGGCGCAGCCATCCTTCGCGCCAGCGCCTTCAGACAGCGCAGCTCGCCGTACGGTTTTCAGGGGCTGGGCGAGGCAGGTCTCGCGCTGCTGCGCGCGGCCGCCGATCGCCACGGCCTGCTGGTGGTGAGCGAGGTGATGGATCTTACGCAGGTCCCGCTGCTGAGCCAGTACGCCGACATCCTGCAAATCGGCGCGCGCAACATGCAGAACTTCAACCTGCTGCGCGAGCTCGGCAGGCAGCGCAAGCCAGTGCTGATGAAACGCGGCATCGCCGCCACCATCGAGGAGCTGCTGCTTTCGGCCGAACACATCCTGGCCGGCGGCAACTACGATGTGATCCTGTGCGAGCGCGGCATCCGCACCTTCGAAACCTACACCACGAACACGATGGATATCTCCGCCATCCCGGTGGCGAAAAAACTCTCGCACCTGCCGATTGTGGCCGACCCGTCGAACGGCACCGGCCGGCGCGATAAGGTCCCGCCCATGGCGCGCGCCGCGGTGGCCGCCGGCGCAGATGGGCTGCTGATCGAGGTCCACCCCGATCCGGACCGCGCTCTGAGCGATGGCGCACAGTCCCTGCGGCCTGAACAATTCACCGAGCTGATGGCGCAGTTGCGGATCATCGCCCCCGCGGTGGGAAGAAGCATTTAGCTGGGATCGCAAGCGGCTCGGTTTCAGATCGGGAGTATCCGACAATCCAATTACTGCGCCCGAGCCGGGACCACGGCGCTGGTTGTCCATGGCTCGGCGAGTTCAAGCTTCACGACGGTATCGATGTCGTCGGGGGAGCCCGATGGCAGACTGAGCGTCAAAGCCTGCGCGGTCTGCTCGAACGGCACATCTCCTCCATGAAGCAATGTTGCCTTCATGACCCGCACAGTTAGCGTTGGCAGCGCCAGCGAGGAGTTCTCCGGTGGATGCAAAACGTGAACGTATACGAGCTTTCCGTTATGGGTCGAGACGCCGTATACTCCCGGAAGCCAGGGCCCTCCGCGTGTGCCGTAGATGCTCTCGCCGTACAGGCTGAGCCAGTGGCCGATTTCGCGCAGACGATCGGCCTGAGCCTGGTCAATCTGGCCGTCGGGGCGCGGTCCCACGTTCAGCAGCATGTTGCCGTCGCGTCCGGCGGCGCCCACCAGCAACCGCAGGAGCTGCGCGAGCGGCTTCACCTTGGCATTGGCCTGGTAGCCCCAGGCGCCTTCCGTAATCGTTGTGCACAACTCCCACGGGTGCTGGTTGTCAAAATCGCCCAGCGCTCTATCGCCCTCGCGCGAGCGAAAATCGGCGGGCGCATTGGTGCGATCGTTCAGAACGATTCCGGGCTGCAATTGGCGAAGATGAGCGACGGTCTTAACGTCCTGCCAATCGAAGCTGCCCGTGTAAGGCTTGTTCTTGGGACGCGCCTGCCAGCCGCTGCCGGTGAACTGGAGGCCGCCGAAGCCCAGCCACTCATTGCCCCCGCCATCGAACCACAAAATGTCCAACTTGCCGTACCGGGAAGCAAGCTCGTCGATCTGCCGTTCGTATTGCTCGCGAAGTTCGATGGCGTTTTGCCGGTAGATGCCTGGGAAGAAAAAGCCGGGGAAGCGCCAGTCGAGCGGCGAGTAATACAGCCCCACGCCAAGCCCGGCTTTGCGCACCGCCTTGACATAGTCGGCCACGAAGTCGTGACGGGCGGCGGATTTCGTCGCCGTAAAACTGCTGCCGGGGTCGTCGAAGAGGGCGAAGCCGTCATGGTGGCGCGCGGTGAGGACCATGTATTTCATACCGCCGGCTTTGGCGACGCTCGCCCAGGCGTCCGCATCGAAGCGCTCGGGATGAAACTGGCCGGCCAGCCTGGCGTACTCGTCGGTGGGAATCTGCTCGGCCCACTGCACCCACTCGCCACGGCCCGGGATGGAGTAGACGCCCCAGTGCAGGAACATGCCAAACCGTGCCTCACGCCACCAGGCAATACGCTGAGCCGCATCGGGGTCGGACACGAGTGGCGCCCATTGGGCATTCAGGGAACTGACGCCCAACAAGAAGACGAATGCCAAAGACAGTTTGCTGCGAATGGAGCGCATCTGGGCCGCCAGCGGAGCCGCTCCGGGACCGGCGACAAAGGTTCTTCGACTCGGGGCCATGTGAGATCTCCTTTTCGGTGATGAACCCCGAATTGTACCGTGGGCCGAAAGGAAGCGCCACATGCCCCGCATCGCTGACCCGCGGCCCGGCGGCCTCGGGGCGCTGATCGTGGCCCAGCCCCGGGCCTCCCGCCGTGAAGGCCGCCGGTTGTTCCCCGCCGCCGAAGGCGCCTGTCCGCGGCTTGCCGAAGTGTTCCCGCAGCAGCGACAGGCCCACACTCCCCCTGCGAATCTCCAGCCGCTGCCCCATCGCCTTCTCGCGGAACCCGGCATTGCGATTCCCTCCATAGAGTGCGCTCAGGTGCTGCTGCATCAGCACATCGAGAGCCGCCTGTGTCCGCCGCCGCGGCGCCTCCGGCCGCATGCGCGCCATCGGCGAGAGCCACCATGAGTGGGGACTCATCACCTGGCCAAAGTGGGACATCAGGAATGGTACCCAGACGTCCGTGCGCCGCTCCAGCTCCACGCCACCGAATCCCGGCGCAGCCACGCCGATCACCGTCAGCGCTTGTTCGTCCACCAGCACGGTACGGCCCAGCACCCCCGGGTCTGCGCCGAAGTGGTTGCGCCACAGATCGTAGCCAAGCACCGCCAGCGGATGCCCGCCGGGGACGCGATTGTCCTCGCCGGTGAACAGCCGCCCGATCGCCGGCCGGATTCCCAGCACCTGGAAGTAATTGCCCGATACGTATTCTCTTTGCGTGTATTCTTCGCGGCCGCCCGGGTACGGCGTAAATCGCACCTTGCTCGCCCCGGTAGTGGCGATCACGCCGTTGAAAAGATCGGCCCGTCCGGCGATCTCCCGGTAGAGCGGCACCGACACATTCCCGGTGCCCCAGCCCCCGGTGGAATGGATCGAGATCAGTTGCTCCGCATGCTCGACCTGCAGCATGCGCAGCATCAGGGTGTGGAACAGCGAGAAGATCGCCGTGTTGGCGCCGATGCCCAACGCCAGCGACGCCACCGCCGCGGCCGTGAAGCCCGGGCTGCGGCGCAGCCCGCGCAGCGCATAGCGGACGTCCTTGGCGAAGCTTTCTAACCACGGGAAGCCGCGCTGGTCGCGGTAAGCTTCCTTGGCCTGCGCCACCCCGCCGAATTCCCGCCGCGCGGCGGCTTTGGCTTCCGCTTCGCTCATGCCGCGCCGCCGGAATTCCTCCTCCATCATCTGCAAGTGCAGGTCCACCTCTTCATCCAGCTCGCCGTCCAGCCGCGTCCTGTCGATCAACTCCCGTATGCGCATCCAGGTATCGGGCATGGGTTACTCCGTCTCCGTCAGCCGTACGAAGCGGTCCATGATCGCGACCGTCCGCGCCCATTCCTCGGATTCCTTTTCCACCTGCCGCCGCCCGGCCGCGCTGATTTCGTAAAACCGGGCGCGCCGGTTGTTGCCCGAGACGCCCCACCGCGAGCGGATCCATCCGCGATGCTCCAGCCGCAGCAGCGCCGGGTACAGCGTCCCCTGGTTCAAGTCCAGCATGCCGCCGGAGATCTGTTGAATCCGCTGCGCCAGCCCGAAGCCGTGCTGCGGCCCCATCGTCGCCAGCGTCCGCAGCACCATCAGGTCCAGGGTACCTTGCAGAATATCGGTTTTGGTCTCTCGTGTAGACATCCAAAAGGAGTATGCGCCCGTTCCTTTAGAATGTCAAGAGGAGAGCCGGCG
>JBAVIH010000571.1:0-11590 GCA_049686695.1 Bryobacteraceae bacterium | reverse complement strand
TCTTTCAATTGCCCCCCTGGCTGCGTTTCAGCTTGACGAGCACAACGTCGTTACTATTCATCGGCACGGTAAACTCGACCGTGCCCGTGGGCCCGCTTCGCATCACCTTGTCTGTCTCTGGCAGATCGCGCGTAAGCTCGTTCAAATGCGCGATCTGCGCCGCGGTCAGCTCCTTGGGAGAGCCCATCTCGATGTATGCGGAATAAGCATCGTTGGCGTGATATCCAGCGCGATGTACCTCCAAGCGGTAAGCAGCCGTCGGCACAAGATGCGTTACCCGCAACTGTACGGGCGCCGCCGCACTCGCGAGAATCGGCTTTGTATAGAAGGATCGATTGCTCACTTTCTGATCCGGCTGCTCCAAGTCCCAAATGACAGCCGTGACGCTTCCACCCTGAGTGGCCAGCATCGCCTGCGGATCGCTCGTCTTGAGGCTGTCGCCCTGAAGTGCGTGAAGGTACTTGTAAGCGAAGAACGCCGGCTTGCGAATGCCTTGCGGGTTCAGAAGCCCGAATCCTCCTTGAAACGGCGCACTCGGAGGTCCGGGTTCTTCGAACAGATCGGTGTAGGTCCAGTAGCTCATGCCCTGCACCATATCCTGACTGGCTTTGAGCTTGGTCAGGATGTAGGGCGCACTGATGTAGGAATCGTGCACCGAGTCGCGCGGCGTGTAACTTGTGCTCCACTCGGTAAAGTACAGCGGAAGCCCGGGAAACGGCGAAGCCGAAATCTGCTCGCGAACGCGCCGCACGTCACCGACAATCGCGTCGGGGGATGCCGAGAGTTTTGTGTCGCTCACTCCGTTTTCATCGAGAAATCCTCCCTCGACGCCATATGTGTGCGTTGTCACGAAGTCAACAGAAGCGCCGCTCTGCTTGACGTGGGCGAGAAACTCGGGAACCCATGCCGCTCCGGCAGTGCTCGGTCCTCCGACCCGCAATGCAGGGTCAATGGACTTGATCGTCTTCGCAGTCAGATCGTAGAGCTCGAAGTATGCTTTCTGATCGCCACCTTCCCAGAAGCCAGAGAGGTTGGGTTCGTTCCACACTTCGAAAAACCACGTGCGCGCTTCGCCTCTTCCGTAGCGCCCCTCGATGTGCCGGATAAAAGCATCGACAAGGTCGTGCCAACCTTCCGGTTTCGGGTGCGATGTGTTGCCGTTCCAATAGAAGACGCTGTTCTGCGACGTGGCAAGGGCCTTCGGTGTGAAACCGAGCTCGACAAACGGCCTGATGTGCCGGGCCAGCAAGTCGTCGTAAAGCTGGTCGATCTTTGACCAACTATAGACCGTTTTTCCGTCTTCGATTCGCACCGTTCCCAACACGTCGTGAAAGATCGCATGAAAACGGATATAGCGAAAGCCGAGTTCATCCACAGTGAGCTTGAGCTGAGCCTGGCTGTCATCACGAATCAGCGTGCCAGGAAAATCGGACCCAACCGATAAGTCGAAGAAGCGATCCACCTTCCCCGTCGTATCTTTGAGATTCACGAGAATGGTTCTGGATGGAGCCTGCTGCGATTGGGCCGCGAGAGAAATGGCGGATGAAGCCTCAAAGGAACCACTGGCAAGGATTCGAGGCACCGCGCGCGACTGATCCACGAGTTGCGAAACCTCTTCTTCCACGGTCATGCGGGGAACAAGATCCGCGGCGCGTTGTGCCGCGGGCAGCGCGGCATTCCAGTACGGGGAGGGCTCGGAACTCTGGGACCACAGCCTGCCCAAACACCAGAAAGCAATTATCGCCGTCGGACCTCGGAAGCCGGTTGTTCGCACGTTTCCTCCTAATTAGACCACAGTGGTTAACGCAGATGCGGTGTAAGAGTTGGGGCTTCGAAGAGCCTTCCTGAAAGAGTCGTGGCGCGATGTCTGGTTGCGCCAAAGTCGGTAACGGTCATCTCGCTGGAGCCGTGACAAGGGAGCTGAGAAATGTGGCGGCCGATCGCGTGGTCAAAGTCAAGGAGCCACGGAAGTAGGGGCGGTTGATCCCGCTCAGCGGGCCTCAAGAAAAACCCCGCCCGGGTCAGGGGAGCCCGGGCGGGGCACGGCCGGACTAGTCTAGAACATCAGCTTCCCCCCGAGCTGAATGTTCCGTGGGTTATACGTGCCGGTCACTTGGCCAAACTGGCTGGTGTTGGCGAAGGTCGTACCGATCCCGCTCCACTGGGTGTGGTTAAAGGTGTTGAAGGATTCCAGCCTGAGTTCGAAGCGGCTGCCGCGCTTTTCGCTGAGAGTGAAGTTCTTGAACAGCGCGATGTTCCAGTTATCGCGGCCCGGTCCGTAGATGGAGTTGCGGGCGTAGTCGCCCCACTGGCCCACCGCCGGCGCCGAGAACGCGGATGGATCGAACCACTCGTTGAACGAGTGCGGCTGAGAAACGTTACCGCTGACGTTCGGCCGGTTAGAGCCGTTGGCCAGACCGTTGGAGCCCTGGCTGCCGCCCAAGCTGAGATACAGAGGGAAGCCGGTTTCGGCGGTCACGATGCCGGAAAGCTGCCAACCGCCCAAGGTTGCGCGCAGCAGGCGGGTGCCGCTGTTGCCGCGGAGAATGGGCAGGTCGTAGATGAAATCCATGACGAATACGTCACGGCGATCGAGCGGGCTCGGGCCGTTGTCGTACGCGCGGTTGTATGGGTTCGAAAGGTTGTTCAAGTCGCCCACGCCGCCGCCGCCGTTCGTCGGATCATACGCCTTGGAGAGCGTGTACGCGGCTTCCAAGGTTATGTCCTTGCGAACCTGCGAACGCAAGGTCATCTGCAAGCTGTTGTAGTGTCCGTTTTCGTCGTTCGTGCCAAGGCGGATACCGCCGAAGCCCGAGTATGGAAGCACGGTGTTATAGGTGAGCGTACCCTGAATCAACTGCGCCAAAAGGCTCTGGTTGGGCACGTTGATGTCGGTGTATTCGTTCTGGTGGCGCTGCAGGGTGCCGACGTAAGCAACCGAGAGCACGGTGTTCCGGGCCAATTCGCGCTGCACGCCGAGGTTGTACTGGATACTCTCCGGCGGCTGGTATTCGGTCGGGGAGCAGGCCGTGATGCCGGTGATCGGGATCGGAGCCGTGACCTTCTGTCCGGTCAGGATGCTGACGCCCGGATTGGACAGGCTGACGTTGCTGAAGCCGACCGTGGCGCCGAACGGCACGTTGGTGGCTGCGTTGTACTGCTCGTTGCCTTCCATGCGGTCGTACATAATGCCGAAGCCGCCGCGGACAACCGTCTTTCCGTCACCCTTCGGGTCGTAGGCGAAGCCGATGCGCGGGCCGAAGTTGTGCCAGTAGTTCTGCACGATGCCGCGCGGTACGCCATTCTGTCCGGCGATCCCGATGCCATTCAGATACATCGGCGTCCCCGCCAGAGCCGGGATCGGGCTGACGCCGAGGCCCGGGCTGTTGGGGCAGATCGAAGAGCCGCCCGTGCACAGGGTCGCCGCGTTGGCCGCAACCCATTGAGACGGTAAGAAACCCGACTGCTGATTCGATTCTTCGTAGGTGTGCGGAATGCCGTCCCAGCGGAGGCCGAGGTTCAGCGTCAGGTTGCGGCTGACCTTCCAGTTGTCCTCTGCGTACACGGCCCAGGACTGGTTGTCCCAGTGCCCATCGCCTTGATAGCCATCCTCGCTGTAGCCGGAGGCCATACCCAGCAGGAAGTCGGCCATGTCGTTCCCCGTGTAGTTGCCGTTAAAGGTGAAATTCCCTTGGGTGTCGGCGAAGTAGGTCTGGATCTTCTTGTAGATCGCCCAGCTAACCCCAAACTTGAGCTGGTGCGCTCCCTTAGTGACCGAGAAATCGTCGCGAATCTGATAATCGTCCGCCTTATTGGTCCAGGGAACCCAGTTGAGGGCGTAGTTGGTTCCGAGTTGCGACAACGAGATCCCCGGGATCCGGTTATCCAGGTTGGTGGTATTCGGGAACAGCAACGGAATGTTCACGCCGTCTTTGGTGCGATCCAGAACGCCAAGCGCGGTCGAATCCGGCAGGATGTTGATGCGGTTGCCGTTGTAGTTGAACGCCAACTCGTTGAGCAGGGTCGGGCTGATCACGTAGCTGGAGTGCACAACGCCGCTATAGGACGGGTTTCCGAAGGTATTGCCGGCCGATGGAACGTTGTCGCCGCTCCACATCGTGGTCGCATAGGTCTGGGCAATGGAGTCAGCCAGGAAGTGACCGAATACCCACATCTTGTCTCCGAAGTGGTGGTCAACCCGGACGATTTCTTCGCGAACGTTGGTGGGCGCCACACCGCCGCCTACGAACTGGGTGCCGTTGTTGGGGGCCGGGAAAATGCCGGCTTTCAACAGGGCCTGGGCGTTCGGGTCTAGCAGAGAAGTGGGGATCCGGTTGTTGGTGAAGGGAACTAGGACGGCCTGCTGGCTCCCCGACAACGTCGGGTCGATCGCGCAGTTGCCTTTCGAGTTGGGTGTGCTCAGCGCCTGGCCGGCGCTGGCAAACTGGGCCGCAATCGCGGCCGAGACTTGGTTTGTGCACGGCGTATGCAAGCTTGTATTAGCGAGTGAAGGCGAGAACGCGCCGCCGTACTCGCTGGTCGAAGGGACGGTCGTGTTGAGGCCGCCGGAACTAACGATTTTGCGCCATTCCATGTTGTAAAAGAAGAAGGTCTTGTCTCTCTTCGTGTTGAAGACCTTCGGAATGTACACCGGGCCGCCGACGTTAAATCCGTAGACGTTGTACCGGTCGAGGTTTCTGGCAACACCCGATCTGTTGTTGAAAAACGTGTTGGCGTCCAGGTCCTCGTTGCGGACGAATTCCCACGCCGCGGCGTGCAGATCCCTGGTTCCGGACTTGAACACCATGGTGAAGGTCGCCCCCGCGGATAAGCCGAAGTCGGGGCTGTAGTTGGACGTCAGGGTGCGGAACTCGCCGACGGAGTCGATCGACGGCATCACGCTGATCGTGCCCGACCCACCGCGGTCCAGGTCCTCGCCGCCATCAATCATATAGATGTTGTGCGAGTTGCGGTTGCCGTTGTAGCTGACGGTCGCGTTGCCGCCCACCGCGGTAGGCGTGTTGACGTCCGGCATGTTGCTGGACGCGCCGGCGACCAGGGCGGTTAAGCCGTAAATCGACCGGCCGTTCACCGCGAGCTGCGTCACCTGCGCGCTGGTAATGACATCGCTGACTTCACCGGTTTCGGTCTGAACCGCAACTGGCGTCGCCTCGACGGTAACGCTCTCGATTCCGGTGCCGATCTCCAACTTGAAGTCCACGCGGGCGCGATCGCCCACGGCTAAGGCAATGTCCTTTTGCTCCGCCTTCTTGAAGCCTGCCGCTTCCACGCGGACAATGTAGTGGCCAATCTGAAGACTGGGCGCCAGATACAGGCCTTCGCCGCTGGTGGTGAAGTGGCTGACTTGGTTGGTTTCGATGTTTGTAGTTGTGACGGCTGCGTTCGGAATTGCGGCTCCGGACGGGTCCGTCACAGTTCCGAGAATGGTTGCTTCTTGTGCGGAGGCCTGGAATGCGAACATTCCCAGGAGAACGCACAGGATCAAACCGATTTTGAGACTAGCCTTTTGCACATTTACCTCCTAGTAAATGCAAGAAATCCCCAACGCTCACCAGGCTTGCCTTCCTCCCACGCGGATGGATGTGCCTGGATTGGGGGTCGCCGGAGGTTACACCGCCCTATGGCCCATGATAAGGACATTACGGTCCGATACATGCTATATCATTTGAATTCAGTATCTTGCGCCGGATGAGCGAGGTTCAAAAAAATAAGTATGGTACCGTTAGCTTCATGATAGGATGGCATTGAAAATATCAAGGGATGTCCCGTCAGCCTGAGCCACGAGTCCCGACGCCCCATTTGCCTCCGGAGAAGGCGGAGGAGGTCCGGGCATTATTGGAGCGCGTCCTTGCCAGTCACCTGTTCAAGGGCAGCCGCCGTTGCCAGATGCTGCTCCGCTATATTACCGAGCAGACTCTCGCTGGTGATACCTCTTCCCTGAAGGAGCGGACTCTCGGAATCGCCGTGTTCGGACGTGAGCCGGACTACGACACCAGTCAAGACCCAATCGTTCGCGCCGGTGCGGCTGAGATTCGAAAAAAACTGGCTCAATATTACCAGGAACCCGGCCACGAATCCGAGGTCCGTATCGAACTGCTTCCCGGATCCTACATCGCCGAGTTCCACTTCCCCGACGGTGGAGTGGTGGCGCCCGCGCAGCCTCGCAAGCGGAATTGGGTCCGCGCCGTTGGCGCCACTGCCGCGGTGGCTCTGATTCTGCCGCTTACGCTTCTGGTGCTGGGATGGAAAGGTTCCGACCTCGATCAGTTTTGGAGTCCTGTGCTCAAAGCGCCGGGTAGAGTGCTCATCTGCGTGGGTCTGCAGGCTGCGTACAATTTGAGATCGGCCCAGGCTCAGGACGAGATGCAGGGACTCAACACCCAGCAACCATCAGGCGCGCCGCCCCCACACCGTCCGCTTCGCGAGGAGGATCTCGTCATCCTGCGGGACCGGTATGTGGCATTGGACGACGCTGTCTGTCTTGTGCGCATGGCAGCGCTATTGGAAAGGTATCGCAAACCCTACCACATCCGCGGTGAGCGGTCCACATCGTTCGCGGATCTGCGGGACACGGCTGCCGTGCTGATCGGGGCGTTCGATAACCCATGGACTCTGCGTACCGCCGGCCAACTGCGCTTCACGTTCATCAAGGATGGCGCGCACGATACGGGCATGGTCCATGACAGCCAGCATCCGGAGAATACGGAATGGAAACTGACGGGGGCGTGGCCGAACTGGGACGTACCTTATGATTACGCGATCGTGTCGCGCATTCTCGATACCACGACCGACCGCACCGTCGTAATCGCCGCCGGCCTCACGCAATACGGCACCATAGCGGCCGGCGAACTCCTCAGTGATCCGGATTACTTCTCCGAGGCCGCCCGGCGATTCCCTCGGGATTGGCAGAAGAAGAATCTGCAGATCGTGCTGCGCGTTCCCGTGGTGAATCGGATCGCGGGCCGTCTGCGGGTTCTTGCGACACATGTCTGGTGAATGGAAGACGTTTTCGGAGGCAGGTGCGCAAACCATCCGTCGCGCCCATGCCGTTCAGCCCGTCACCGCCCTCCAGGGCGAGTACTCGCTCTTTTGGAGGCAGCCGGAGCAAGAGATCCTGCCGTCGCTTGAGGGACTTGGGATAAACCGGATCCCGTCGCAGCATTCGCGACATTCCATAGACGAGAGCATGAATTGATGGAAATCGCCGGCGCAAAGGCCGTCGCCTAATGGAGATGATTGAGCACGGGAAGGCTCGAAACGCGACCCTTGCGGTTAAGATGGCAAAGCCGCCCTTGTGGTTGGCCGTCTTTCTCTTTGCCTTTGCGGCAGCCACGTTTTTCGGCGCCATCAACGCGGTGCAAATCATCAGCGTGGACAATGGGCAGCATAGCTGGGGCGAGGCCTTTGCTCATGCGCTCCTGCTTTGGTATCTGTTTCTGCCCATCGTTCCTCTGGCCATTGTGCTGGCGCAGTGGCTGCCGGCGGCGCAGGAACATAGGCTGCGCAACCTATGCATCCACGCCCTCATCGCTCTCACCGTGGGAAGCCTCCATCCCTACGCGTATATCCTGGCTTACTCCGTGGCGACACAGCCTCGCTGGGCGATCACCGTGGCAAAGTCCCAACTGCCCTACCTGCACTACTGGTATGTGCAGGATCTTCTAATGGCTGTGCTCGCTTACGGCATGACCATGGCCGCCACTCAGGCCTTCCTTTACTACCGGAGCTTTCAGCAGGGTGAGTTGAGAGCCGCGCATTTGCAGGCGCAACTCGCCAACGCGAATCTGACCGCACTCAAGATGCAGCTTCACCCGCACTTTCTCTTCAACGCGCTGCATTCCATCTCGGCTCTGCAGATGACCGACCGCGAAGCTGCGCAGAAGATGACGGCGCTGCTGGGCGATTTTCTGCGCATGACGCTGCGCGATCTCGACCGGCAGGAGATTCCGCTCCGCCAGGAGTTCGAGTTCCTGCGGCGCTACCTCGCCATTGAGCAGATGCGCTTCGGCAGCCGCCTGCGTTTCAGCGTGGAGGCGGCGGCGGAGATTCTCGACGCCGCAGTGCCGCAGCTCATCCTGCAACCGATTGTGGAGAACGCCGTGCGTCACGGCATTGCGCCCTACGGTTGCGGCGGAGAGATCGCCGTGAGCGCCTTGCGCGACAACCAGCGTCTGCTGTTGACGGTGCAGGACAGCGGCCCCGGAATTCTGGAAGAACGGCTGAGAACTCCCGAGCCTTCCGGCCTCGGCCTGGCCAACACGCGCGCCCGCCTTAGCCAGCTCTACGGGGAAACGCAGCACCTGAAGCTCGAGAATCTTTCCGGCGGAGGCTTCCGCGTCAGGATCGAAATCCCGTTTCACATAACGGAAGGAAACGAGGGACCCGGTTCGTGAGTTCGCATCGCATCCGCACGCTGATCGTTGACGATGAGCCGCTCGCTCGCGCCTTGCTGCGCAGCTTTCTGGCCGAAGACGCCGAAATTGAAGTGATCGGTGAGTGCGGCGACGGCTACACGGCCATCGAGATGATCGGTTCCGCCGCGCCCGATCTGGTCTTCCTCGACATACAGATGCCGGATCTGGATGGTTTTGGCGTCTTGCGGGCCTTGGAGCCGCCGGCGATTCCGAACATTGCCTTTGTCACCGCCTACGACGAGTTTGCTTTGAAGGCCTTCGAAGTCAATGCCATCGACTATCTGTTGAAGCCTTTCGACCGCGAGCGGTTCGAGCGGACGCTGGCGCGGGCCAAGCGGCAGATAACTCTTCAAAAGCGCGAGGACGTGAGCCAAGCGCTGTTGCGGATGCTCGGCGAGCGGAGCGCCCGCCCGCAGCCCGTCAGGCGCATTCTTGTGACGTCGGGCGGTAAGGCCTTCTTTCTGCGCCCCGACGAGGTTTCATGGATCGAAGCGCAAGGAAACTATGTTGCCCTCCACGCCCGCGGGCAGTCCTTTCTTCTGCGGCAGACCATCCTCGCCCTGGAGAAACAACTCGATCCCGCCAAATTCCAGCGCATACAGCGCTCGACGATCGTCAACCTCGACACGATTCGCGAAATGCATCCCGCTGGGCGCGGCGAGTACGAGATAGTCCTCAAGGATGGCGTCACGCTCAAGCTCAGTCACACCTACCGCGAATCCTTCCTGCGCTTCGCCTCCGGCGCGCCTTAGCGCGAAATCGTCCTCCGCCGGGACGCCTCCGTCCCGCCGCGATGCGCCTTCGTCACAAACTTCGCAAGTATTGCCCGGTCGCATGGATAATCGGTACTTCGTGCAGGCCGCATCTTCGCCGGCAGGGGCTTGTTTCTGGGAGACTCTTGCGGATTCCTTCAGTACCCACAGCCTCGAAACTGATTCTGAGTGAGATGGAAAGCCAAAATGGGAATTCCGATTGAAGGTCTTCGCCGCGCACATAACAATGGCGTGTTCAGTAAACTGGGAGCTATGCCATCGTTCTTTCGCCTGGTCTGCGCGGCCTTGTGCAGTTACGCCCTGCAAGGCGCAACTTACTATGTTTCGCCATCCGGCAGCGATGCGGCGGCCGGTACCCAGGACAAACCGTTCGCCACCATTCAGGCCGCGGTGAATCACCTGAGTCCGGGTGACACTCTTTACGTACGCGCAGGCAGTTACCACGAAACGGTCACAGTGAATCGATCGGGCATCGCCGCCGCACCCATCACCATTCAGGCTTATCCAGGCGAATGTCCCATGTTGCTCGGCTCCAACCCGGTTGCCGGGCCATGGAGCGTGTACCAGGGTTCCATCTACAAAGCCTCCTGGCCGGCACAGCCGCAACAGGTTTTCGTCGACGGGCATTTGATGAACGAGGCGCGCTGGCCGGCCACCGCCATCGAAGATCTGCCGAACATGACCTACGCGCTGACCGACGATGCCAACGAAACCTCCATTACGTCCTCGACGCTGCCCAATGTCGATCTCACTGGCGCGTGGGTCCAGATCATGGCAGGCGAGTCCTGGGTCGTCTACAGCCGCCAAGTGGCGGCGCACGACCGAAGCACCGGCAAGCTCACGTTCGATTCGCCCATCGACGACATTGTTTGGCTCGTTCCGTTCCGCGGCAACCGTTTCTATGTCTTCGGCAAACTCGAGTTGTTGACGGCGCCGGGCGAGTGGTGGTGGGATCCGGCTGCCCAGGCACTCTATGTGTGGACGCCGGACGGGACATCGCCGAACGGCCGCGTCGAAGCTGGCACGGCGCCGGCGGTGCTCAGCCTGAGCGGCCAGTCCTATCTCAATGTGAACGGCCTGCTGGCGCGCGGCGGATGGTTCAACCTCGCGAACAGCGTCAACTGCACCATCCGGAATTGCCACCTGCGCGCGCCCACCTGGGCTCGCACGGTGGACGGCTACAACATCAATCCCCAACACATCGGCGGATTCGACATCTCCGGTTCCGGCAACCTGATCGATGGCGGATCGGTGCGGCTGGCCGGCCGCAGTTGCGTGCATCTCGCCGGCAGCGCCAACACGGTCCGCCAGATGACGCTCGAAGATTGCGGATGGAACTGGGCCAACGAAGCCGCCATCACCAGCGACGATTCCGACGGCGCCCTGATAGAACTCAACACCGTGCGCCGGTCGGCGATCGCCGGAATCGTCCTCGGGTCGAACGAACGGGTTCTGCGCAACGTGGTCGAAGACTCCTGCCTGTTCGCACAGGACTGCGGCATTCTCAACTCGTGGTCAAGGGACGGCAAGGGCACCGAGATCGCCTACAACATCCTGCGGCGAAACCAGGTCCGCTGGGGCGCCGCCATCTACCTGGACGCGGGAAGCAAGAATTTCAACCTGCATGACAACCTGGCGGAGTCGATCCTGTGGAGCGGCGCCAACATCACCGACGTTAACACGATCGTCAACAACACGTTCCTCGACGTTCAGCACGTGGGGATCAACTACGTTCCGGGCAGCACCGCGGTTGGCGCGGACTGGTCGGCGGGCGTAGCGGCGCACAACCAGGTCGGCGAGCCGTTTCCACTCAGCGTGAATCTCTTTCAGCCGGCCGGCATGGTTCCGAATTGGGACTGGTACTTCGCCTACACCACGCTCGCGCCGGGACCGCGCCGCGTGGAGATCGACTGGTCCGACATGGCGCAAGGCGTGTGGAGTCAGCAGCAGGTGCCGCTCGACCTCTCCGAGGTCGATGCCATCGCATTCCAGCTTGACCCGATTGCCACGCCATTCAGCTTCGCCGTTTCGAACCTTCGCCTGCTGCCCGCGGGCGCGAGCGGAGACACCGGTTCCGTGATCGTCACTGGCGCCGCCTGGAGCACGCAATGCTCGAACGGTGCGGCGTGTACGGTCTCGCAAACCAGTCCGGGCGCGTGGAACATGTCCGGCTCCCTGCCCTATGGCGCAACGGACTTCCTGGTCGCCACGCTGCCCGCGGGTTTGACGGATTTCCGCGCCTACCGCGGATTAGCGTTCGATTTGGCAGGCTCCGCCTCGCGCACTTGGGCTTTCCAGGGCTATCAGGACACGGACAACGGCCCGGATGCAGCGGCGGGCCGCGGCGCCAATCTGCCCGCCGTCGTGGGTGCGGACCCGGCC